>DATEAT010000143.1:0-3803 GCA_035288225.1 Anaerolineales bacterium | reverse complement strand
ATGGGCACGAATGCCAAGTCGACATAGCTTTCAATCGAGACCACATCCAAATTGTGAGCGCAGCATGCGCTCCTTCCCTCTCCCGTCTGAGCCCGTGAACGAATCCCGTTGACAACGGCGGGGACGCATGCGGAAGCTGCGACGGCAGGGTTTGAAGGAGGGTCACTTGAGCACCCTGGGCGGTGCATGAGGGCCTGCGGAGGTCGTTGCCTCTCTTCTGGCGGTGTTCCTTGCTCTTTTTGCCCTTCCGTTTTAAGCGGCCGCGGTCTGCCTCAGTTTGCGTCGAATGAACAGGTTGTGGAGCAGACAGAACCACAGCACAACCGCTTTGACCTTCTCGAGGCCTCGCACCGGAAACTGGTGCAGCCCTCGGTTGCGGAGCATAGCGTTCACCCATTCCACGGTGCTGGCGCGCTGCTTGTAGATCGCCTTCGCCTCTTTCGTCTCCATGCGCCTGCGCCAGGCGATGACCGCTGCCGGCAGAGCCTCGGGCGGTCCATGAGGGGGCTGGGTCACGACTCGGGCTTCCGGCACTGGAGCGTAAACCACCACCCCCTTCGCGGCCAGCTCCTGGATGTCGCGGTGGGTCGCGAAGCCGCCGTCGACGAGGTGTTCACCCGCTGCGTGCCCATAGCGTTGTTGCTCCTGTTCGACCATGGGCGTCATCTGGCCTTGATCCACCCCTGCGTTGGTCACCCTCACGCCAACAATCAGGCGCCCCGCCGTCTCGACGTCCATTTGCACGTTATATCCCGGCCGGAAGCCGCCATCGGCCATCTTCATGATGCCCGCCTCCGGGTCGGTCGTGGACGCCCGCGCCGCTTTGCGCTTGCTGCCTTTGCGCGAGCTCTTCCCCCGTCGTTCCTCCAACGCCTCCATTTGCTTCAATGCCTGCCGTACTCGGGTCACCCGCTCCCGCCGCACGCGCTCCCGCGCTGCCCGCTGGCGGCGAGAGCTCGCCCCGGGATCCACCTCCAGCTCAGCCCGCAACCTTTCCACCTCGGCTTCCGCCTCGTGCAAACAGTCCTCTAGCTTGGCCCGCTGACGGAAAGACTTGCCACCGGCGCTGGCCCTCACACGAACACCGTCCTGGGCGGTACGTTCAAGACTCACCAGCCCTTCAGCCATCAGCGAGGCGACACTCTCGCTCAGCAACTGGTTCAGCACTTCACCCTGAGACACCCGAAACTCCGCCAGCGTGTGGTAGTTCACCGTCACACCACCCAAGATCCACAAGTAGGCCACGTGCTCTTGGCACAAACGGTCCAAGGCCCGGGCGCTCCCAACTCCTTCCAGGGTGGCATACAGCCAGAGCGCCATCAAGATCCTCGGGTCGATCGCACTCTGGCCTGCGTGCCCTTCCACCGCTCGGATGTTTCCATACAGGACGGAAAGGTCGAGCTCTTGCACGAACTCCCAAACCAAACGCGCAGCATGGTCTTCGCCCAGCAACCCGTCCAGGTCCATCGGCTGCCACTGCACTTGCTGTCGGTTGGCTCGCTTCAGCCGCGGCCGCCCCGTCCCCTTATCTGAATCCTGCCGCGCTTGTGCTGCTGGCATCTCGAACAATGTCCCGTCCATCCTTCAACCCTCCCCAAGCCGCCAAGCTGTCCAGGGCGCACATTCCATAGTGCTACAACCCCTTCAGCTACAGGAGGGAACACCAATTCGTTCACAGGCTCTCTGGGGAGAGGGTAGGGGTGAGGGGTCCCCAGACGGCGCTCTCACCCTTGCCCTCTCTCACGGGGCGACGATTGAGCTTTCCCACCTGGCCGCGCAAGGCGCATGAAGGACGTGCGGGTGGCCATTGGCGGCCGCAGTCAGCCATTCATCATTGGCGGAGCGGCTGAGCGTTTGATTCGGGAATGCATGTCCGAGATGGCCCCTCGCGCGGTCGGCCCCCATCGCCCCTCTGCCAAAAGACGCGACGCGAATTGACATGCGCGCCAAGAAGGCTATCATCTAGATGAGGCGCCAGGCCTCGCTCCGCTCGCCGCGAGCGATGTCTCGAGTTGAGAAGCGAAGGTGACCATTGGCTGATCCGACGATCATCATCCTGGGTGGTTACGGCAACACCGGCCGGGCGCTGGCGCGGCTGATGCTCGCACACAGCCGGGTTCGTCTCGTCTTGGCCGGGCGCAATGAGGCTCGGGCTCAGGCCGCAGCGGACGAACTCAACCAACGCTTCCCCGGCAAACGGGTTCGCGGCATCGCGGCCGATGCCGGCGACCGTAAGAGCCTGCTGCGCGCGTTCAAGGGCGCCAAGCTGGTGGTGGCCGCCTCGAGCACCTCTCCTGTGGCGACGGTCGTGGCCGAGGCCGCGCTCGAGGCCGGGCTCGATTACCTCGACCCGCAGTTTTCCCGCGCCAAGGTGGCCGCGCTGCAAAAGATGGCCGCGCGCATCCAGGCCGCCGGGCGCTGCTTCATCACCGATGCAGGCTTCCATCCTGGCCTGCCGGCCGCGCTGGTGCGCTTCGCCGCCGCGCGCTTCGACCGCCTGCAAACCGCCAATGTCGGGAGTGTGATCCAAATCGACTGGAGATCGCTCGAGGTCTCGCCCTCGACCATCGACGAACTGGTGACCGAGTTCCGCGATTTCCAATCGCTGCACTACAAGGATGGCCACTGGCGCCCGATGGGGTGGGTCGAGTCCTTCCGGCCGGTATGGATGACCTTCGGCCGCGGTTTTGGTCGGCGTTACACGATGCCCATGTTCCTCGAGGAGCTGCGTCCGCTGCCTGACCTCATCCCCGGGCTTGAGGAGACCGGCTTCTTTGTTGGGGGGTTCAATTGGTTCGTCGATTGGGTGCTCATGCCGCTGGGCATGGCCTGGATGGCCGTCGCACCCAAGGCCGGAGGGCGCGCCTTTGGGCGCATGTTGGTGTGGGGCTTGCGCAAGTTCAGCGCGCCGCCCTACGGCACGCTGCTGATGCTCGAGGCGCGCGGGATTGCCTTAGGAGCCACTCGCTGCATGCGCGTCTCGGTTTTCCACCCGGATGGCTACGTGCTCACCGCGGCGCCGATGGCCGCCTGTCTGCTGCAGATGCTCGACGGCACGGCGCGACGGCCCGGGTTGCATCTTCAGGCGCTGGCGGTCGATCCGCAGCGCTTGCTGGCGGACCTGCAGCGAATGGGAGTCTCGGTCGACGTGTGGGGCCCGGCGCCGCCGCCCTTGCCTGCGCCATACGACCCCAACCAGACACCTCGCATCGATACCGGGGGGAGGTCTGAAACCGTCAAGAAGTCGGTTGCGATTAAGGTCGGATCTTCTCCTAACATTCCAGGAGGCATGGAAATGACCGGCTACGTCGGACCCATCGAAAAAGAAACCCTCAAGAACAAGTTCTTCCGCCGCGTGCTCTTCACCGGCTTGCATGCCCAGTTGGTCGTCATGTGCCTGCAGGGCGGCGAGGAAATCGGTAACGAAGTCCATCTCAATGTGGACCAGTTCTTCCGCATCGAGGAGGGCAAGGCCAAGTTCGTGTTCAACGGCAGCGAAGAACATAAGGTAAAGAACGGCGAGGCGGTCGTCGTGCCCGCCGGCACCTACCACAACGTGATCAACGCCTCAAAGAGCGAGCCGCTTAGGCTCTACACTATCTACACCCCGCCCCAGCACCCGGATGGAACGATCCACAAGACTAAGGCGGAGGCCGAGGCGGCTGAGCACCACTAGCAGAATGCGGAAGCACCGTTTCCCGCCTCACCCCCTTGCCCCCCTTGCAGGGCAGGCTCTGCGCCTCGCATCTGTCTTCGATAAAACGGAGTATGGCGGAGAGGGGGTGGAGAAACCCAAGGAGCTG
>DATEAT010000142.1:0-2075 GCA_035288225.1 Anaerolineales bacterium | reverse complement strand
CGATCCACGCTGGGTCGGACCGCGCACGTTCGATGGTCTGATGAACTACCCGTTGCGCAAGTCCCTTCTCGACCTGGTGGTCGAAGGTAGCCTCACGCCGAGCGCCTTCCGGCTGGAACTGGAAGGACAGATCGGCGCCTATCCCGAGGCCAACGTGCTCGCGCAGTACAACCTGTTGGGATCGCACGACACCGAGCGTGTGGCGACGCTGGCGCATCAAGACTCACGGCGGCTGCGCCTCCTCTCCTGCCTCCAATTCCTCCTGCCCGGCGCACCGGGGATCTACTACGGCGATGAAATCGGTCTGACCGGCGGCAAAGACCCCGCCTCCCGCGCCGCATTCCCGTGGGACCCGGCCGCCTGGGACACCTCGCGCCGTGACCTGCTGCGCCGGTTGATCCAGCTTCGCAAGACCCGCCCCGAGATTCGGCGAGGGCGCCTCGAATTTCTGGTGGCCGATGACGACGCCCGCATCCTTGCCTTTGCCCGGCGCTGGGAAAACCAGTCGGCCGTGTGTGTGGTCAGTCTGTCCGAGGCGACACAGGAAGTCCGTTTGCCCGTCGGAGGCCTGGGTTGGCGGCCCGGACGTGAGGTACGCGACGGCCTTTCAGACCGCCAGCTCGGCGTCGGCCCGGAGGGGCTCGCGCTTGAGCTGGGGCCCTTGGAGGCTGTTCTCCTCGTGGGCTGAGGCGCAAGGGACACGGGGGGGAACCTGACGCAAGCGGATGCTGGGCGCCCGCCTTCGCGGGCGCGACGGAACTCCCAGCGCGTCATCCCCGCGAAGGCGGGGAGGTGGATTCACGCTTGAAGTGCAACACTTTGAGGTGTTCGCAGAATACTTGAGCCGGGGTCTGGAAGCCCAGGCACTTGCGGGGTGTGTGGTTGTAGGCGGCCACCAGGTGGTCGAGTTTGCGGAGGCTGACGGTGGCCAGATCGGTCTTGCGTGGCAGGCGCCGACGCATGCGGCCGATGGCGTTCTCGATGCCACCCTTCTGCCAAGGGGCATGGGGATCGCAGAAGTAGGTGGCCATGCCGAGTTCGCGGGGCAGCCGATAGTGGTAGGCGAACTCGGTGCCGTTATCGACGGTGAGGCTGCGCCGCAGCGCCGCGGGCAGTGCCCCGAACTGCTCGGTGAGCTCACGGGCGACGGGGGCGGCGGCCTTGTTGGGTTGACGGCGCGCGAGCAGCAGCCGGGTGCTGCGCTCATGAGTGACAAGCACCGCCTGGCCGTAGCGGGCAAAGAGCATCAAGTCGCCCTCCCAGTGCCCGGGACTGACGCGGGAGGCGACCTCGGCGGGGCGCTCCTGGATGGGAATCCGCTCTTGAATGTGCTCTATGGGACTGCCCCCGCGCTCGCCCAGGCGCCCACGGCGCGATTTGCGCTGCGGCAGTAGCCGATGCCAATAGTCCTTCTGGTCCGAGCGATGGTAGACGAAGCGGTAGATGGCTTCGTGAGAGATGATGCAGCGGCCGTGTTGGCGGCGAAGTTCTCCTGCAATCTGCTCGGGCGACCAGCCCGCCTCGAGGCGTTCGCGCACGTGCGCCCGCAGCGCGGCATCGCGCGCGAGCTTGAAGCGCGCATCCCAGCCGCGCCGGCGCTGCCGCAACGCCTCAGCGCGCACCGGCTGATAGCCCCCAGACCAGGACTTGGTCTTCCGGCTGTTGCGCTCCAGCTCCCGACTGATGGTGCTGGGCGATCGTCCCAGGGCGATGGCGATCGCACGCATCGAACGGCCTTCCCTGTGCATGCGATATAGCTCGATTCTCTCGGTTAACGAGAACTGCTTATATGTCTTGGCCATGGCAACACCAAGCTATCATGGTGTTGCACTTGTGCCGTGAATTCACGGGGTCCAGGGTTGAATCGACTCTGGATGCCCGCCTCCTCTACGGGATCCCCTCCGGGATGCGAAGCGCTATCCGCGGGCATGACATCCTCCCTCCCGTCACCCCCGCGAAGGCGGGGGTCCAGGCAATTAGGGCAACTGGATGCCGTGAATTCACGGCACAAGTGCAACACCATGATAGCTTGGTGTTGCCATGGCCAAGACATATAAGCAGTTCTCGTTAACCGA
>DATEAT010000141.1:0-3634 GCA_035288225.1 Anaerolineales bacterium | reverse complement strand
CACCGTTTTATCGACGAAGGGCTCAAGCGCGGGGTCATATTTGGCGAAGCCAAGTACTCCAAGCTCGGCAACGTTGTGAAAATCAAACCGCCGCTCGTGATCAGTGAAGCGCAAGTGGAACGGGTGCTCACCGTGTTCGAGGAGATCGTCGCGATGTTGTCGCGCCGAGGCGGCTGAGATACCCGGACCCGATGCATAGCGCATGATCTACATCAACGAGCACGAGGTGTTACTCGATGAGGCCGAAGCCCTCCAGCCGTGGGCCGAGTACGACCGCGTCATCTGGCTGGCGATGGATTTCATCCGCCGATGCCCGGTGGAGCCGCGCTCAGGGCTCCCCTGGTACATGGTCTACTCGTGCTTCTGGACTGACCCGCTGCGGCCGGCGCTTTGGCCCGACAACCCGGCTGGCAAGTTCGCGATGGCGGTCGAGACGCTGTCGCACTACATGCCCTACTCCGGTGAGATGTGGCTGGTGGAGGTCGTGCGGTCGATGCTCGACCGTCTGGCGGCCTATCACACGCCGACGGATTTTGCCTGGCCCGGGCTCCCATACGCGTCGGCCGAACCCGTGTACGGCGTCTACGCCGGAGCGCGAGCGGATGGTTTCGAGGTCATCGAACCCGACAAGGCGGCTCAGGCGGCGCTGGGGTATGTTCGTTTCTACCAGATCACCGGCGAGAGCACCTACCTGGAACTTGGCCTGCAATGCGCGCGGAGGCTGGGGGAACTGCAGCGGCCGGGGGATGAGGAACACTCCCCCTGGCCGTTCCGAGTGAACGCGCGCACAGGTGAAGTGGTGGAGGAATACACAAGCCATGTGGTCGCCGCCATTCGACTGTTCGAGGAATTGGTGGCCCTCGGCATGGATGAGGACGGCGAGCTGGCGCGATCGGGGAGCGAGGCCATCGCCTGGCTTGAGCGATACCCGCTCGCGAACGGCATGTGGAAGGGATACTTCGAGGACATCCGCCTCGACCCGCACAATGCGAATCGTGACCAGTACAGCCCGCTCGAAACGGCGCGCTATTTGTTGACTCCACCGCACGATGACGGAGACGGGCTGGCGCGGGCGAAAGCGCTCGTGGCCTGGGTGGACGGGGCGCTTGCGGCTGAGCCGTTTTTCAGGGCAGTGGCCATCCACGAACAGCGCTTCTGCTACCACACCATGGGCAGCCACACGGCCCGTTACGCCTCACTGTGTGCCGCGCTCGCCGCCCGCAGCGGTGAGGAGGCATATCGCGAGCGCGCGGTTCGTTCACTCAATTGGGCAACCTACATGGCGGATGACAACGGCTGGGTTCGCGTGGGGGTCGATCGGCCGGACTACTACAACCAGTGTTGGTTCACCGACGGGTATTTCGATTATGTGCCGCACTTCCTCGAGGCCATGGCGCATCTTCCCGAGTGTGCGCCGGCTGGGCAGGATCATCTTCTCCGTAGCACGTCCGTGGTGCAATGTATCGACTACAAACCAATGCACGTGAGCTACCGAGCTTTTCACTTGCACGGCGAGGAGACGCTGCGTCTTTCGTTCACTCCGGTGCAGGTGGTCTGTGACGGGCACTTGCTCGACGATGGACGCGCTGGCACCAGCGCGAAGGGCCCGGGCTGGGACTTCGACCCCCGCCTGCAAGTGCTTCGCATTCGCCGCCGCGGGCGTGAGGTTGAAATCCGCGGTGGTGGTTCTGCGGAGACTGGCGCATGAGGGCGCGGACGCGGGCTTGGGGCGGGTGGGAGCGACTGCGGCCGTGGCTGCCGATGGCTCCCTTCCTGCTGGTGTGCCTCTTGTTCGAACTCCTGCCGCTCGTCTTCCTTGTGCGGGGAAGCTTCACCACGGCCGATTCGCAACTGACTCTCGCGCATTACGCGAAGATGGCCGCTTCGGTCTATGCGCGCTCCTTTCGAAACAGCATTCTTCTATCTGGCCTGACCGCGGTGCTGGGCATGGTGCTCGGCACAGTGACCGCCTACTCGATCTATCGCCTTGCCAGTGAGCGTGTGCGCGAGATGCTCGTCACCCTGTGCGATGTTACCTCCAACTTCGCAGGTGCGCCGCTCGCCTTTGCTTTCGTTGTGGTCCTCGGCAGCAGTGGGGTAGTGACCCTGGCGTTGGAGAAGTACCTCGGCTGGAAGATCTACCCGGACTTCAGCATCTACTCCTTCTGGGGGCTGGTATTGGCTTACACGTACTTCCAGTTGCCGCTCATGGTTCTGCTCGCGATCCCCACCATTGCCGGCCTGCGAAGTGAATGGCGCGAGGCGGCGCGTAGCCTGGGCGCCTCTACCCGCAGGTACTGGCAATACATCGGCCTGCCGATCATGGCTCCAGCCCTGGTCTCGGGGCTCTTCCTCCTTTTTGCCAACGCGTTCGGCGCCTTCTCCACCGCCTACACCCTGACCGGGACGCGCTTTAGCCTGGTGACGCTGCAAATCGGTTTCCTGCTCACCGGCGAGGTGCTTCGCGATCCCGGCGCCGGGGACGCCATGGCCATCTTGACACTGCTCTTGATGGGCGGCACGATCTGGCTGTACCAATTTGCCGCGCGGAGGGCCCGAACATGGCGCGAATGAAGAAGTCATCGCCACTGGGCTGCTTGCCCATCGCGGCCTTCCTGGCCTACATGCTGGTGCCCATCTTCGCTACCTACATGTTTTCGGTGTCCACGCGCTGGGATCGGACTGTCCTGCCGGAGGGCCTGACACTGGAGTGGTATCGGGCAACGTTCGCCGACCGCTGGTTCGGCATCGTGTTCCGCAATTCGATTGTTCTTTCGGCGGGCACCGTCCTGGCAAGCGCGATCATCATCGTGCCGACAGCCTACTGGGTGCACCTGCGCCTGCCGCGCGGTCGGGTGTTGATGGACTTGCTCTCGACGCTGCCGTTTGCGATCCCTACCGTGGTGCTGGCGCTGGGGCTCATTCGCCTGTACGGGGAGCCGCCGCTCGCAGTAGCGCGCACGCCCTACATGCTGATCATGGCCTACGTCATCTACACCCTGCCGTTCATGTACCGGCCAGTGGCCAACAGCCTGGAGGCCATCGACCTTCGTCGGTTGACGGAGGCGGCGCAGAGCCTGGGTTCCTCCTGGCGGCGCACGCTTGGTGAGGTCATCCTCCCGAACATCCTGCCGGGCATTCTGAGCGGAGCGCTGCTGGTCTTCGCCACTGTCTTTGCGGAGTTCGCACTGGCAACACTGCTTGTGGGCGCGCGCTACAAAACCTTTCCCATGCAGTTGGTGTACTACACGCGGCGCGATGGGCGCATCGCCTCGGCCTATTCGGTGATCAGCTTCTCGGTGGCCTGGCTATTATCGATGGTCATTCTGCGCATCGCCACCTTGGCCACACGAGGCGGCAACGGGCGCAAGGCGGTTGTCCCCAGCGCCCACAACTGAGCAGCGGGTGGAGGATCGGTTGGCCTATCTTGAGTTGCGGCATCTCAACAAGACTTACGGCTCGGTTCCGGCCGTCGCAGATTTCGACCTGAGCATCGGCCAGGGCGAGTTCGTCTCGTTGCTCGGTCCCTCGGGTTGCGGCAAAACGACAACCTTGCGCATGGTGGCCGGTTTCGAAATGCCCGATTCGGGTTCGGTCGTTTTGGATGGCTCCGGGATCGATCCTCTCCCGCCGG
>DATEAT010000140.1:0-7480 GCA_035288225.1 Anaerolineales bacterium | reverse complement strand
CGTTCACCTTTGCCGGGCTATGGGAAGCCTGGCGTTCGCCGGAGGGCGAGGAGGTGCGCAGCGGCACTATCCTGACCTGCGCGGCGAACGAGATCATCGGCAAATTTCACGACCGGATGCCAGTTATCCTCGAAGGTGAGGGCGCGCGGCGCTGGCTCGACCCGAGTGCGCCGGAGGAAGAGTTGGCCGCGCTGCTCGTCTCCTTCCCGGCCGAGAGGCTGCGGGTGCGGGTGGTCAGTGCGCTGGTCAACAGCCCCGGCAACGACGGGCCGGAGGTCTTGCGGACGAAGGAGTGACACAGGTCCGGCTCGGCGTCCCCGCGTGACACGTCACTCACGCACATGTAGACCCATGTGGTTTCCCGCCACGAGCACGCGGGAATGACGGTCCGAAGACATGTTGAATGGGTGTCATGGACGAATTCGTGCGACGGGCAAGCGCACCGGCGAGGCTCGTCGTCCCCGCGGAGGCGGGGCAACCAACAAGAACACAGAGCAGGTCGTCGATCGATTGCCAGAGATGCTTCACGTTTTCGTGCGACGGGCAAGCGCACCGGCCGGGCTCGTCGTCCCCGCGGAGGCGGGGACCCAGGACGAACGGGCGACCTGTTGAGAGCGAGGGAACGAGGGGGAGGGAATGGCCAAGCGACCGTGCGTCTACATGCTGGCCAGCCGCCGCAATGGAACACTCTACATTGGTGTCACATCCGACATGAGCAAGCGCGTTTGGATCCATCAGACCGGCGCGGTCGACGGATTCACGAAGCAACACTCCGTTCGGATGTTGGTCTACTTCGAATGCCATGCCACAATGGCCGCGGCGATTGAACGCGAGAAGCAGTTGAAGAAGTGGAAGCGAAGGTGGAAAGTGCGACTTATCGAGGAGACAAATCCGTTCTGGGAAGATCTTTCCACTCAACTCGGCTGAAACCCTGGATTCCCGCCAGGAGCACGCGGGAATGACGACCTAAGAGACATTTGTCCGTCGTCCCCGCGTGCACGAGGCGGGGACCCAAGGCTTGCGCGGCGAATGGATTCCCGCATTCGCGGGAATGACGATCAAGAGCACAGAGCAAGCCCTCGCCGTGCTTCAAAGGACTTCCGGGCGAGGCTGGCGGCGTGGATTTCTGCCCGGAGCACGCGGGAATGACGATCAAGAGCACAGAGCAAACCATCCCCGTGCTTCGGAGGACCTCCGGACGAGGCTAGCGGCCTGGATTTCTGCCCGAAGCACGCGGGAATGACGAACAAGTGCTCGGGGGACGTTGTTCCCTCGCAGCCGGGGGCACTCAAGGGAGGTCACTGATGACGGATCTCAACACAGCAGATTGCTATGTGTGCTGCAAGCATCGCGGCGAGGTGATGATTCCCGGTGGCGCGATCTTCGAGGATGGGCTCTTCTACGCAGGCCACGCTCAGATCCGTGAGGGGCAGACCCAGGCCTACCTCGGTTATCTGATGCTCGAGCCGCGCCGCCACGCGCGCGGCATCGAGGATCTCGACCCCACCGAGGCCGCTCGTCTGGGCCCACTTCTCGGGCACCTAGCCCGCGCCCTGCGCGAGAGCGAGGGCGCGGAACGCGTGTACGCTTTCATCATCGGCGAGCACGTTCCTCATTTGCATGTTCACCTCGTGGCACGCTACCCCGGAGCCCCGCGCGAGTATTGGGGGCCTCGCGTCGACGAGTGGCCCGCAGCGCCACACGGCGGCGCCCCGGAAATCGCCGCGCTATGTGAACGCCTGCGCGCATGGATACGCGGTCATCCCATGCCGTAAAACACGCGGGGAGCAGCGCGCGCTGCTCCCCGCAACCATCACTTATCCCCGGGTTACCGCCTCACCCCGCCCCCGCTCCGGATGCTGCCGCCGTAACGCGAAGGCGCCTCTCGACAACGCGCGTGACGACCCATAGCACTACCGCGCTCAAGCCGGTACCCACCCCCAACGTCACAAAGCAATCCTGCCAGAACATTTCGGGGAAGAGGCGAATCAGCGAATCAGAGTAGAGGAACAACCACGTGTCGCCGGTGAAGAATATCTTGTGGAAGAAGACGAAGAACCAATTCCACGCGAGCGCGACGCCCGCCAAGATGGCGACCAGCAGGGCAACGGTGAGCACGCTGCCCGACCGCAGGGCATGCAGGAACAGGGTCCCACTGCGGCGGACCAGGTAGGCCGAGGCCAGCCCGCCGACGAGCAATGCCACCGCCCACGTCAGCAGCGCCCCGCTCACAACCCTCTTTACATCCGCCATGTGACGCAATTCGCGTGCGTTGTAGAGCGGCGTGCCGTCCGGAAGAGCCTGGTCCCCCAGAAACTGGATGCCCTCGCGGTTGAGGAGATACTGGCGCGAGATCTCCGACCAGCGCAGACGCTCCTCGAGGCTGAACCCATATGGGTCAGGCGGAAAGGCCGTCTTGTTGTACTCGCTGCGGACGAAGACCGGCGTGAGCAGCACTCGTAGCCAGGTCAGAACCAGGATGACCGGCACAACCAGCACGATCAGGGCATGCGCGAATCGCTTCATCACAAAGCCTCGCCTTCTCGCGGCGGCACGAATTGCACGCAACTCATTGAGGTTCGATGGAATCCAGCCCGCCGCCCAATACGAACCGGACAACCATGGCGTTCGTCAATTGCTCGACGGGCGCACGGTCGTCGGTGAACACGACTCCCCCGAGCACGGCCGGGCGCAGGTTCTCGAGCGTGCGCGTGAGCACATCCAGCAGAAACGGGTGCACCGGCGGATCGGCGATTTGAAGCCCCGCAAGGTTCCGCGCCAGGTTCTCGGCCTGCGTCGGCAGCACGGTTGCATAGAGAATGCTGTTCAGGCTGTCGGGCACATCGACGACGTAGACCGAGGGGAACACGGCCGCCAGTGTTGCCGTCATCGCCTCGACCAGGCGGCGGTCGGCGGGCATACGCGCGACGTTGATCACCAACACACCATCCGGGCTGAGCTTGCTGCGGACAAGCTCGAAGAATTCACGCGTGGTGAGGTGCCAGGGGATGTAAGGCGGGCGGTAGGCATCCACCGCGATCACCCGATAGCTCTTGCCCGAGTGCGCCAGCCCCCAGCGCCCGTCCACGGCAAGCGCGCGCAAGTTGGGCTCATTCATATCGAAGTAGGTGCGCCCCACATCGATGATGGCGGGGTCGATTTCGAAACCATCGATGGCGATGGGACCGTAAACGGCCGTGAACTGGCGGGCGGTGGTTCCGGCAGCCAAGCCGACGATGGCCAAAGAATCGACGTTCATTGCCGGGTAGGGTACAGCGTTGAAGAAGGGGGCCGCGAGGAAGTAATCCCACGTGCCGTAGGTCGCCAGTTCGCCCGGGCGATAGACGGAGTGAACCCCCTGCCCTTCATTGAGAAGCAGCAGGCGCATGCCATCGCGTTCGACGACCTGAATGTAGTTGTAGGCCGATTCCTTCTCCATCAACTGGCCGCGCGTCTGCTTCACCGGGCCGCTCGCGCCGAGCAAAGTCAGCCCGATGAGCGCCACCGGCATCCACAGCGCAATCACGGCCGCCCGTCGCTCGACGCGCGCCAATCCGAAGAGCGCGACCCCGAGCAAAATGCCGGAGAACAAGAGAAACGTGCGCGTGGTGCCGATGGCGGGGATGAGCCACAGCACGGGCAGGAACGTGCCGAGAATCGACCCGAAGGTGGACACCGCATACAGCCTGCCGGCCACATTGCCCGCGCTATCCACCTCCTGAAGCGCGAGGCGGATGGCAAAGGGTGAGACGCAGCCGAGTAACGTGACGGGCACAACGAAGAGGACCAGCACGGCGGCAAAAGACCCCAAGGCCACAGCCGCATTGATGCCTTCGACGGCGCTCGCTGCGGCTTGCAGCACCGGACGTGCGATCACCGGCACGACGGCAGTCACCAGCGCAGCCCACGCCAGCAAGCGGTAGAACGTAACCGGGCGCGGGTCGCGATCGGCCCAGCGCCCGCCGATGAAGTAACCCGCCGCGAGGTAGACCAGGATAAGGCCGATGATGTTGGCCCACACCAGGTTGCTCGTGCCAAACACGTTGCCCAACAGGCGCGAGGCACACATCTCGACCGCCATGGTGGTCATCCCGGCGGTGAACACAGCCAGCGTCAGGTAGCGCGGTGTCCGCTTCAACCCAGAACTCCTCGAGCGAGCCAATCCAGCCGGATGGCGCACGGCAGGCTGCGCTCATCCCCTTCCCTCTGCGCCCAAGGGTATCGCGAGGTGCGCGCGCTTGACCGGGACCTCTCGTTAGATGATGGAACCATCATCGGCGCACGCGCACATCTGGGCCATGGGGGCAACCTTCCGATTATAATGCCAGCCTACCTTCTATTTGGGATTCCTGATCGCATGAGTATGCAGGCCAATGAGACCGAGCGCGGCCCACAAGTGCTGCGGCGCAATGCTGCGGCATTTGTCATCGACTATGCCTTCTTCGGCATGGGGCTTGCCTTCGCCGGTACCTCGACCACGCTCCCAGCTCTTGCCGCACGGCTGACCTCTAACGCGGTACTCATTGGGCTGGTCGGGGCGTTGTGGAACGGCGGGTGGCTGCTGCCGCAAATAGCCGCGGCGCACTATCTCACGACCAAGTCGCGCAAGCTGCCGGTGGCCATCGCCGTCTCGTGGGTTGGGCGCCCGGTGTTCCTGGTGCTGGCCCTCTTCCTTTTGATGGGCGGGGTGCGCTGGCCGGCGGTGGCGCTTACCTTCTTGCTAGCCGCGGTATTCTACTTCGCTGCAACCGACGCGCTCGTGGCGGTGGCATGGTTCGACGTACTGGCCAAGGCGATACCCGGCAAACTGCGCGGGCGGGTTGTCGGCATCGGGCAATTGCTGTCGGGGCTGCTCTCCCTGGGCGCGGGGGCCGCCGTCCGAGCACTGCTCGCCGAGAGCGGACCCCCCTTCCCGTTCAACTACGCGTTCATTCTCCTCCTGGCAACAGCCGCCTTCTTCATCTCCACCGGATCCTTCTATTTCATTCACGAGCCCGTTGAAGTGGTGCCAGCGGAGCGCCCGCAGCTTGGGCACGTGCTGCCGCGCCTTGTTCGCCACTTGCGCGAGGACTCCCGCTTTCGCCAGCTGACGGTTGTGCGACTGCTCATCGGCCTCTCGGCGATGCCTCTGCCTTTCTACGCGGTGTATGCAACGCTCGAACGCGGCCTGCCGGAAGCCTCCATTGGGTTCTTCCTCGTCGCTCTGACAGTCGGCGGCCTGGTGGCTGGGCTGGTACTTGGGCCTGTGGCCGATCGCAAAGGCGCCCACCGCGTTGTCCAATTCATGGGGTTGTTCCAATTCCTGGCGCCGGTCCTGGCTCTGCTCGCCAGCCGGGTGGCCAACACCAGTCCGCAAACGCTCACCGCGCTGTTCGCGCTGGTCTTCTTCTTCCTTGGCATCGGCGATGGCTCGACGATGCTCGGCGTTCTCAACTACGTGCTCGAGATTGCGCCGCCTGCCGACCGGACGAGCTACGTTGGGCTGACCAACACCCTGGCCGGGATGATCATCCTCTATCCGGTCATTGGCGGTTGGATTGCGACCCGTTGGGGGTACGAGACCGTGTTCGCGCTGGCGGCCGTCGTCATTCTGATTGGCGCCGTGCTGGCGCTGTGGTTGCCTAGCCCGGTGGCTCGCCGGGACGGCTCGAGCGAAGAGAGGGGAGTCTTGATCGACCACTGAGGCACATCCCTTCGTTACCCAAGTCCAATGCATGAGATCAATGCCTGGATTCCCGCTTTCGCGGGAATGACGATCAAGAACACGGACCTTGCGGTCCCGGCATCGTCATGACCTCGGGCCATCGGCCAGGAGCCTCGATCTCCGCTTTCGCGGGAATGACGGTCAAGAACACGGACCTTGCGGTCCCGGCCTCGTCATGACCTCCGCCTTTGGCCTAGCGCAGCCCCTTTGTGAATCGCAAGATTCGGACTATGATTGCCTCGCACGGCGCGCGGAATGCGAGCGCACCGCCCACCGGTCAACGCCCAGCCCGGATGCGAATGCCCGGCGCCCGCGCGCAGGCTCGCGCTGTAAGACCCTTGTAAGGAGGATCCCTTGCCCATCCGTTTAGGCCCACTCGAACTCGGTATCATTCTGCTGATCGTCATCTTGCTCTTCGGCGCCGGCCGCATCGGTAAAGTTGCAGGCGAAGTAGGGCGCGGGTTCCGCGAATTCCGCAAGGGACTCAAGGACGAGGAGCCCACCCCTCCAGCTGACACCAGCGAGCCGAAGAAGCAGTGATCCGCATCAGCGCAATCGGAAGTCTGAAAGCCACCGCGCCGCGGTGGCGCTGCTCGCCCGAAACCTGGGCGAGGCTATCGCGCCCGGCGCGACCACACTCATGCTCATCCCCCGTGCAGCACGCTCAGTGAGTCGCGCACCGGCCGATCCACCTGCAGGTAAAGTGGCATGACGCCCCTGGTCGACCCCTTCGGCCGGACGATCAGCTACATGCGCATCAGCGTGACCGATCGCTGCAACTTGCGCTGCGTGTACTGCCTCCCCGCACAAGGTATCACGCTGAAATCGCACGATGACATGCTGACCTATGAGGAAATCGCCGCCGTCGCCGGCGCGGCGGGCCGACTGGGCATCCGCCGCATCCGCCTGACCGGCGGCGAGCCGCTCGTGCGGCGAGGCGTCGCGCATCTGGTGCAGATGCTCAAGGCCCTGCCCGGCATTGAGGAAGTGAGCCTGACGACCAACGGCGTGCTGCTCGAGGAGATGGCCTCGCAACTCGCTCAGGCCGGGCTCGACCGGGTGAATATCAGCCTCGACACGCTCGACCCGGCGTGCTATTCGCGCCTGACTCGCGGCGGCCAGGTGGAGCGTGCGTGGCGGGGCATCGCCGCGGCCGAGGCCGCGGGGCTCACGCCAATCAAGATCAACGTTGTGGCCGTGCGCGGATTGAATGATCATGAACTACCGGCGCTCGCCCGGTTAACCCTCGAACATGCCTGGCACGTACGCATCATCGAACTCATGCCGGTCGGCGACCCGCAGACGTGGGGCGAGGATTTGCCCGACCCACAGCATGCCTACCTGCCGCTGGCGGAAATCCGCACGATCCTCGAACCGCTGGGGATGGCGGAACAGAAGACCGCGCTCGGAGGCGGCCCGGCCCGCACCTTCAGGCTGCCGGGCGCTCTCGGCACTCTCGGGTTGATCTCGCCGCGCGGGGAACGCTTCTGCGAGCGCTGCAACCGGCTGCGGTTGACGGCGGATGGATTTCTGCGCCCATGCCTGCTGGGCGAGCGCGAGGTGGAGGTGCGCGGAGCACTCCGCCGAGGCGAACCGATCGAACCGCTGCTGATGAAGGCCGTGACCCTCAAACCCGAGAAGCACGAGCTGGCCTCGAACAAGTCCCCTTCGAACCGGTGGATGGCCGAAATCGGCGGCTGAGCGCCGCGGCGGCGATCGCCGGCGCTCGTCCCATGCGAACCTTAGCTCTTCGATGCGACCCGGCTCCACGATCAA
>DATEAT010000139.1:0-37644 GCA_035288225.1 Anaerolineales bacterium | reverse complement strand
CTGTGGTGGGTGAAGTCCGGGGAGTTCAGTTTCCAGTCGAAGGAGCCGTGGAGCTACACCCTGCTGATGATGCTGCCGGCGCACATCACGCCTGCCATGTTCCGCCAAGCCGTGCAGCAGGTGCTGGCCAAACGTGGCGAGAACCCGGCCCTGGCCAAGGTCCGGCTGGAATCGTTCGCCGAAGGGCGGTGCATCCAGATCATGCACATCGGCCCGTATGCCGACGAACCCCGCACGCTGGCGCTGATGGACGACTACATGCGAACGCATGGGCTGCGCTTTCGCGGCAAGCACCACGAGATCTACATGGGCGACCCGCGGCGGGCGAAGCCGGAGAAACTCAAGACCATCCTACGGCATGCAGTGGAACGCGACGTGTGAGTCCTGCCACGCGCAATTGTTGGGTCGTCATACTCGCATGGTCGAGACGGGAACCCACTGTCGGCATGATGCGCGGAAGGGTGCGAGAAGAATCGTGGATCCCCGCCGGGGGCACGCGGGGGTGACGAGCCACTTGCCGTGCAGCCCACAGATCATCGCAGTGCACCTGCGCGGAGCAAAGGATCGAGCGCAAGATCGCGGGTCGGGAGGCACGCCGTACCTCCCGGCCCGCCTGCTGCTGCGGAGTTAGCTTCAGGGTGTGGCGAAGTACTCCGTGGCAGAATCTTGGAGCAGCACGATCAGACCGTACACCCCCAGGATCGTCCCCAGCGGGAAGCACAGCACACTGAGCCCGGAAATCACGATTGAAAGGATGCGCCCCCACGTCTTGCGCGCGAGGAGCCCCGCCCCGGCGATAATGCCGGGCAGGCCGAGCACTGCCAGCACGCCGCCCACGCTGGCGGCGACGATGCCCAGCACACGTTCGGCCATCATATCGCCCACGGCTGTGCCGATACCCACCAGGAAGACGGCCAGAATGGCAGCCATCAGCAAGTAGATCAGGTTGGTCCCGATGAGCAACCAGCCAAGCACTGGAACATGAATCTCGAGTTGGGATTTGGTGAAGGTGTTCATGTGTCTCTGTCCTTGTCTTGGATGAGCCCGAGTGGCCGTCCACAAACGTACATACGCATCGAAGGACGACCGGTTGCGTCTGACGGCTGCGATCCGACATCTAGGGCCGTGGGCGGCCGTGTGCGCTCCCCCCGGCTGTGTGCATAAGCATAGCCCCGCCGCCGAAGGGCCGCGAGGGGGATTTGGGGGATTGGCGCATCCTCCTTTTGTGGGATTGGAGATGGGACGTGCGCACCAGGGCGGGGGGCGATTCGGCCGGGATACGCGCCTTCCTGTGCGACTCGGGAATAAGAACCGGCCCGGATGTTCGCGTCCGGGCCGGTTCAATTGTGGCAGTGTGTCGCAAGCGTTGGGCAGGCGGATGCCGATGCGTGTGGCTCAGCCGCCGCTTTCGAATGTCACCTCGGCGCTCATCCCCGCGCGCATCCCCTGTGGCTGCGTGTCAAGGTCAATAAGGGTCTGGTAGACCACGTCGCCGCCGAGAGTTGTAGCCCCGGGGGCAATTGCAGAAACCCGTCCGCTCACTTCCTCGCCCAGCGCCTCGATGTACACCTGAACGCTTTGGCCCACCGAGATCTTGGTGACATCCCGCTCACTCAGGTCGGTGGTCTCCACATGCAACCGGCTCAGATCGCTGACGATGACAATGACCGCCCCGGGCACCGCGTTCTCACCGGGCACCGCGCTCACCATAGCGATAGTGCCGGCAAAGGGGGCTTCCAACCGGGTGGCCTCTAGGGCCGCGCGCGCCGCAGCAACGTTTCGCCGCGCCACTTCCAGGAGGGCCAGCGAGCTTCCGAAGGCGTCGGACGGTGTGGCTTCGCCGCTAAGTGCATCCACATAAGCGCGCGCTTCGTCCAGTGTGGCACCCGCCAATTCGTAGTCGGCACGCGCCGCCGCCGTGTCGATGCGCGGTTCGGCCACGTAGGATTCGCCCGTCTGGCTGTTGACGCGAGTGAACTTCTCCGGCAGGTAGACCTCGCGCAACTGCTTCTGCGCATATGAGAGGTTGGCCTGCGCGCGGGCCAGCGACTTCTCGGCCTCGGCGATCTTCTTCGCCTGTTCGTCGCTCGGCGAGGTTCCCGCTTGGGCCTTGGCTGTGGCCAGGGCCTGCTCGCTTTCGGAAAGATGCTCTTCCCAGTACAACACTCCGGGCGTGATGTAGTACTCGAGCTTGTTGCGGGCCTTCTCGAGGTCGGCCTCCGCCCGAGCCATCGCTTGGCGGGCGCGCGCGATGGCCGCCGGCGAGGTAAGATCCGCCAGCTCGCTCTCCGCCCGCGCAAGATCCCTCTGGGCCGCTGCATCGTCCAACTCGATCAGGACCTCCCCTGCGTGGACTTCGTCGCCCAATTGAACGTTGACCTTGGTTACCGGGCCGGTGCCAAGAAACGACAGGCGTGCCTCCTGGGCGGGGACGACCGTCCCCGAGGCGGTAGTTCCCGATCGATCAACCGAGGGCTGGGGCGTGCGGCTCTCGAGAACGACTGTGGGGAGCACCTCGCCGGGTGTGCCGGCGCCGCCTGTGCAACTTGCAAGGGCCAGCGAGACCATCAGAAGTGGGAATGATGAGCGCTTCATGGCCTACCTCGATGCTTTCTGTGCCCCGTTCTCGGCAACCAGGCCGTCGCGCAGTGTGACAACACGCTGCGCGTACTTGATGACGCGCGGATCGTGCGTGGCGAAGACGAAGGTCACACCCGTCTCCTTGTTGAGACGGGTCATGGTTTCCATCACCAACTGGCCGTTGGGCGTGTCGAGGTTGGCCGTCGGTTCATCCGCCAGGATGAGCTTGGGCTTGATCGAGAGGGCGCGGGCGATGGCCACACGTTGCTGCTCGCCGCCGCTGAGCTGATCTGGGCGGTTGCGCCCGCGATCGGCCAGCCCGACGGCCTCCAGCAACTCGGTGACACGATCGCGGCGCTCCTTAGCGCCGAGCCCGTTGAGTAGCAACGGCATCTCGATATTCTCGAAGGCGGTCAAGGTGGGGATCAAGGCGAAGAACTGGAAGATGAAGCCGATCGTCCCACGCCGCAAGTCGGCGCGCTGGTTGCGGTTGAGTTGGCTCACGTCACGCCCGTTGATGTAGACCTTCCCCGTGGAGGGCTGGTCCAAGCACCCGAAGAGCTGCAGCAGGGTGGTCTTGCCGGACCCGGAAGGACCGACCAGCGCCGTGAATTCGCCGCTTTCAATCGACAGGCTGACGCCGCGTAGGGCCTGGGTCTCGACTTTGCCGATCGTGTAGACGCGGGTGACGTTCTCGACCTTTGCGACTTCCATGGGAGATCTCCTTTCGCCTATTTCTCAGCGCGCAGGGCAGCCACCGGCTCCATGCGCGAGGCGAGCACAGCCGGATATAAGCCAGCCAGCAGCGTGACGATGAACGACATCAGTGTCAAACGGACGGCGTCCTGGATGGAAAGCTGGGTATATATCCTCTCGCGGAAGAGCATCCCCGTGAATCCGAATTTCTCAATGTCCAGGGGGAGACCGAAGCGCGTGAAGTAGGCTATGGCGAGGCCCCCGATCGCCAGCCCGAGCAGGATCCCGCCCACGGCCAGCAACCCGGATTCCGTCAGGAAGATGGTCATCACTCGACGCCCCCGCATGCCGATGGCCGAGAGGATGCCGATCTCGCGGGTGCGCTCGTACACCGACATGACCTGGGTGTTGACGATCACCGTGGCGGCAATGCCCAGCACAATCAGGTAGAAGATGCCCATGTAGCTGGAGGCTAGCTGCTCTACCTGAACCAGCAGCTCGTTCATGTCTCGCCAGGTCAACACCTCGTAGCCAGGTGCATTCAGCGCCGCGATCACGGCCTCGGTCTGGGAGGTGTCCCTCAGCAGGACGAAGATCGCACTCGCGCGGTTCTCGGCGCCTGTGAACGCCTGAGCCTTGGCCAGCGGCAGAAAAACCGTCAGGCCGTCGAACCCGCTGGACCCTGTGTTGTAGACGCCCCGGACAGTGAACGGTTGTTCGTCGACCTCCCCGTTGGACGTGTTCACCGACAGGCTGATCTGGTCGCCCACCGCAAGGCCGAGACGGTGGGCTAGGGACCAGCCGATGAGCACCCCCTCCCGGTCCTCGCGAGTCAAGAAGTTCCCTTCCAGGATCCCATCCCGAAAGGGCGCGTTGGCCTCCGACAAGGGGTCGATGCCAACGACGCGCACGCCGGACGATTCGTCCCGCGTCGTGACGAACCCGCTGGCATACAACCGCGGCGTGGCCACCGCCACCGCCCCGATCGAGGCGATCCGTGCCGCGACCTGATCGGGGTCCTCGATCAAGCTCTCCCATTTGAGGCTGGTCTTGGTCTCATCGTAGTCCGCTGACCGCACCTGCAAGTGACCCGATTGCAGATGGATGGCCAATTCGATGGCGTCGCCGTATTCCCCCTGGATGACGGAGGCCATCAGCAGCAGGAGGGCCAGCGCCATCCCCATAGCCAGGGCGGAGAAGAACGTTCGCCGTCGATTGCGCCCCAGGTTGCGAAAGGCCAGTTTCAGCATCTGGATCATGGTGGACCTCACACGTAGTGCAGCGCTTCGGCCGGGTCGCGCTGCGCCGCCTCGCGGGCGGGGATGAGCGCGGCCAGGGCGGCGATGATCGCCACGGTCAGCCCGCGGCTGAGCAGCTTTCCGATGCCCCAGCTCGGGTAAACCTTGTCGGTGATCAGCGCCGTGTAGCTGGTCATTCCGGAGAAGGAAGTGAAGTCCAAACCAACCGCCCTCATCATCCCATTGAACGCCAGCCCAAGCACGATCCCCAAAATCACACCCACCAGCCCGATCAGCGTTCCCTCCAGGATGAACAGCAGCGAGATCTCGCGCGGTTTGAGGCCCATGGCGCCCAGCACGCCGATCTCGCGCGTACGCTCGTACACCGCCATCAGCAGCAGGTTGAGGATCCCGATACCGGCGATGCCCAGGATGATCACGCTGAAGATGTCCATCGCCCGGCCCTTGGAGGCCAGGGCGTATTGCAACTCCGGATAGCTGTCCTCGAAGGAGGCCAGTTCATGGCCAGGGAGCGCGGGCGAAAGCTTGTTGATCAATTGCCTTTCGCCGCCCACTCGATCCAGGAAGACCGCCACTTCGGTCGACTGCCCGGGAAGACCGTAAAGCGTCTGCGCCTCTGCGAGCGAGATGTAGACGTTGATCTTCTCGATGTCGACCATGCCCAGGTCGTAGATCCCGATCACGGTCATCGTCCGTTGGCGCAACTGCTCGTGAGCCGACCGCCCGGTCAGGGAGATGCGATCCCCCACCGCCACATCCATGGCGTCGGCCAAGCCTTTGCCAATGAAGATTGCATCGCCATCGCCGGCGGTCAGGGCGCGGCCGGCGACCACGTTCTGCCCGGCCAGGTTGACCGCCTGCTCGACTTCCGGTTCGATAGCGGTGATGCCCACAGCAAAGGCGCCCTCGCGGCTGCTGGCCAGGCCGCCGGTATTGATCCGGCGTGCCGCCGCCACCACGCCCGGCTGGGCGCGCACCGCCTCGAGGACTCTGGCGTCGTCGACCAGGGGGAGCAGCGGCTTCTGCCCGGCGCTCTCTCGGTAGCCCTGGGCATGCACCTGAATGTTGCCGCCCAGGACCTTGATAGCATTGCCGTAGATCGCCTGGTTGAAGCCGTCGACCAGCCCGTCGTACATCATCATCAGTGAAAGGCCGAAGCCCATGGCCGAGACGATGATGAGGGTCCGGCGGCGGTGACGCCACACGTTGCGCCAGGCAAGGCGGAGGTAGAGCATCATCGCAAGTGCTCCTCTCTCGGTCCGGGCTCTTCCCTGCAGGAAACCTGGACCTCCCACATCCGGTACAAGACAGCGCTCATTCTACTCCCGCAGCGCACGTCTCAGGACATGATTTTCGCAGACGCGCAGCAGATTTATGTCATGACTCGAGTACGTTCCGTTCCCAAGACGGCTGGAACGGCCAACGACACCGGCCCAAGGGAAAACAAAAACCGCCTGACGGCGGTCGAGGTGTGCCCCCACGGGGATTCGAACCCCGGTTTAGGCCTTGAAAGGGCCGCGTCCTGGTCCTCTAGACGATGGGGGCGGGCACTTGCGAAGGGCAATTCTAACATGCGCTGCCGCCGCTCGCCATCGGGTATTCGCGCCATTCGCCATGACTCCGCATTCCGGTTGAAGCGGATGGATCGTGCGATGCGCGCGCGACCGACCGCATTGCGAGGGCGCATGTGCCACGGGCCTGGCTACGCTTCTGCCACGCGTGTGAGGTACTCGATTTCGCACGCGAAGAGCTCGCGCAGTGGGCGGGGCTCGGCAGCACGGCGCAGGCAACTGGCCGGCTCGTCATTCAATTCCGCCAGCGGCGCGAGCGAAACGAGCCCCGCCTCATCGAAAGTGAGCGGATGCAGGATGCAGTGGAATGGCTTGAAGCGCCAGGGGTCTAACCCGCCCGCCTCGCCGGCCGCTTGCAGCGCACACTTCGAATCCTTGCGCAGGAAGATGCACTCCTGCCCGCCGTAGTGAGACGAGTTGGGAACAACCCGGGCGGCAACGACCTCGCCGCTCGGCATGCCCGGCTCGGCCTCGCGCTCGGAAGTGAACCACTGCGCCGGGTCGCGGCGGTCGGCGGGCATCCACGACGCGATCAGACCCACATGGGTACGCAGATCCTGCACCTCGAGCGGGTCGAGCCACACGCCGTGCAGGCAGCATGCGCCTCCGCACGCAGGCCAGTCGCAGCGCGCCAGCGGCTCAACCGCCTCGAGGCGCTGGCTCAACTCGAATGCACGCGGGAAGCGAAGGATGGTCAGCGGCTCTTCTTTGCGGGCGCGCGGCGCGCCGTGTGCGAGGCGGGGCGGGCCTGCGGGGAAAGCAGCGGGCGCAGGTACTGCCCGGTATACGATGTGCGGACCGCGGCCACCTCCTCGGGGGTCCCTTCGGCCACCAGCATGCCGCCCTTATCGCCTCCCTCCGGTCCCAGGTCGATGATGTGGTCTGCCATACGCAGGATGTCGAGGTTGTGTTCGATGACCACCACCGAATGGCCCTCCTCCACCAGCCGCTCGAGCACCGGGATCAGGCGTTGAACATCGACCGCATGCAATCCCACCGTCGGTTCGTCGAGCACGTAGAGCGTGTGCCCGGCCGGACGCCGCGCCAATTCGCGCGCCAGCTTGATGCGCTGCGCCTCTCCGCCCGAAAGCGTCACCGCGGATTGACCGAGACGGATGTAGCCCAGGCCCACGTCGCGCAGCGTGTCGAGCTTGCGCAACATGTTGGGGAAGGCGGCGAACAGCTCGCGTGATTCATCCGCGGTCTGGTCCAGCACATCGGCGATACTCTTCTCCTTGAAGAACACCTGCAGCGTCTCGCGGTTGAAGCGCGTGCCGCCGCATACCTCGCACGGCACATAAACGTCGGGCAGGAACTGCATCGATACCTGGATCTGGCCCTGGCCTTGGCAGGCCTCGCAGCGGCCGCCGCGCACGTTGAACGAAAACCGCCCCGGCCGATAGCCGCGTACGCGCGCGGCAGGCAACGTGGCGAAGAGCTCGCGGATCTCGCTGTACAGGCCGATGTACGTGGCCGGGTTCGAACGCGGCGTACGGCCGATCGGCGACTGGTCGATGTGGATCACCTTCTCGATCTCGTGCGCCCCATCGATGCGTTCGGCGGCGGCGAACTCGCCGGCGCGTGCCCCGGCCACCAGCCCGGCGTAGAGCACGTCGATCAATAAGGTGGATTTGCCCGAGCCGGAAACGCCGGTGAGGCAGACGAGCTTACGGAGTGGAATGCGCACGGTGAGATTCTTGAGGTTGTTTGCGCGCGCGCCAACAATCGTCAAGGCCTGCCCGTTGCCGGGCCGGCGTGCGTGCGGCGTCGGGGCGCTCAGTTTCCCGGCGAGCCATTGCCCGGTAAGAGACTTCGGCTGGCGTGCCAGGCTTTCGGGCGTACCCTCCCCGACCACCTCGCCGCCCAAGGGCCCGGCCCCGGGGCCGAGGTCAACCACCCAATCGGCCGAGCGGATAGTCGCCTCGTCGTGTTCGACCACCAAGACGGTATTGCCCAGATCACGCAAGCGCGCGAGACTTGCCAGCAGCCGGCCCGTATCACGCGGGTGCAAGCCCACCGACGGTTCATCGAGTACGTACATCACACCGCTCAGCCGCGAGCCGATCTGAGTGGCCATGCGGATGCGCTGGGCTTCGCCGCCCGAGAGGCTTGAGGCGGTGCGCTGCAGGGTGAGGTAGTCGAGGCCCACCTCTTCGAGGAACAACAGCCGGCCGCGGATCTCCGTCAGGATCGGAGCGAGGATGCGCTGTTGGCGTGCGGTCGCAAACTGCGAACCGGTATCCTCAGCCAGGGAGGTGATCCACTGGCGCAAGTGATCGGTGGTCCACTCGCAGACGGTGATGATATTGCGTCCGTCGATGGTCACGGCCAGCGCCTCGGCGCGCAGGCGCTGCCCGCCGCAGGCCTCGCACGTGCGTTCGCTCATCAAGGCTTCGATCTTCTCGCGCACGGCCGCCGAGCCGGTCTCACGGTAACGGCGGTTGAGCGCCGGCACCAGCCCCTCGAAGGGTGTATCGAAAGAACCGCTCCGCCCTTGTCCGGTGCGGAAACTCACCCGCACCTTCTTCTCGCCGGTACCGTAGAGAATGAGCTGCAGCGGCGCCTCACCCAACTGCGCCACCGGCTGATCCAGGTCGAACCCCTCAGCCTCGGCCAACGCCTCGATGAGGGCGAGCAGCCCGCTCGGGCTGCGATCGCTGCCGGCCAGCTCAAGTGCGGCCGAGGCGGCCTCGCTCAGCGGCAGGCTGCGATCGGGGATGACGCGCTCGAGGTCGATCTCCAGGCGTGTGCCCAAGCCCTGGCACTCCGGGCAGGCCCCGTGTGGCGAATTGAACGAGAAGGTGGAAGGCTCGATCGCCGGCAGGTTGGTGCCGTCCGCCGGGCAGGCGAAATGCTCCGAGTAGGTCGTTTCCTGCGGAGGGTCGAGGCGCAGGTCCTGCAAGGTGAGATAGCCCTGCCCGACGCGCAGCGCGGTCTCGATCGAATCGGTCAGGCGCGTCTCGAAATCCGCCCGTTCGGCGGGCGTTGCCTCCGCTGCCGGAATCACCAGGCGGTCGACGACCGCCTCCACGGTGTGGGCGCGATGCGCATCGAGCTCGACCTCCGCCTCGACGTCGTACAGCATGCCGTCGAGGCGCATGCGCACGAATCCCGACTGGCGGATTTCCTCTATGGCGGCGTGGTGAACCCCTTTACGTGCGCGCACGAGCGGCGCGAGGAGAACGAAGCGCGTCCCCGCGGGCAATGCCGCCACGGCCGCCACGATCTCCTGGGCGGACTGGCGCTGGACCTCCCGTCCGCAGCGCGGGCAGTGTGGGGTCCCCAGGCGGGCAAACAAGAGGCGCAGGAAGTCGTAGATTTCGGTGAGTGTGCCCACGGTCGAGCGGGGGTTGGCCGACACCCCGCGCTGGTCGATCGCCACCGCGGGGGAAAGGCCCTCGATCAGGTCGACCTCCGGCTTGCGCAGTTGGCCAAGAAACTGACGGGCGTAGGTCGAAAGCGATTCGACGTAGCGCCGCTGCCCCTCGGCGAAGAGGGTGTCGAAGGCCAGCGACGACTTGCCGGACCCCGAGAGGCCCGTGATGACCACCAGCTTGTTGCGCGGCAGGCTCAGGCTGATGTTCTTCAGGTTGTGTTCGCGCGCGCCGACGATGCGGATGAAATCAATGCTCATGGTGACTCGGTGGCCAGATAAACGAACGTGGAGAGGAGAACGTACAAGGCGACTAGAATGGATGTCAAGCATATACGTGAATACTGAGTGAATCCAAAACGAGTAACCCCCCGCAGCGATTCGAGATCTGAGCCGTAACCACGCTCCAGGACTTTGCGCACAGACTGGTTCCGGAATTCGCGCAGCAGGGTAACAACCGCCCCCAACGCCCCCAGCACGCACATCGCTACTAGCGTCCACTTCTGCGAAGTTGTCACCTTCGAAACGGCGAGCGTGGCAAGTGCTACAAGGACAAGTCCGTGGTAGGCCATATGTATCTGCGTGGGTGCCTCGGTTATCTTGTCCACCAAAGCCAATCTGTCGATCGCTTCCTGGCTGACCACGACAAAGCTTTCAGACTGATCGTGACTCATTCTGGCATCCCCCATTCCAGGCGTAGACTTCAACAGCCGACTCCATTATAGGCGCGGCGAAGTGGTGGTCGTTGGGGTGGGGCAGTCTGATGGAGAGTCGGGTTGGTGGCATGCGGCCGATCTGCGGCTGCGTGCCACCCTGCCGACGGACCACAGTGCCCCCAGCAGTGCGATGAGCGCCACGACTTGTGGCGCGCGAATGGCGCCGCCCCACAACACACTATCGCCGCGAAACGCCTCGAGTATCAGGCGCGCGCTGGCAGCCATCGCCATCCAGGTGAAGAAGAGAAAGCCCGGAGCACGGGTGGATGGGCCCGCGGCCGTGTCGTGCGGCGAGGCGGAGGGCA
Source organism: Anaerolineales bacterium (assembly GCA_035288225.1). GTDB lineage: Bacteria > Chloroflexota > Anaerolineae > Anaerolineales > RBG-16-64-43 > RBG-16-64-43. Next base: position 27,144 of record DATEAT010000139.1, on the reverse strand, counting down.
CCTTCTTTGCGGAGCGCTCGATGAGCAGCCAGATGCCAAGCGCGGCCAACAGTTCGTAGGCCTGGCTGGGATGCCGCCATTCATCCCACAGGAAGATCGACCAGGGCAGCCGTGCCGGGGCGCCGTAGGCTGATCCGCTGGCCAGATTGCCCGCCGAGAAGGCCATCATCATGACAGCCATCCCCGGCGCCAGCACGTCCAAGAGGTCCAAGAGTGGGATGGGCTGGCCTCGTCGCGCCCAGCGGCGGAGGAGAAACGCTCCGGCCGAGAGTGCGGCCAGCGCGCCGACTTCGAGGTTCATGGTCGCCATGGTGGGTGAAAGCAGCCCGAGCGGGTTGGCGAGGTAGGCCTGCAGGTGCTGGGTGGCATACGCGAGGCGCCCGGTGACGATCGCGCTTGCCACCACGACCAGGACCAAGGTGAGAATCCTGTCGCCGTTCTGGCCTCGCATGCGCGCATGGCGTTCAATGCGGCCGGTGGCCAACCACACTCCGGCAAGAAGCAGGAGCACCGAGGTTTGGATGACGGCTGGCCCGAGCTGCAGCGTGGGGAACACTAGTCGGCCTCCGCCAGTAGGTCGTTCACAACGGATTCGATCACGGCACCGGCGAGCGGCCCGCCCACAACCACCTGGCGGATGATGCCGCGCCTGTCAATGAAGAAAGTCGTGGGTAGGGCGCGGATGCGATACGAGGTCTGCGCGCTGCCGTTGTCGTCGAACAACACAGGCAGCGTGAGGCCGAGCTCCTCCGTGAACCGCAGCGCAGCCTGGCGCGTATCCTGGCTTGTGGCGTTGACGGCCAGGATGGTCAGCCCTCTCGCGGCCAATTCCTGATGGATGCGTTCGAAAGCCGGCATCTCGGCCCGGCAGGGAGGGCACCACGAAGCCCAGAAGTTGAGCACGACGACCCGGCCGCGGTAGCTCGATAACGCATGCAAAGTGCCGTCGGAATCGGGAAGGACGAGTTCGGGAGCGCTGAACCCCTGACCCGGGCTGGGGGGCGGTCCGCCGCCTTGCGGCACGCCCGGGCTTGCTGATAGCGCGATCCATGCAACGCCCGCCAAGGCAACCAGTGCCTGGACCAAAGCCCAACGTCGCGGGTGCGGGGCCAAATGCATCATCGTTTGCTGGAGTGTTCGTAAGGGAGGCGGAACGCGGCGGATTGTATCACGCGGATGGACTATAATCCTCGCCGTCATGACCTCGGCGCTTGTTCTGCTTGCGCTCATCATCCTCTCGCTCGCGTTGTTGATGGTTTCGGGCCGCGTTCGGCCGGACCTGGCGGCGCTGCTGACCCTGATCGCGCTCGGCCTGGCCGGCTTGGTGACGCCGGCCCAGGCCTACTCCGGGTTCTCCGCCACGGCCACCATCACCATCCTGGCCGTGTTCATCATCTCCGAAGGATTACAGCAAACCGGCATTACGCTCGCGTTGGGCCGTTTGCTGCTGCGTGTCAGCGGTGATTCGGAGCAGCGGGCGGTGCTCATTACCGTTCTGGCGGCAGCCGCGCTCTCGCTGTTCATGAACAACATTGCTGCGGCAGGAGTTCTCCTGCCTGCGGTCATCAGCCTCTCGCGCCAAACGCACATTCCCCCATCACGCCTGCTCATGCCGCTCGCCTTTGGAACGATCCTGGGCGGGATGGCCACACTGCTCACCACGGCCAACATCATCGTCGGCGGCGTGCTGCGGGATGCCGGACTCGCGCCCTTCGGCTTGCTCGATTTCCTGCCGATTGGCGTGCCGATTGTGGCCGCCGGAACGCTTTACCTGGTCTTCGCCGGACGCCACCTCTTGCCGCGGCGCTACCCGGCCGGCCAATCGGCTCGGTCGATTCAATTGCGCCGCGAACTCGAGCAAACCTACGGGGTGGGATCCACGCTGTGCGAGATCGAAGTGCGCCGCGGCTCGGCCATGGCGGGGCTCACCTTGCGCGAAGGTGGATGGGCTAAGCAATTGGGCGTGACCGTGGTCGGCCTCTCACGCCACCAGCATGTGATCGCGGGGCCCTCGCGCGACGAACGCGTGGACGAGGGCGACATCGTCTTTGCCCAGGGCTGCCCGCCCAGCGAGGTGCTCAACGAGTATGGGCTGGCCCTGCTCAGCGATCCGGCCGCTCCGCTGCGGCTGACCGACGAGGTCACCGTGCTGGGCGAGCTGCTGGTCTCTCCGCGTGCATCCGTCATTGGCAAGACGCTGCGCGACATTCACTTTCGCGAGAAATACGAAGTCAACGTGATTGCGATCTGGCGGCGCGGCGAAGCGGTGCACCGCGACCTGCCGGACCTTCCGCTGCGCGCGGGTGATGCGCTGCTGGTGCAGGGCGCGGCGGCGCGGCTGCGCTTGCTGCGCGAGGAGCGCGATTACGTGCTGCTCGAGGAGGATGCGGAAGCCGTGCTGCGCCCGGCGAAATCGCGTCTGGCCGGGGTGATTGCTTTCATCACGCTGGGTGTTGCGGCGACCGGCGTCATGCCTGTCTCACTGGCAGCGTTGAGCGGGGCGGCGCTCATGCTGGTCACCGGCTGCCTGACCATGGATGACGCCTACCGCGCGGTGGAATGGAAAGCGGTGTTTGTCATCGCCGGGATCTGGCCTCTGGGCATCGCCATGACCACCTCCGGATTGGCCGAGCGAGTCTCGGGCTGGCTGCTGCCTGCGCTAGGCGGGGCAGGCCCGCTGGTTGCGGCGGGTGTCTTGATGCTGGCCGCCACCGTGCTCAACCAGCTGATGGGCGGACAGACCGCGGTGCCGATCGTTCTCGCGCCCATCGCGCTGGCCATTGCACCCAGCGTGGGCGCCGACCCGCGCGCCATGGCGATGGCCGTGGCGCTCGGCTCCTCGCTGGCCTTCCTCACACCCATCGGCCATCCGGTCAATACGCTGGTGATGGGATCTGGCGGGTACAACGTGCGCGACTACCTGCGGGTGGGCGCGCCGCTGACACTGATTGTCTTCGGCGTGGCACTGCTCGGCCTGTACTTCATCTGGGCGCTGCGATGAGCGCGGCCTTCAGTTTTGAAGTGGTGGCGCGTTGTGGCCGCGCGCGCGCTGGCATCCTGCACAGCCCGCACGGCGACCTGCTCACGCCGGTGTTCGCCCCCGTAGGAACGCAGGCGACAGTCAAGGCGCTCACGCCGGCCCAACTAGAAGAGGTCGGCGCCACGCTCGTTCTGGCCAACACCTACCACCTGTACTTGCGCCCGGGCGAATCGGTCGTTGCGGAATTGGGCGGCCTACACTCGTTCATGCAGTGGCCGCACCCGATGCTCACTGATTCTGGCGGCTATCAGGTGTTTTCGTTGAGTTCCATACGCCGCGTGGACGACGACGGGGTGACGTTTAGGTCACACCTGGATGGCTCGCCGCACCGCTTGACACCCGAAGATTCCATCCGCATTCAAGAAGGTCTTGGCGCCGATATCATCATGGCCCTCGATGAATGCCCGGCGCCCTATAACCGCGCCGTCAATGAGGCGGCGATGCGCCGCACGCACGCCTGGGCCGAACGCTGCCGCGTGGCGCACCGCCGCGAGGACCAGGCGTTGTTCGGTATTGTCCAGGGAGGCGTGTTCGCGGACCTGCGCGAGCAATCGGCGGAATACCTCGGCCGCCTCGCCTTCCCGGGCTACGGCATCGGCGGGCTCTCGGTCGGGGAAACCAAGCCCGAAACCTACCAGATGCTGGATGTGGTGGACCGCATTCTGCCGGAGGACAAGCCGCGGTATCTCATGGGGGTTGGCGCGCCGGAGGATCTGGTAGCCGGTGTGGCGCGCGGGGTGGATATCTTCGACTGCGTTTTGCCCACACGCCTTGCGCGGCATCACGCGGCCATGACCCGCACCGGCCGTCTGAACATGCTCACCGCCAAGTTCGCCCGCGATGCGGGCCCCATCGATGGGACGTGCCGTTGTTATACATGCACCCATTTCAGCCGTGCCTACCTGCGCCATTTGATTCAGAGCCGCGAGATTCTCGCGGCGACCCTGCTCTCGATTCACAATCTCACCCTACTGATTGCGCTGATGAGTGAGATGCGCGACCGCATTCTCGACGGCCGATTCAGCCCCGCCCGCTTCCGCGAAACCGGCGGAGTGGCCGAGGCGTAACCGGACTCGCACGTGCCCGGATCTTCCACGATGGAGCCACGCAGCGCATGACCAACCTTCAAGCGATCATTCTCGGAATTGTCCAGGGCCTCACCGAATTCCTGCCCGTATCGAGTTCGGCCCATCTGGTCCTGGTGCCCTGGCTGGCCGGCTGGACTTTCGAACCGCAGGCCGCGTTTACCTTCGACGTCCTGGTGCAATTGGGCACGCTGCTCGCGGTCATCATCTACTTCTGGCGCGACCTGTGGCAATTGTTGAAGGCCGGCGTGAGCAGTGTGATCCACTGGGATTTCAGCCAGCCGGAGGCCCGCATGGCCTGGCTGCTCGTCCTCGCCACGCTGCCGGCGGCGGCATCCGGGGCGCTGCTGCGCGACCTGGTCAGCCAGGCGTTCTCGGAGCCGATGGCTGTTGCAGGGTTTCTGCTCGCGACGGCCGCATTCCTGCTGCTGGCGGAGAGCCGCACAGCCGCGGCGCGGGGCCTGACCGGCCTGACGTGGGTGGATGCCGTGGTCATCGGCATCGCCCAGGCGTTCGCGTTGTTCCCGGGCATCTCGCGCTCCGGCGCGACCATCGGGGCCGGGTTGCTGCGCGGGCTGGAGCGTCGGTCGGCGGCGCGCTTCTCATTCATCATGTCGGTGCCGATCATGCTGGGGGCGGGGGCCTTCGAGGCGCGGCATCTGCTCGGCATGTCGACTCTTGCCGAACTGATTGTGCCGATCGCGCTGGGCTTCTTGGCTTCAGCGATTGTGGGCTTTCTCGCCATCCGCTGGCTGCTCGGCTACCTCGCCCGGCGATCGCTGCGCGTGTTCTCACTGTATTGCGCGATCGTGGGCGTCGCCACGCTGGTCATCGGGTTGGTTCGATGACCGGAAGCCGAGCGGCACTGGCTGCCTGGCGCACCCTCGTGGCGGCCGGCCTGGCCTCGGCGATTGCGGCCGGATGTTCCACTGCCACGCCTGCGCCCACCCCGGCCGCCGAACCGCTCGTTGTGTTGGCTTCTGCCGAAGCCTACTCGAGCGTCCTCCGGCTACGCTTGGGGTTTCTCGTGCAGGCGGGGCAAATTGCGGATCTCCAGGTTCGTTTGGTGACTTCAGAGGGGATCCAGAGCGCCATCGGTTCCGGCGAGGCCCAGCTTGCCTTTGTGGTGGGGGAACCCGACCCTCAAGGGTGGGCCGCCCCGATCGCGAGCGTGCCGATTCGTCTGGTGGTTAACCTCGCCAACCCGCTCGCGGAAATCGATGAAGAAGATCTGCGCAGCATCTTCGCCGGCAACATCAACGATTGGCAGGAACTCGGCGCGCCGGCGGGCGCTGTACGCATGATCGCCCAAGAGGCACAATTCGTAACTGCCCGTGCATTTCAGCGAGATACTCTGGGCGGGGGGCAGATCGGGGGCGGAGCGACCGTCGCGCCGTCGGGCTGGGCCATGGCGCAAGCCGTGGGCGATGACCCGGGTGCGATCGGCTACATTATGTGCAACGATTTGACGCCGCGAATTCGAGCGCTGCGCATCGTCGGCGAGGGGCAACCTCTTTCACGCGAGGCGAGCGCGCGGCTCTTCGCCATCGCGCTGCACCCACCCACTGGGGTTGCGCTCGAAATGCTGCTGTGGGCGCAAAGCCCGTCGGGTCAGCAAACCGTGCTCGAGAATTGCAGCCCGTGAGGCACGAGTCGCCCGGCCGGGCAGCGTCCGTGTAAGGCCGAGCGAACGAATGTCGCGGGGCTGCACCGCGCGCATTGAGACCCTGAGCTCGCTTCTACCCCCAACCTCCGGTGATAAATGGATTCGACCGCCGCTCGCGGCCGATCGTGGTCTCGGGGCCATGACCGGAATAGACGAGGGTCGAGTCGGGCAGGGGGAGCAGACGGTTGCGGATGCTGGCCATCAACGTTGCGTAATCGCCGCCCGGAAGGTCTGCGCGCCCGATGCTGCCGGCGAAGAGAACGTCGCCGCTGAAAAGCCAACCGTGCGCGGACTCGAGCAGGCCCACGTGACCCGGCGTGTGACCTGGCAGGTGCAGCACCTCGAAATCCAGGGCGCCGCAGTGCAGATGCATGCCGTCTTCGAACGCCGGTCCGGTCGGTGGCAGCGGCTCGATTTCGATGCCGAAGAAGGAGGCCCCGCCGTCGACCGACCACAGCGGTTGATCGGCCGGGTGCAGGTAGATAGGCGCCGGGTGACGCGCGACGAGCGCGGCGCATCCGCCAATGTGGTCGAAATGGGCGTGGGTCACGAGGACGGAGGTGAGGGCCAGTGAGCGTTGGGAAACCTCATCGGCCAGGCGCTCGCCTTCCCAGGCCGGATCGATGACGACGCACTCCCGGCTCTCGGGATCGAAAACGAGGAAGCAGTTTGTCTGGACCGGGCCAAGAGAAAAGACAACCACCTGCGGGCCGGGTTCGTTTTTCATGAGGCCGCCTTGCGCGCTGGTCTGTGCCCCCGCCACGCGCCGAGCACCAGCACCCCTCCGACCAGAAGTGCGGCGATGCCCAGCGCAACCGCCGTGGATTGGGTGAGGCCGAGGGGTGAGGTTGAGTGCATCGGAAGCGCCCTGGCAAGGATGGTGCGCGAGGTCACCTCGCCGCCTTGCTGCGGAACGAGTTCCAGCCGTACGAACAACGTGGCATCCAGGTCTCCCGTGTGCAGCGGGGCTGCGCGCCACGTGAAGCTCGCGCGACCTCCGGCCGGCAGCGGTTCGAGAATCTCACCATTCGGGTCGAGCGCCAGGTCGCTGGTCTGAATCCAGGCCGCCGCGACCAGGTTAAAGCCGGACGGCAGGCCGGCCGTCTCGATTGAATCAGCCTCGGGCGCGAGAAGCGCGGCCACTTGGGTCTGCGCCCCCATGCGCAGCACGCGCGGCGCGCGCAGGAGCAGGCTGAGGGTCGGCCCGCCGGCCGCACTCCCCGCCGGGTGAGCTGGCAGGAGTTGGTCGAGCCGGCCGAGAGGAATCGTTTCAAGAGCTGCCGGCAGAGGCCGCACGGCCCAGATTACAAGCAGCAGCCCGGTTGCGAGGAGGGGTGCACCGAGCCACAACCCCGCGGGTGATGATCGTCGTCGCGGACTCACGCGGCGATTATACCCGCGGCCAATTGTGACCTCCCGCTGGCTGTGCTAAACTCGCTGCCATCTAGTGGAGGAGGCGCATGAACTATCCCCCCGAGCCGTTCCGCATTAAGATGGTCGAGCCGCTGCGGCGCGTGACGCAGGAGGATCGGGAGCACGCATTACGCGAGGCCGGCTTCAACGTCTTTGCCCTGCGTGCGGAAGACGTCTACATCGACTTGCTGACCGACTCTGGGACGGGTGCAATGAGCGACCGCCAATGGGGCGCGGCTCTCACCGGCGACGAATCCTATGCCGGCGCGCGATCGTTCTTCCACCTGGCCGACGCGATGCGCGAGGTCTTCGGGTTCCGGCACTTCGTGCCCACCCACCAGGGCCGGGCGGCCGAGAACATCTTGTGCGCCGTCCTGCTGCGCCCCGGGCAATATGTGCCGAGCAACATGCACTTTGATACGACTCAAGCCAATATCCTGGCCCGCGACGGCATTCCCGAGAACCTGGTGGTTGCCCAGGCGGCCGATCCGCGGAGCCGCGACCCATTCAAGGGCAACATGGATTTGGCCCGGCTGGAGGAGTTCATCGGGCGGGTGGGCGCCGGCAATGTCCCCTTCGGCATGATCACCATCACCAATAACGCCGGCGGTGGGCAGCCGGTGTCGCTCGAGAACCTGCGCGGGGTCAGCGCGATCTACCGGCGCCACGGCATTCCCTTCTATATAGATGCCTGTCGCTACGCCGAAAACGCCTTCTTCATTCGCGAGCGGGAGACCGGGCAGCAGGGGCGTTCGCTGCGCGATATCGTGCGTGAGGTCTTTGCCCTGGCCGACGGCGCGACCATGTCGGCCAAAAAGGATGCGCTGGTCAACATCGGCGGGTTCCTGGCGATGAATGACGACGAGGTCTTCCAGCGGGTGTGCAACGAACTGATCCTGCGCGAGGGCTTTCCCACCTACGGTGGGCTGGCAGGGCGCGACCTGGAGGCCATGGCGGTGGGTTTGCTGGAGGGGCTCGACGAGGACTACCTGGCCTACCGCATCGGGCAGACGCGCTACCTGGGCGAACGATTGCTGGAGGCCGGCATCCCCATCGTCGAGCCGCCGGGCGGACATGCCATCTACCTGGATGCCGGTGCGCTCCTGCCTCACATCCCCCATGCTGAATTCCCCGGGCAGGCGCTATGCGTCGAGCTGTATCGCCAAGGCGGAATTCGCGGGGTCGAAATCGGCTCGACCATGTTTGCCCGGCGAGATGCGCATACCGGCGAGATGCGCTACCCCGAGCTCGAACTGGTGCGGCTGGCGCTCCCGCGGCGGGTCTACACCCAGGCGCATTTGGACTTCGTGGTTGGCGTGGCGGCTCGCGTGCGCGCGGGTCGCGAGGCGTTGCGCGGGCTGCGCCTCACTTATGCGCCGCCGTTACTGCGCCACTTCACTTGCCGATTTGAGCCCCTCTAGCAAGCCGCTGAGATGCATCCAACCTCTCCCCCTGCCCCCTCTCCGCCGAGAGATTGTCTTCCGCAGAGTGGTCTCTGGCGGAGAGGGGGTTAAGGAACCAAGGAGACGGGGGCCTTCGGCCCCCGTCTCCTTGAAGTAGACCTCGCCCCTCCCCCGAGTCGACTCTCGCGTATTGCGACTCGTGCTCACCGGGGGAGGGGGAAGGGGTGGGGGCGAAAGCCCTTCGATCGATTCCCGTAGGCTTCTGGAAGAGGGGCGCGGCCGTCACCTGTGTCCTTGCCTAGCCCACGCAACCGCGACGAGGGGAGAGGATATGGAAGTCGCCGCCCGTTGAAAGCGAACATCCAGGCCTCTGATCTTCCGCGTGAGTCGAGGTTGGCGTTCCCGAACTCATCACACCCCGCGGCTCACGCAATGAGCGAGTAGCCTTGGCATGAAAGCTGCGCCCCCGTCTCATTCTCGTATGGGCTACCCGGTACCGAACTGGCGATCGCCGGCATCGCCCAGGCCGGGGATGATGTAGCCCACCTCATTGAGATGGTCGTCGACCGCTGCCAGATGGATCGGGATATCCGGGTGCGCCTGCTGCATGCGGGCGATGCCTTCCGGTGCGCCGATCAGGCCGACGAACTTGATCCTCTTCACGCCCCAGTTCTTGAGGATCGCGGCCGTGGCCACCGCCGATCCGCCGGTGGCCAACATCGGGTCGAGGATCAGGCACACCGAAACGCGCGGCTCGAGGGGCAGCTTGTTGTAGTACTGTACCGGCTTGAGCGTCTTCTCGTCGCGGTAGATGCCGATGTGCCACACTTCCGCGCCGGGCAGCATTTCCCACACGCCTTCCACCATGCCCAGGCCCGCGCGCAAGATGGGGATCAGGCCGATCTTCTCGACGACGTCGCGGCAGTGCGCTTTGCCCATCGGGGTCTCGACCTCGAGAGGGGCTGTAGCCAGATCTGCCGTGGCCTCGTAGATGAGCAACAGCGAGATCTCGTGGATGAGTTCGCGGAACTTCTTAGGCTCCGTCCGCTTGTCACGCAAGCGGGCGAGTTTGGAGGCCACCAGCGGGTGGGGTGAGGGGAAGACCATGTTCATCGACAGCTCCTGCCGTGAGGAAGTGAGAGCCATGTGGCGGCGCGCGAGCGCGCAGTGCTGTGGGTATTATACCGGCGCGAGGCACCGCGGAGTATAATCGCCCGCATGAGCGAGACGACGCGCGTCGTTTCAGCTAAACCCTCCACCGACGATATGACCGACCCGGCGCTGCGGCCGCGCACGCTGGTCGAAGTTATCGGGCAGGCGCGTCTCAAAGAGAATCTGAGCATCCTCATCGGCGCGGCGCGCGAACGCGGTGACCCCCTCGATCATGTGATGTTCTACGGCCCGCCCGGCCTGGGCAAGACCACCCTGGCCCACGTGCTGGCGCGCGAGATGGGCGTGAACATCCGCATCACCTCCGGGCCGGCCATCGAACGGGCGGGCGACCTGGCGGCGATCCTCACCAACCTCAAGGCCTCCGATGTCCTGTTCATCGACGAAATCCACCGGCTGGGGCGGGTCGTGGAGGAAGTACTTTACCCGGCGATGGAGGACTTCGCCCTCGACATCGTCCTTGGCAAAGGGCCGAGCGCGCATACTCTTCGCCTGCGGTTGCCGCGCTTCACGGTGGTGGGCGCCACCACGCGCCTGGCGCTGGTGAGCGCGCCGCTGCGGGCGCGCTTCGGCGCCGTCTTCCGCCTGGACTACTATGATTTGCCGGCGCTGGTTGAGATTTCGCGCCGCGGCGCGGAGCGGCTGGCGGTGCCGATCGATGAGGGCGGGGTGAACGAGATTGCCCGCCGTTCGCGAGGCACGCCGCGGGTGGCCTTGCGCCTATTGAAGCGCGTGCGCGATTACGCCCAGGTGCGCGCCGACGGGGTGGTGACCGAGGCGGTGGCCGCGCGGGCGCTGGAGATCCTCAACGTGGACGGTCTCGGTCTCGACGACATCGACCGCCGCGTGCTGCAGACGATCATTGAGAAATACTCCGGCGGGCCGGTGGGGTTGGCAACCATCGCGGCTTCCATCAGCGAAGAGCCGGATACGATCATGGACGTGTACGAACCTTATCTCATGCAACTCGGTTTCCTCGACCGCACGCCCCAGGGCCGGGTAGCCACGCGCCTCGCCTACGAGCACTTGAGCATTCCCTACCCCGAACAAGGCCAAGCCAAGCTGCTGTAATCCGGGCGGGCGCGATAAATGCCAGACCAAGCTGTGGGCCCGACCGTGGCCGAGCGCTGCGCCTGCGGCACGCGACGAGGTTCGCAAAGCATGAACGACCTGACAACGCTGGCCAAGGTCTTGCTCGCGCTGGGGCTTGTCCTGGCGGCTGTGGGCGGCGGCCTGTGGTTGCTCGGGCGCTCGGGCGTGCCGCTCGGCCGCTTGCCGGGCGACCTGCACTTCGCGATCGGCGGCGTGAGCTGCATTGTGCCCCTGGCTACATCCATCGTGGTTTCGCTCGTGCTAACGATTGTGCTCAATCTCATCGTGCGCTTGCGCCGATAGCTGCCGCCGGCGCGCCGCAGAACCCTATGCGCCTCGACGACTTCGACTACTCCCTGCCGCCCGCGTTCATCGCCCAGACCCCGATCGAGCCGCGTGATGCGGCCCGGCTACTCCTGCTCGACCGCATACAACCCGGGCTAAGCGACCATCACATCCGCGACCTGCCGCAGCTCCTCAAACCGGGCGACGTGCTGGTCTTCAACGACACGCGCGTTCTGCCCGCGCGCTTGTGGGCGCGCAAACGGCGGACAGGCGGGCGAGTGGAAATTCTGCTCCTGCGGCGAGAAGCCGCTCAGACGTGGGAAGCGCTGGTGGGCGGGAAGGGGCTGCGATCCGGGGTGGAACTCGAAGTGGTGGGGCGCCACGACGAGGCGGGGACGACGGCCTCGCCGATCTTGGTGCGGATCGAGGACGATCTGGGCGGCGCGCGCCGGTTGCTCCGGTTTTCTTCGCCGATTACGCCCGAGCTCGAGCGCGTCGGTGAAATGCCGCTGCCTCCCTATATTCACGAGCGGCTGGCGGATGCGGACCGATACCAGACCGTCTATGCCCGCTCGCCAGGGTCAGCGGCGGCGCCGACGGCAGGCTTGCATTTCACGCCGGGTTTGTTGCGCGAGCTCGAAGCGCGCGGAATCGGCGTGGCCTACGTCACGCTGCACGTGGGGCTCGACACCTTTGCCCCGATCACCGAGACAAACGTCGAATCGCACGCCATTCACAGTGAGTGGATGAGCCTCTGCCGCGAGGCGGCTGAGCGCGTCAACCGAGCCCGCGCCGCGGGCGGGCGCGTGATTGCGGTAGGCACGACCAGCGTGCGTGCGCTCGAGAGCGCGGCGCTCGAGGCCGGGCGCGCGAGCGAGTCCGAGCTGCTCGCCGCCTGGGAGGGCCCGACGCGGCTGTACATTCTGCCGGGCTACGCATTCCGCGTCGTGCAGGGAATGGTCACCAACTTCCATCTTCCACGGTCCTCCCTCCTGGTGATGGTGAGCGCCTTCGCCGGGCGCGAGCGAATCTTGCATGCATACACCGAGGCTCAGGCGCGCGGCTATCGCTTCTATTCGTTTGGCGACGCCATGTTGATTCTCTAGCAGCTTCCTGAGAAGCGCCACGCCTCACCCCCTTCCTCCTCTCCACCCACCCGACGCGCATGGGTATGGCGGAGAGGGGGTCAGGTACAAGAGGAGACGGGGGCCGAAGGCCCCCGTCTCCTTCGAATGAATCCTCGCCCCTCCCCCGGATTGTTCCCTTCATGTGGAGCGGCCAGCCCGACGGGGGAGGGGTAAGGGGTGGGGGCCCTAAGCATCAGCCGCCCGGCGAATGGGAAATCCAAAAGACCGCCGCAGTGCTGCACATGAGGAATGGGCGGGAAACCGCCAATTGCTGTAAACTAGCCGGCACCACTCGCGATTCAATGGAAGAAGCACGCACATGGGCGAATACTTTACGCGGGATGATTTTCAGCGCGCGGCCGAGGTTATCGCCGGGCGCACTCCCCTCAAACCCACGGTGGGAATGATTCTCGGCTCCGGGCTCGGGCCCCTCGCGCAGGCGATCGAGACTCCCGTTCGCATCCCCTTCGGCGAGATACCCGGCTGGCCCACCTCAACGGTGGAAGGCCACGCCGGCAGCCTGGTCATCGGCACCCTCGAGGGCCATGGGGTGGCGGTTCTGCAGGGCCGGGTCCACTACTACGAAGGCTACACGATGGCGCAGATCGGCCTGCCGATCCGTACATTGCAGATGGCGGGTGTTGACACATTCATCATCACCAATGCCGCGGGCGGGGTCAACCCGGAGTTTCACCCTGGGGACGTAATGCTGATCACCGACCACCTCAACCTGATCGGCATGGCCGGGCTCTCGCCGCTGCGTGGGCCGAATGATGATCGGCTCGGCCCGCGCTTTCCCGACATGAGCCGCGCCTACAACCGGGGGTTGATGGCCCTGGCGCGTCGGGCGGCGGATGTGGAGGGCATTCGGTTGCGTGAGGGCGTGTATGTGTGCCTGGCCGGCCCGGCCTTTGAAACACCGGCCGACTTGCGCTTCTTGCGCATGGCCGGCGCTGATGCCGTGGGCATGTCCACCGTTCCGGAAGTAGTGGCGGCGCATCATGGAGGCAGCCGCGTGCTCGGGTTCTCGGGCATCAGCAACAAGGCCAATCTCGATGGCACGACCGTGACCACCCACGAAGAAGTTCTCGCGGCAGGGAAAGAGATCGCCCCCAAGCTCGAGCGGCTGGTTCGCGGCGTGCTGCGCGGGCTGTAGCCGACCTCATGCTGGCTCTGCTGCGGTTCCTGAGTCCCCTCGAGTTCGTGATCTACTCGCTGCTGGCACTGGGCGCGTTGGCCAATGTGCGGCGCATTGCACTTGCCCGCGGTGAGTTGCGCAAGACCATCTTCGGGCTCGAACGCGAAGCCCTGGTTTCGCGTCAGACGCGCGCCACCCTCACCATTGCGCTGCTTGGCCTCGCCGGCGGTTTGGTGTATGCAGCGGTCCACCTGGCTCTGCCGAGCTTGGAACGCGCGGAGCTTGTGCGCACGACCGGTTCGAGCGCGCCCCAGCCCGCGCCCAGCCCCACCGCGTTTGTACTGTTTGGTGTCGATCTGAGCGGCTGCGCGAACCCGCGCGCCACCATCACCCTGCCCACGCCGGGTCAGGCGGTGCAGGGGGAAGTGGAATTGCGTGGCAGCGCCAACATCGACCAGTTCGCCTTTTACAAGTATGAGCTCTCGAATCCGGAGGCGGGCGAGGTGTGGGTTACGCTGGCGGCCTCCAATAGCCCGGTGACCGAGGATGTGCTGGGCATGTGGGACAGCACCACCGTACCCCCGGGTGTCTACCACCTGCGCCTGATCGTTACCGATTCGCAGGGCAACTCGCCCCGCGCCTGCATCGTGCCGGTTCAGGTATTGGCCAGCCCGGTGCGCTAGCGGATCGGACGCCTCTCAGGATCTTTCACCGCGGGCAAATGCGGTCCGGACGGTGGATGAAAATCGAGTGAGGGCTCTGGCTCAACGCGCCGCCCCACCAGGCGCGTCCCAGGCCCAGACGACGGCCTGTGCCCGGGGGAGCCGCCAAACGCGCCACATAAGCCGTACGCAAAGCGCGAGGCCGACATCAGATCTGGCCTGGGGGAAGAAACCGCGGGACGGGCGCCGAGGTCTCGCGGAGAGCGAACACTCGATGAGATTGCAGGTGATACAATCCTTCACGAACCCATCGTGAGAGGTATTGTTGCCTTTCGCGCGGTGCAACGTCGGTAAATGGTAGCCTTTCTCCTAACCGTCCTCCCCACGCTCAACCGTATCCTGGTTGCAGGGATCGCCATCACGGCGTTCTCCCTGCTCTTGTTTTGCCTCAACTTCAACCTGCGCGACCGCGTCGCCCGTGCCTTCGCGGTCATTCTGGCGTGCGTCACCCTGATTGCCGTCTCTTCGGTCTTGGCCTCGACCTCCTCGACCTTGGCGGAGGCCGAGATGTGGCTGCGCATTCAGTGGGTGGGGACGGCTATTCTGCCTTCCGCCTACCTGCACTTTTCGGATGCGCTGCTGGCGAGCACCGGACGCCCCTCGCGCGGCCGGCGCCGCCTGGCGGTGCGGGCGATGTACCTGGCCAGCACCGTGCTCATCTACCTGGCCACGCTGACCGACCTGATCGTCGCCCATGTGCAGGTCACGGCGGACGAAGCGCATCTGGCCGCCGGTCCGGCCTTCTGGATCGTGCCGGTGTTCTTCACCGGTCTGCTCACGCTCACCGGCGTCAACTTGGTGCGCGCCTACCGGCGGTGCCAGACCTCAACCAGCCGCCGCCGCATGCTGTACTTGATCAGCGGATCGGCCGCGCCGGCGCTCGCTTCATTCCCATTTCTGGTTTTTGTGGGCGAGGCGGCCTCGGTCCACCCGCTGCTCTTCTGGCTGGTGGTGATTTCGAGCAACTGCCTAGTGGCAGCCTTGCTGGTGGTGATGGCCTACGCCACGGCCTATTTCGGCGTGAGCCTGACCGACCGGGTGATCAAGGCGCGCTTGTTCCAATGGCTGCTGCGCGGGCCGATCGTGGCCGCCACCACGCTCGCCGTCATGGTCATCTTCGGTGCCCTGGCGCGAGCGGTGGGCATGCCTAACACCCGCGCCGTTCCGCTGGCCGTCGTGGCGACGATCGTGATGCTGCAATTCCTGATCACGCTTCTGCGCGTTCCCCTCGAGCGGCGATTGTTTTACGGATCCCTCGCAGACCGCGCAGACTTGCGCCGGCTGGAAACGCTCGAGGAGCGCGTGCTAACGCGTTCGGACTTGCGTCAATTCTTGGAGACGCTGCTGGCCGGCCTGTGCGACCTGCTGCGCGTACCGGCGGCCTTTATCGTTGAGCGATCGCCGGAGGGCAGCACCTTCTTCGAAGCCGGTGTTGGTCTGCAGGAACTCTTGCCCCTGCGCGCCGATCTCTCGAGCATCCCCCCGCCGCACCTGCAAGCCGCCGGACCCGACGCAGAGAGCATCTTCCGCTGGGGGCAGTACTGGCTTCTGCCGCTGCACGCGCCGGAAAGCGGTGAGGTGATTGGGCTCTTGGGAATGGCCTCGCACGAGGATCGCCTGGATCTTGGGCCGGAAGCGCTGGAGTCCCTCATGCGCCTCTCGCAACGCGCGGCACAGGCGTTGCAGGATCGCCGTTTGCAGCAGGAGGTTTTCGCCAGCGTCGACCGGTTGGTGCCCGAGGTGGATCGCATTCAGCGCCTGAGCGCTGCCGCGCGCTATGGACAGGCACGCCTCTTGGCGTCACCGGGCGAGGGGTTGCCGCCGGACGCGGACCTGGCGCAGTGGGTGCGCGAGGCCCTCGGCCATTACTGGGGCGGACCCAAACTCACCCAAAGCCCGTTGCTCAACCTGCGCGTGGTTCAGCAAGAACTTGAGGCGCACGACGGCAATTCGGTCAACGCGCTGCGCAGCGTGCTGCGACGGGCGATCGAGCGCGTCCGCCCGGAGGGCGAGCGCCGCTTCACCAGCGAATGGCTGTTGTACAACATCCTCGAGATGAAATTCGTCCAAGGCCGGCGGGTGCGCGATATCGCCGGGCATCTGGCTGTGTCGGAGGCCGACCTGTATCGCAAGCAGCGTGTGGCCCTGGATGAAGTGACGCGCGTCATCATCGAAATGGAGCGGCGGTCGCACGACCGCGCGACCGACTACGACGTGGTCGGCTAGTGCAGCGCCTCTCCTGGCCCGCGGGAGCCCCGGCGCGAGGCGGGGTCCCGCCCTCATCGAGCGAGGTCACCATCATGGCGAGCGAAAGAACAGGAATTCGTCCGGAGGAGTCCGTGCAGTGGGAGACGGGAGGCGCCGCGGCGCAAGACGAGGCCTGGTGGGCCTCGGTTATGCACGAGGAACATCGCGGGTATTCGCCGCGCAGCCGGGCCGGCGCGCCCGCAGAGCGCTGCGCGAGTACGCCACTGGATTGGTCACGCGCGCGCGAGCTGTTTGAACAGGATGGCATTGCCCAGGTCAACACGGTGGGCTGTAACCGCGGCGGGTTGCTGGTGGAGGGCGAAGGGCTGCGCGGCTTCGTCCCCGCCTCGCACGTCATGGGCTTGCCGGCCCTGACTTCCGAGGAGGAGCGGCACGACCTCATGCTGCGGCGGGTGGGTTCGCCCATGTGCGTCAAGATCATCGAGTTCGACCCCGAGCGAGGGCGCATCGTTTTCTCCGAGCGGGCAGCCCAAGCCGGGCCGGGTTGCCGCGCCAGCCTGTTGGCCTCGCTCCGCCCCGGCGAACGGCGGGTGGGCGAAGTGACCAACATCACAAATTTCGGGGTCTTCGTCGATCTGGGCGGCATGGAAGGACTGGTCCACGTCTCGGAGATTTCCTGGGGCCGCGTGCGCCATCCGTGCGATTATGTGTCGTGCGGACAGCGAGTCGAGGTGGAAGTGCTCAGCGTCGATCGCGAGCAAGGCCGGGTGGCCCTCAGCCTCAAGAGAATGAGCCCCGACCCGTGGGCGGAAATCGACGAGCGCTATGCGGCCGGCCAGCAGGTGCCGTGCTGCATTACTCGCGTGACCAGCTTCGGCGCCTTTGCTGCACTCGCAGATGGGATCGAGGGGCTGATCCATATCACGGAGTTGTGCGCAGACCCGCTTGCCGATCCGCGCTCGGCCGCCCAGGAAGGGGATCACGTGATCGCGCGCATCCTCTCGGTGGATGGCAGCGCGCGGCGCATTGCCCTCAGCCTGCGTGCCATCGCTGAACTGGCCGGGGCGGAAGAAAGGTAGGCGGATGCCCTCCTCCGGAGCGCGACGGCCAAATGATGGACTGCCCGAGCGACTGGCGGATCTGCCGGGCGCGGCATTCGTGCGCGATGTGACCCGGCGGGTGAATGAGGCTGGAGCCCCGCTGCGTCCGTACCTGGGTGACCTGGCTACCATCAGCCTGACCTTGGGCGCCGCGCTGAGCGCCGTCGCCCTGGCCGGTGCAGGCCGCGGAACGCTGCTCACCCCCCTGGCTGGTTTTCTCCGCCAGTGGCTTGGATGGGGCGCCTGGCTCATCCCCTTGTGCGCAGTGGCGGGCGTTGTGCTGCTCGTCCGCACCCGGCTCGGCCACAGGTTGCAGCTGCGCTGGGGCAAGATCATCGCGCTCGAGCTTGCGGTGCTGGCCGTCCTGGGCCTGGCGGATGCCATCATTGGCAATGACCTGACGCGCGCGGACGCGGGCGCCGGCGGTGGATTGATCGGCTGGGGCATCGGCTACATGCTCGGGTTGGTGATGAGCAATCTGGTGCGGGTGATCGTTCTGCTGACGGTGGCGGTTGCGTTTGGCAGCTACGGGTTGGATCTATCGGTCGAGAGAATCCGCGGCTGGGTGGAGCGGAGACCTCGCTCGATTGCGTCCCCCGTGCAACAACCCGCCCCGCCGCGCCGCACACCGGCCGTCACCCCGGCGGCGCCGGCGCTCTTCCTCCGCGATGCCGAGCCGCAGAGCGCCAAGCCCTCGGCCGCGGCGGCCCCGCGCGCCAAGGAGCCGCCGCCGAAGCTCAAGCCGGCCGCGGCCGCCGCTCCCGCGCGCCCAGTGAAAACCAAGCGCGATCGACGCCTCCCCTCGCTGGAGCTTTTTGAGAACGCCGAGCTCGGCGCACCCAGTGTCCGCGAAGTGAATCAGACCGCGGGGCTCATCGAGAAGACGCTGAGCGAGTTCGGCATTCCGGCTCGCGTAGTCGGGTACCGCACCGGGCCGACGGTCACCCAATTTGCCGTGGAACCCGGGTTCGTTGAGAAGACGGGCGCCGATGGTGAGGCGCGGAGGGCGAAAGTTCGCGTCTCACAGATCTCCGCCCTTTCGGACGACCTCTCGCTGGCGCTGGCCGCTCCCACCCTGCGCATCGAGGCCCCCGTGCCCGGGCAATCGTACGTGGGCATCGAGGTGCCGCACAAGCATTCGTCGGTGGTCCGTATGCGCATGGTCATGGAGTCGCCGGGCTTCCACAAGATCCGCTCGCCGTTGGCCGTCGCCTTGGGCGTGGATGTGGCCGGGCAATCGGTCTCGGCGGACCTGGCCTCCATGCCGCACTTGCTGATTGCCGGGACCACGGGATCCGGCAAGTCGGTCTGCATCACTGCGCTCACCGCCTGCCTGGTGGCCAACAACGGTCCCGACGCGCTGCGCCTGGTGCTGATCGACCCCAAGATGGTGGAACTGGTGCGGTTCAATGGACTGCCTCACCTCTTGGGGAAAGTGGAGACCGATCTGACGCGCATCGTCACGGTGTTGCGTTGGTGCACGCGCGAGATGGATCGGCGCTACAAACTGCTTGAAGCGCTGCACGCGCGACATATCGACGATTACAACCGTAAGGTGGCCTCGCACGGCGAAGGCGAGCCGCTGCCGCGGATGGTGGTGATGCTCGACGAATTGGCGGACCTGATGATGATGGCGCCTGATGAGACGGAGCGCACGCTCATCCGATTGGCGCAAATGGCGCGCGCCACCGGCATCCATCTGGTGGTGGCCACCCAACGGCCCTCCACCGACGTGGTCACCGGGCTGATCAAGGCCAACTTCCCCGCGCGCATTTCTTTCGCGGTGGCCTCCTCCGTGGATTCGCGAGTCATCCTCGACACCCCGGGGGCCGAAAGCCTGCTCGGCCGCGGTGACATGCTTTATCTCTCGCCCGAATCGGGCTCGCCGGTGCGCCTGCAAGGGTGCTTCGTCACCGATCGCGAAATCCAGCGGCTGATCGACTTCTGGAAGGAACAAGCGGGCGAACCTGCCCCGGCGGTCGAAATCGAAGAACCGCAAGACGAAACCCCGGCCGGAGTGCCCGCCGGTTCGCCCTGGGAAGGCATGATCGGCGAGACCCAATCCGCGGATCAAGATGAGGCCGAAATCGAAATGGCCATACGCGTTGTGCGCCAGTACGGCCGCGCCAGCGCCTCCCTCTTGCAGCGCAAGATGCGCCTGGGCTACCCGCGCGCCGCACGGCTCATGGACGAGTTGCACGCACGCGGTATCATTGGCCGGGAGCAAGCCGGCGGCCGCACGCGTGAAGTGCTGGTGGGGAAGGACCAGGCGGAGGATGAGGCCGACCTGGAAGACCCCACGGATGAGAACACGGACTAGCCTCGCGCCGGCATGCCGGCGCCCCAATCACGCTTTCAAGGAGACTCGATGACCCAGGAGTCCGCCAACATCATCCACCGCCCGACCTTCACCGACCGCATGCGCCTGCTCTTCAAGAATGTGCTCGATCCGCTGGGGCGCTTCTTCAACCGCCTCGGGCTGCACCCCAACACCATGACGCTCTTGGGGTTGATCGGCACGATCGGCGGGGCGGTGCTGTTGGCCTTCGGGCAGATGCGGTTGGGTGGCGTGCTCGTCCTGCTCATGGGGCCGGTGGATGCGCTGGACGGGACGATGGCCCGCCTGCGCGGCGAACCCTCGCGCTTCGGTGCCTTCGTCGACTCGGTGACCGATCGCTGGGCCGAGCTGCTCATCCTGGGCGGCCTGCTCGTGCACTACACTCTGGCCGGGGCGGTCTGGGGTATCGTGCTCACCTATGCTGCGGCGGTCGGGTCGGTCATGGTATCCTATGTTAAAGCGCGCGCCGAAGCGCTCCAGTTCGACTGCAATGTGGGCATCCTGACGCGCATGGAACGCTACCTGGTTCTGGCGCCGGCGCTGCTGCTCAATGTGCCGCTCGTCGGCATCGGCATCATTGCGGTCTTGGGCGTCTTCACCGCACTGCAGCGCATCTGGCATGTGCGCGTCCAGGCGCGCCGCCGCTAAGATCCTTCCTTGAGGAGCGGGCATTATGTCTCTTGATTCTTACGGGATTCATCTCTTCAATCTGCTTTACATCCGTTACTACGGAATCATCTTGATGGCCGGCGCGTTGGCGGCAGCCGTGTTGGCCGAGCGCCAGGCACGCAAGGCC
Source organism: Anaerolineales bacterium (assembly GCA_035288225.1). Taxonomy (GTDB): domain Bacteria; phylum Chloroflexota; class Anaerolineae; order Anaerolineales; family RBG-16-64-43; genus RBG-16-64-43. Next base: position 6,561 of record DATEAT010000139.1, on the reverse strand, counting down.
GGTCTGGACCCGGAACGGGTGTGGGATTGCCTGATCTGGGTACTGCTGGCGGGCGTCGTCGGAGCGCGCATCTGGCACATCCTGACCCCGCCGCAAAGCATGGTCGAGGCGGGCATTACCACCCGCTACTACCTGACCCATCCGCTCGACATGCTGGCGGTGTGGCGCGGCGGGCTGGGGATTCCCGGCGCGGTGATCGGCGGCGTGCTGGCGCTCTTCATTTACTCGCGCAAACACCATCTGAGCTTCGGTGCCTGGGTGGATGTGGCCGCGCCGGCGGTGGCGCTCGGCCAAGCCATCGGCCGCTGGGGGAACTTCATCAACCAGGAGTTGTACGGCAAGCCGAGCGACCTGCCGTGGGCCATTCGCATCGCGCCCGAGAACCGGCTACCGGGCTTCGAATCGTTTGAACGCTTTCATCCCCTCTTCCTTTATGAGTCGCTCTGGAACTTCATCAATCTGGGCGTGCTGCTGGCGATATCTGCCAAGTACCGGGAACGCCTGCTGGCGGGCGACCTGTTCTTGATTTATCTGATCATCTACAGTGTCGGGCGCTTCTTCTTGGAGTTCCTGCGCTTGGATCCTTCGCCGGTGGCCGGCATTGACATCAATCAACTGGCGATGGCCGTGGTGGCGTTGGCCAGTGCGGTGATTCTCTTCCTGCGTCACCGGCGGAAGGTTGCGCCGGCCACTCCGGCAGGGTAGCCGCAGTCCGAGGAACACGCGATGAGGGTCACTTGAGTCTGGACCGTTTGGGGCACAACTGCAAAAGCAACGCGAGGCGATGCCTGCCGGGAGCGGCGGGCATCGCCTCGCGTCCGGCTTGGCACGCTGCGGCACGCGGGCCGGGTCTGTATCGAGGTGCGACGTGAACCCGCCGTTCATGATCGAAGCGCGCGACCTGACCAAGGATTTCGGCGAGCGCCGCGTGGTCGACCGCGTGACGCTCGAAGTCCGCGCCGGAGAAATCTTGGTTGTGCTGGGGCCCAACGGCGCCGGCAAAACGACCACGGTGCGTATGCTGGCAGGGATACTGCGCCCGAGTGCGGGCAGCGCGAGGATTGCCGGCCTGGACGTGAGCCTGTACCCGGAGCGAGTGCGCGAGAAGGTGGGCGTGCTCACCGAGCACCACGGGTTGTACAGCCGCATGCGGGCCGGGGAGTATCTCGATTTCTTCGCAGCGCTCTACGGGCTGCGCCCCGCCGAACGCCGCCAGCGGGCTCACGAGCTCATGCGCGTCCTCGCCCTCGAGGTGGATGGCGACCGCTGGCTGGCCGAGTACTCGAAAGGCATGCGCCAGCGCATTTCGCTGGTGCGGGCCCTTCTCCACCGGCCGCCGGTCTTGATGCTGGACGAGCCCACCTCCGCGCTGGACCCCGAATCCGCACACCTGGTGCGTGGCTTGTTGCGCGAGCTGCGCGCGCAGGGCTGTGCCATCCTGGCCTGCACCCACAACCTGGGGGAGGCCGAGGAATTAGCCGACCGCATTGCCATCTTGCGTCGGGGCCAGATCGTGACGCAGGGCAAGGCGCAAGACCTGCGCGCCGAATTGGCCGGCCTCCCGCTGTTTGAGGTGCGCCTGGGGAAATCGGCGCGGCGTGCGGGGCCGTTGCTGCGCTCAGAAGTGGATTGGGTCGAGGTGGGCGAGCGGTCGATCCGTTATCGCAGTGCTTCGCCCCAGGTTCAGAACCCGCGCATCCTGCAGCGCCTCATGGACGCCGGGCTGCCCGTGGTTGAATTGCGCGAGATCACACCCAGCCTCGAGTCGGTCTACCTGCGGGCCGTGGCCGACAACGCATCTCTCGCCGACGTGCCCGAGGTGGACTCATGAACCTGGCCGCGGCTATGCCTCGCGTCCAGTGGTCGCGGGTCTTCACTTTGGTCGGCCGCGAACTGCGGGACCAGTTCCGCGATTGGCGGGTGGTCATCCCGGTCGTCATTCTGACAGGCATCTTTCCGCTGCTGATGAATTTCGCCGCGCAAACGGCCATGGATTTCGTCAGCCGCTACGGCGCGCCGATTATCGCCGAACAGCTCTTCCCCTTCCTGTTGATGATCGTTGGCTTCTTTCCCACTACCGTTTCCCTGGTCATCGCCCTTGAAAGCTTCGTGGGAGAGAAGGAGCGCTTCAGCCTGGAGCCGCTGCTCTCGACGCCGCTCAGCGACGCCGAACTCTTCCTGGGCAAGGCGCTGGCTTCCACCGCCACGCCGTTGGCCTCCGCCGCGCTGGGCATCCTGGTCTACCTGACCGGCCTGTACCTGGCGGTCGGCTGGCTGCCTTCGGCCGGACTCATGCTGCAGATTGTGGTCCTCACTCTGGCCCATGCTGTGGGCATGGTCAGCGCGGCCGTGGTCATCTCCGCCCAGACCAACTCGGTGCGCGCGGCCAACCTTCTGGCCTCCTTCATCATCATCCCGGCCGCGCTGCTGGTGCAGGCCGAAAGCCTGTTGATGTTCTGGCGGCGCTACGACGCGCTGTGGTGGGTCATCCTGGGGATTGCTCTGCTGGCCTTCCTGTTTGTGCGCATCGGCCTGCGCCAATTCCAGCGCGAGGAGCTTCTCGAACGGGAGGTGGAAGAGCTGCGCCTCGATCGCCTGCGGCGCAATGTGTGGCACGCGCTCACGGCCGGCGCACGTAACCCGATCGAGTGGTACCGCCAGGGCGTCTTCCCCGCCGCGCGGCGCTCGCTGAGCGCGGGTCCATGGGTGGCGGCGGCGCTCATCATGGGCGTTGTGGTCGGTCTGGTGATGGCGGCGCGCCTACCGTTCCATTTGAACCTGGGCGCCATCGACCCGGGTGGCGAAGCGCTCATGGCGGGCTTGCGCGACCAGGGCCTCCTCTCGGCAAGCGGTGCGATGTACATCTTCTTGCACAACCTCCGCACGGTCGTTCTGGCCTCGCTGCTCGGGGTGTTCTCGTTGGGAGTGCTCTCGCTGATCGTGCTCATGGCCCCTCTGGGAATAATCTCCTACGCGGCCGCGCTGGTGGGGCTGGTGGGCGGAAACCCATGGCTCTTCGTCGGAGGGTTCGTTGTGCCCCACGCGCTCATCGAGATCCCAGCCCTTTGGCTGGCCGGGTGCAGCATGCTGCGCTGGGGAAGTTGCCTGCTGGCACGTCCGGACGGCCGCACCATTGGCGGGTTGTGGCTCGAATCGATGGGCGATTGGGTGCGGGTGACCGTCGGGCTTGTCCTACCACTGCTACTGGCCGCAGCCTGGGTCGAGAGCTACCTCACTCCCTATGCCGCAATGTGGGCGCTTGCCGCGGGAGCCTGGTAGAGATCGGTATCCCGGGGTCGGCCTTCACCGCAGCCTCCAATGAACACCGCAACACCCACCTCGTGGTGTGTGGCGAGCGCGAGTCACTCCTGCTCGATTGCGGGACCTCGCCCACCTCCTCCCTGCGTGCGTATGCCCTCTGCTTGGAGCATCCCATCGGCGTGGCACCAGCCAGGTTTCATCCAGACCGCACCAGCCCCCTGCCAGCTTTCATCACGAGCCGGTTATTATGGCCGAGGGCGGCTTGCAGGTGGCGTAGTAACCCGCTGCAATGGCATTTGGCGTAGGCAATCGACATGGTACAATCCTTGCAGAGGAGCACCAGGGGGAAGGGTATGAGTGATTTGCAGATTCCCGAGGCCTACATCCCCGCTGCAATGTCGCAGCGCGACGACGATCCCCGTACATACAAGCACTTGCAAGGGTCCTCGCGCTGGGCATGGGTGGAGCACGTTCACCTCTGGCAGCCGCCGACAGATTTGTTTGAGACTGAGAGCGCGTTCATCGTCCGCGTTGAAGTGGCCGGGATGAGTCAGGCCGACTTCACCGTGACCCTCGAGGAGCATGCGCTGCGCGTGGGCGGCATTCGCCCAGACCCGGATCGGCGTAGCGCCTACCACCAGATGGAAATCCACTACGGCGAATTCCGTTCCGACGTAGCGCTGCCTGGGGACGTGGACGCGCAAGGGATTGAGGCGGCCTATGACGACGGTTTCTTGACGGTGACCCTGCCGCGCGTAAAGCCACGGCGCATTCTCGTGGCAAGTTGAGCCATTTCGCCCACCCTTGACCGCTCTCGTGCTGAGGAGAGCCACCTAGAACCATGGCAGCCACACGCTGGACTGAAAACCTGAATGAACTGATGAGTTTCATTGCCGATTCCACCTCGGGCCTGTGGCACGAGGTTAGCCTGAGCCCGATCGTCACCAAGGTGCAGGAACCCGCGCCCGAAGAAACCGCTCGCGAAGAGGATCTGGCCACCCGCGTGCCAGACATCCTGGCCATCCTGCCCCTGCGCGGGTTGGTGGTCTACCCTCAAACGGTCGTGCCGCTCACGGTCGGTCAGCCGCGCTCGATCAAGCTGGTCGATGACGCCGCCGTGGGCGAACGCATCATTGGCCTGGTCACCTCTAAAGATCCGGAAAACGCCACGCCGGGCCCCGGCGATTTGTATCCGATGGGCACGGCGGCCATCGTCCACCGCCTGTTCCGCGCTCCGGACGGCACGATCCGCATTGTCGTGCAAGGCCTCTCGCGCTTCCGGCTGGGCGAGTTTGCCGAACAGGAACCTTATCTGCGCGCCCACGTGACGCCCGCCCCCGAAACCGTGGAGCAAGGGCTTGAGATAGAAGCGATGGCGCGCAATGTTCGCGATCAGTTCGCCCAGATTGCGGAACTGGTGCCCTCCGTTCCGCGCGAACTGGTGGCCACCGTCACCTCGCTCGACGAGCCGCTGCAGATTGCCTACACCATCGCCAACTACCAGCGCATCGAGCTGGACCAGGCCGAGCAACTACTCGAATTGGACTCGACCACCGCCAAACTCAAACGTCTGGTGGGCCTGCTCACCAAGGAGCTGGAGGTGCTGCAGCTCGGCGCCAAGATCCAGGAAGAGGCGCGCTCGGAGATCGAAAAGGTGCAGCGCCAGTACTTCCTGCGTGAGCAGATGAAGGCCATCCAGCGCGAGTTGGGCGAGACGGATGAGCAGGCGGCCGAGGTCGAGGAACTGCGCAAGAAAATGGAGGCGGCCAAGTTGCCGCCCGAGGCAGCCGAGCAGGCCACTCACGAACTCGACCGGCTCGCCAAGCTGCCGACGGCCGCCGCGGAGTACGGCGTGATTCGCAGCTACTTGGATTGGCTGGTGACCTTACCCTGGAGCGTGGCCACCGAAGACAAGCTCGACGTGGCCGATGCGCGCGGGGTGCTCGACGAAGATCACTTCGGGCTGAAGGATGTCAAAGAGCGTATCCTCGAATTCCTGGCCGTGCGCAAACTGCGCTCGGAGCGCAAGAGCCAGGTGCCCGAGGCGCCGCCCACCGACCAGGTGCGGCGCGAGCGCGAAGGCGCCATCCTGTGCTTCGTCGGCCCGCCGGGTGTGGGCAAGACCTCCCTGGGTCAGTCTATTGCACGCGCCATGGGGCGCAAGTTCATCCGCATCTCACTGGGCGGGATCCACGACGAAGCGGAAATCCGCGGTCACCGGAGAACGTACATCGGCGCACTGCCCGGGCGCATCTTGCAGGCGTTGCGCCGGGTGGAAAGCCGCAACCCGGTGTTCATGCTCGACGAGGTCGACAAGTTGGGGGCCGATTTCCGCGGCGACCCGGCCTCCGCCCTCTTGGAAGTGCTCGATCCGGAACAGAACCGCGAGTTCCGCGATCACTATCTGGAGGTGGCCTTCGATCTCTCGCAGGTGCTGTTCATCACCACCGCCAACACCATGGAGACGATCCCCGGCCCGCTGCTTGACCGGATGGAAGTCATCCCGATCACCTCCTACACCGAGCACGAGAAGGTGACCATCGCCCGCGGCTATCTGGTGCCGCGCCAGATCCGTGAGAACGGCCTCTTGCTGGAGGAGATCACCTTCGCGGACGAGGCGCTCTACGCGCTCATTCGCTCGTACACGCGCGAGGCCGGCGTGCGCAACCTGGAGCGCGAGATCGGCTCCGTGTGCCGCAAGGTCGTCACGCGCATCGCCGAGCACAAAGTGGAGCGGGTGGCGGTGACCCCCGAGATGGTGGGCGAACTCCTGGGCAAGCCGCGCTTCTATCCCAACGCGGAAGTGCGCGAGCGCACGGCGGTACCCGGCGTGGCCACCGCGCTGGCCTGGACGCCGGTGGGCGGCGACCTGCTCTTCATCGAAGCCACGCGCATGCCCGGCAAGCACGGCTTCCAACTCACCGGCTCGCTCGGCCAGGTGATGCAGGAATCGGCGCGCGCCGCGCTTTCGTACGTGCGTTCCAAGACGAGCGAGTTGGGTCTTGCGCCGGATTTCTTCGAGCACAACGACATCCACTTGCACATCCCGGCCGGCGCGCAGCCCAAAGACGGTCCGTCGGCGGGCATCACCATGGCCACCGCGCTCATTTCTCTGGTCGCGGGGCGTCCGGTGCGATCGGACCTGGGTATGACGGGCGAGATCACGCTGCGCGGGCAAGTCCTGCCGATCGGCGGGCTGAAGGAGAAGGTGCTGGCCGCGCACCGCGCCGGTCTCAAAGCGGTCATCCTGCCCAAGCGCAATATGCGCGACCTGGATGACATACCCGACGACGTCCGCAC
>DATEAT010000138.1:0-2727 GCA_035288225.1 Anaerolineales bacterium | reverse complement strand
CGAAATTGCCGAGCGCATGTGCGATCGGATCGGCATCATCAATCGCGGGGGGCTGGTGGCGGTGGGCACGATGGCCGAATTGCGTGCGATGGGCCAAGGGCAGGCAAGCCTGGAAGACATTTTTCTTTCGCTCACGGGCGGGGCCGAAGACGCTGCGATTGCCGAGGTGCTGCAGTGATCGGTGTGGCTGCGCCGCGAGCCTCGGTGGCCTCAAGCACGTGGAAGCTGCTGTGGTTGCGCGTTCGGATTTGGACCAGTGTCCTTCGCCATGCAACCGTGAGGCGCAAAATCGGCACGCTTGTCGTGGCCACGCTGGTCGTGGGGTTTCTGGCGGCTGCCTTTGCCGGAAGCTGGGCGCTTCTCAGTTTCCTGCGCTCCCCGGAACTGGCTCAGGTCGTCGATCTCACTCAATTGCTCGAAGCGCTGCCCACCGTGATTCTTACCGGTGCCTTCCTCACTATCCTAGTCACCAGTTTCGGGGTTCTGCTGCAGTCTTTGTATCTGGCGCGGGATATGGACTTTCTGATGGCCGCGCCCATCCCGGTGCGGGCGGTGTTCATCAGCAAGTTGATCCAGGCCATCCTGCCCAACTTCGCCTTGCTGTGTCTTTTCGGCCTGCCGGTGCTCTTCGGGCTCGGCGCCTCGGCCGGGTACCACGCGCTGTTCTATCCCTTGGTGATCCTGCTGCTGGTCTGCATGACGTTTGCGGCAGCCGGTTTGTCGGCAGTACTGGTCATGGGCGTGGTGCGCCTCGTTCCGGCGCGACGAGTCGCGGAGGCACTGGCCGCGGTTGGTGCTGTGTCCTCCCTCATCTGCTCTCAGTCGGGCAACTTCACCCGCAACACGACCTTCACCGCACAACAGACAACCCAGATGATGGATTTGATCAGCCGTGTCAACGCGCCATGGTCGCCCTTTGCCTGGGCCGGACGCGGCTTGATCGGGCTGGGCACGGGGCAGGGGGCAAGCGCCGCGGCGGGCCTGGGGCTTACTCTCGTGCTGGCAATTGCCATCTTCGCCGTGACCCTGCGCGCTTGTGAAGTGCTCTATCACACCGGCTGGTCGCAGATGCAGGCCGGCACGCCACGCCGGCCGCGCGCCCGCTCGCATGCCGCCCCACGCACTACGGCCGCCCGGCGGCCAGCCCTCCCGAGGCTCTTGCCGCGGGCGGTGACCGCGCTGATTGTCAAGGATGCGCGCGTTCTAAGGCGCGACCTGCGCAACCTTTCGCAGCTGATGACCCCGATCATTTTGGGCATCGTGTATGCCGCCATGCTGGCCCGCAGCGGCGGGCAGGTGGACCCGGGGCGCGGCGAAGCGCCGGAGTGGCTCATGCAGGGCGCCAGCCAGATGCTGGCGTATGGCAACATCGGCATTGCCTTGTTCATCGGGTGGATCATGCTCTCGCGTTTGGGGATGATGGCCTTCTCGCACGAGGGACGCGCCTATTGGGTGATCAAGACCGCGCCGGTGACCCCCGTGCGTTTGATGCTCGCCAAGGCACTCACCGCCTACCTGCCCACGCTGGCTATCGGCGAACTCTTCCTCGTGGTCGCTTCGCTGGTCCAGAGGGCAGGCTTCAGCGTGATGTTATTCGGCTTGGCCGTCGTCGCACTGGCGTTGGCCGGCGGAGCGGGGGTCAACTTGGCCTTCGGCGTGGCAGGCGCCAACTTGGAATGGGACGACCCGCGGCACATGGTGCGCGGGTCGGTGGGATGCATTGGATCGTTTGCGGGCATGGCCTACGTGGCGCTCGCCGCGGCGTTCTTCCTCGGCCCGGCCGTGCTCGTGCCATTGTTGGGCGGTAGCGCAAGGCTGGGCCAAGCGATCGGACTGGTCGCGGGCGGTTTGTTCGCGCTGGTGTGCGCTCTGGTTCCGCCCTACCTCATGCTCGGGCGGGTGAGGCGCATCGGCGAAGCGGGTTAGCGCATTCCGCCGCCCGAGCGCGCTCGGCTTGCGGGCTCAGCGCTCGCCCATGTAGAGGCGTGGCACGCTTGCGCTCAGACCGGTCACAACCTCGTAGTTGTTCGTGTCCCACCGCACGGCGACCTCTTCGGCGGATATGACTTGGCTGCCCTGGCGACCGATGAGCACCACCTCGGCGCCGAGTGGCAGCGGCGCCGTGAGGCGTACCATGCACTGGTCCATGCACACGCGCCCCACCACTGGCACGCGCGCCCCCTCAATGAGCACCGTGTTCCGCCTCGCCCGCCGAAAGCCATCGGCATAACCCAACGGGATTGCCCCGATGATCTCGCGACCGCGAGTGACGTATTCGTGACCGTAGCTCACGCCGTGACCCTTCGGCAACTCCTTGCACGAGGCCAGTTGTGCCTTCCAGGTGAGCGCCGGACGGAACCCTTCCGGGAGGGGGGCTTCCGCTGAAGGGTGAAGGCCGTACATGGCGATGCCCACGCGCACCAAACCCATACGCGATTCGGGGAAGTTGAGTGCGGCGGCAGAGTTCGCCGCATGGAGCAGCGGCAGAGGCGTGACTTCTTCGCGCAGCCCATCCACAACCGCTTGGAAGGCCGCCAACTGAGCGTGGGTTGGGGCGGGGTCTCTCTCATCGGCCCTAGCCAAGTGGGTGAAGAGGCCCTCGAGACGCAGGGCGGTGTTACGCTGCACCTCATGGACTACGGTGAGCGCCTCGTTCGGAAGCACGCCCAGGCGCCCCATGCCGCTGTCGACCTTGAGGTGGATGCGGGCTTGCATGCCCAGTGCCGT
>DATEAT010000137.1:0-2087 GCA_035288225.1 Anaerolineales bacterium | reverse complement strand
TCCTTGGCCGGGCGAAACACCGCCTTCACCGCCAACCCCACGCGCGCGTTTTCTAGGGTCACACCCTCCAGGTTGTGCATGAGCACGCCGGAGGCTCCACCCAATCGCATCAGGCCAACCCACCGCGGCTTTGTCAGCGGTTGGCCCGAGGGGTCGATGTGCACCTGGGTGAATGAGAGCAACTCGGCCTCCAATCCAATCTCCAGCCAGGCCTGCTCGCCGAGGTGCCCCAAGCAGCGCTCGCAGTACATCCGCGCGGGCACGTATGTGTAGTTGCAGCGCGGGCAGCGCGTGCCGTAGATCTTGCCCTCTTTCAAACCACGCAGAAAACGCTCGCCGGCGACTCCGGCGGTATAGCGGTGCTCCAAGGGGATCGAGCCGTGCCACACGCCGGCTTGCACCGGATGCTCGAGCGAATGCAGAATGCCCATCGGGTCTTCTCCCATTCCGCCGGCAGGCTCAGCCGATCGGTTTGAAGTAGCGGATGTCGGTGATCGAGCCCTCGCGTTCGGCGGCCGGCTTCCACACCGCCTGCACGCCCATCCCGATCGCCACCGCCTTGGGCTCCACTTCGCCCAGCATGTGCAGGATGCCCATGCCGGGAGAGGCACCGTCGATGACCACCACGGCGGGCATCTCGGGGTGCTCGAGGCGCACCATATCCCAGCGCACATTCGAGAGCGAGAAGGTCTTGACCCATCCGGTGTCTTGAAGCTCGACCCAGTCGTCCGTCGGGCGGAAGCACTCCTCACAGAACATGCGCGGGGGGATGAGCGTTCGACGGCAGCGGTTGCAGTGCCGTGCGAGGAGCTTGCCCTGTTTGAGGCCTTGCAGGAACCCGCCAATCGCTACACCGGTGTCCCAGGCATAGTCCGCCTTGAGGGCCCAGTGTTCGACGAGCACCTTGCGCTCGCTGAAGTCTTTCTCCGATAGCCCGCGTGTCGGGAAAACGTGTTGTTCCATGGCTCTCTCCCTCAGCGCCCCATGACCACGACCGTGCCGACTTGCATCAGATCGCCCCAGGCCTGGGCCACACCGCGGCGCGGGTCGCCCGGCACCTGGCGCGCACCCGCCTCGCCGCGCAGCTGCCAGAACAACTCGGCGACCTTCATCAACCCGGCCGCGGCGATCGGGTTGCCCACGCCCAACAGGCCGCCCGAGGGACACACCGGCAAGTTGCCGGTGCGCTGGGTGACCCCGGCGGCGGTGGCTTCGGGCGCCTTGCCCTTCGGGAAGAGCATCAGTCCCTCCAAATGGTGCAGCTCTTTGTAATCGAAGGGATCGTAGGGCTCGGCAATCTGGATCTGCTTGTGCGGCTCGGTGATTCCGGCCATGCGGTAAGCCATGCGCGCGGCTTCTTCCACGTAGGTGGGGTACGCCAGATCGCGGCCGGTCCAGTATGCGGTATCCAGGTTCCACCCCACGCCTTCGATCCAGACCGGCTTGGAGGTGATGCGCCGGGCGACGGCTTCCGAGGCCAGCACCAGCGCCACCGCGCCGTCCGTCACCGGGCTCACGTCCAGGCGCTGCACCGGCCAGGCCAGCACCTCCGAGTCGAGAATGTCCTTGAGGGTGATGTTGCGATCGCCCAGGAGCGAGGCCGGGTGATCGGCCGCGTTGCGCTTGTTCTTCACGGCCACCTGAGCGATGTCTTCCTTCTTGAGGCCGTAACGCTGCATGTAGGCGTTCATCTCCAGGGCGAAGATCCACAGCAGGTTCGGCCCCAGTGCACGTTCGGTGAAGTTGTCGAAGATGGTGAGGAAGGCGCCCTGCGGGTGCGGCTGCACCGGCGACATCTTCTCTTCGCACACAACCAGGCAGATGTCGAACAGGCCCGAGGCCACGTGGTACCAGCCCTGGGCCGGGGCGAATACTCCCGTGCCGCCGCCCACGTAGCCGCGCATGTAGGGCTTGCCCCAAGCGCCGGCGCCGTCGGAGAGCCACTCGGCCTTCATGTGCACGCCGTCAAACGCATCCGGGGCCGTGCCCATGACCACCGCTTCAACCTGATCCAGCGTGAGCTCGCACGATTCGAGGGCCTTGCTCGCGGCCTCGAAGGCGAGTTCGCGTCCCGTTTCGAGCGCGCG
>DATEAT010000136.1:0-3408 GCA_035288225.1 Anaerolineales bacterium | reverse complement strand
TTCGTGCTGCACGTGGAGGCGCGCGTGCTCGACGCGCTCGACAAGCGCCTTGGCGCCTCGCTGCAGGACGGCGACACCACCGGCAAGGTCAGCCGCCTGGCGCATACCTATCTGGCCTTCACCCACGAGAAGCCGCGGCTCTGGAACCTGCTGTTTGAGCATCACCTCCCCCCCAAGACCGACCTGCCGCCCTGGTACCGGCAGAAGCTCGAGGTGCTGATGGGCCGCGTCGAGGAGGCGCTGGCGCCGCTGTTTGCGCCGGGCCGGGAAGCCGACCGCCAGAGGGCAGCGCGCGTGTTGTGGGCGGGCGTGCACGGCATCACGTCGCTCTCGACGGCCGACAAGCTCTCCGTGGTGACGACGGAGACCGCCGGCCGCCTCATCGACGATCTGGTGATCACCTACCTGGCCGGGCTGCGCGCCGCGCCCACCGACAACAACAAGGCCGCCTAGGAGCCCGTCCAGATTGCTCCTGGGCGGGGCGGTTTGAGCGAGGATAGCGGGCTCAGGCGGCCTTTGCGAGCTTGAGGAGGTTGTGGGCGGTGCAGATCATCGCCCACTCGGCACGCACTTTGTCCACGCCCCGCAACAGGAACTGGCGGAAGCCCCTCGCCTGCTTGATCTGTCCGAACACCGGTTCCACGATCTGCTTCCTGAGGCGGTAGCGGCTGCGCCATCCGGCCCGCTTCAGTTTTCGCCGCATGGCCTGCGTCAGCTCGCCGCCGACCCTGCGCTTGGCGTCGGCCGGGTGCTTGGCCCGTCCGGTTGCCACATAGGCTTTGATGCCGCGCGCATCGAATGCGGCGAGGTTGGCCTCGCTGCAATAGCCGGCATCGGCCGAGGCCTCTGCAGGTTTGCGACCGAGGTTCTTCTCGATGCCGTCAACGAGGGCGACCAGCTGATCCTGATCGCTCGTGCTCGGCGTCAGGCCGTGCTCGACGATGATCTGCGCCGTGCCGTCCACCGCAGCCTGCGCGTTGTAGCCTTGGATGAAGCCGTCCTTGGTCTTCAGGATGCGGCTCTCCGGGTCGGTGAAGTTGCGCTGCGCTTTGGCGTCGGGCTCCTGCGACGGCGGCCTGGGTTTCTTACCGGACCGCTTGCGGCCCTCCGCCTTGCGCTTTGCCTCGGCCTCGGCCCGCCGCCGCGCCTCTTCCTCGGCGGCAGCTTTGGCCTCCGCTTCGAGCGCCGCCTTGGCCTCCCGGATCTTGGCCAGGCGCTTCTCCTTGTCGGTTATCCAGTCCGGCATCTCGTCGCCGCGCTTGTCCTTCCCGAATGCCGCGTCCTCCTCGGCGTCGGCCGCCTCGGCAGCGGCCAGCCAGCGATCGACCTCGGCCTGCAACTCCGACTCACGTTTCTTCATGCGTGCATAGCTCATCGCCTTGTGTTTGGACGCGTTCGCCTTGATCTTGGTGCCGTCGAGCGCCACGTGGCCGAGCTTCACCAGCCCAGCCGTCTCGGCCAGCCGCAACACCTGCACAAACAGAGCGGCCAGCGCCTCGAGGTGGCGCTTGCGGAAGTCCGAGATGGTGCGGAAGTCCGGAGGATCGAGCGCCACGATCATCATGAAGTCGGCACGCTCCCGACAGGCTTTGGCGATCCGCCGCGAGGAATAGATGCCGACCGCATAGGCGTACAGCAGCAGCGCCACCATCAGCCTGGGATCGAACGGCGGTTGGCCCAGAGCACTCCCATAGCGCGCCGTGATCCGCTTCAGGTCCAGGCTCTCGCGCACCAGCGCCACCACGAAGCGGGCGAGGTGATCCTCAGGCACGAAGTCGCCGATCGACGCCGGCAAGAGCTGCGTCTGATCGATCTTCCAGGGCCGAAAGTGCTTGCTCATGCCTGGACAGAATCCGACTCGCGCCCGAAAATCCACCCACCACTACTCGGACAGGCTCCTAGGCCTTCTCCAGCGTGCAGAGCGAGCCGATGTCGTGCAGCAGCGACAGCACGGTGGGTGGCGGCCGGTGTTCCTCTGCCGCTGCCCCGAGCGCCGACGCATAGGGGCGCCACACATGCCGCTGGAACGCCGCGTCGGTCGGCGTGCCCCAATTGAACGCCTCCGTGCCCCAGGCGTCGCGGAACTGCAGCGTCAGCCACGCGCGCGCCGCCTCGTGCACCTCGGGGGGCGCTTTCGTGTTGCCGCGAGCGAGCAGCTGGGCGATCCCCGGAACGGTGGTTCCCTGGATGTTGCGCACGTCCACGGTGGCCACGCTCGCGCCGTTGCAGCGGACGCTATAGAGCCGGCAGACGCCGTGCACGACGTTGACGGTGTAGGTCGCCAGGCAATTGCGCATGCGCGCGCCCTCCTCCGCCAGCTGGTCGGAGGTCAGCAGCGGCACGAAGTCGAACCCGTGCACCCGGCGCGGCTGCGCCCACACGCTCCGGCTGGCCGGAAGCTCGAGGCACAAATCATGCAGCACGCGATGCAGCCAGCGGCGTGTCAGGTGGGCCGCTCTGTCGATGCTCATCTTCGCCGTCCAGCGCGCGGTCATGAGCCTCGCTGCCGGCAACTCGGGATGCCGCGAGAACCACGCGAAGATCGCGAGCGGCAGGAGCGCGTTCGGCGGAGGCTGCCGCCTGGCGCGAAAGATCGGCTGCGCCGCGACCCAGGTGGCGAACTCATCGCCGCATGCGGCCCGCGCCGTGAGCACCCAGTGCAGCCAGCAATGCGGGCTTTTTCGCTCCGTCGGCAGCATGTTGATGACGCGACGCCCGAATTCGGCGTCGTCCTCCGCTCCGATCCTTGCCGGCAACGGCCTGTCGAACGCTTCCGGCGGCAGCCGCCGCAACCAGATCGGCAACTGAAGGACTGAGGCTACGTCGGCAAGTGGAGCTCCGCCGCGCACGAGCCGGAGGGCTTCCGTGGCAGTCTGTAGCGTACCGCGTCCCGTCACCAGCGCCACGCAGGCGGCCGGAAAGCTGAACAGCAGGTCCGCATACCTGGGCGACTCTTCGCTCAGGAGCCGCAGATTGCGCCGAAACTTGCCTGCGTACCGCCGCACCTGGACCTCGATCGCATCGGCGCTGCGGCTGCTTGAGACCTGCAGCGCGCAGGGCGCCATCCCTTGCACTCTCATCGCATTTTGCACGCGGCATCTCCCTGTTCACACGCACCATGCGCAAGCCCCGCGTGATTTCGTCAGCTATCTGCATTTTTTCGCCGGAGAGCTGTCACAGCGTCGCCGCTTTCGCGGGAACAGAAGCCGAAACTCAGCTCTCACCATGCCCTGTTTGCGACGCTGCGCTCACGCGAAAACCTTGCGCTCGCCGACAAGTCGCCAAAGAGGCGTGGTACGTCCAGAAGCACAAAATGTTCCGCACGCTGTCCACTCCGGTCGCTGTCAACTGAACAAAATGTTCTAGTCGCCTGTCTCTTCTCCGTCGTGTTCTCTACTGACTGGGTGG
>DATEAT010000135.1:0-15922 GCA_035288225.1 Anaerolineales bacterium | reverse complement strand
TCCGCAAGGAGAAGGTATTCTTGATCGCGTTCTCGAGCATGTTGATGATCACCCGCCGCAGCATGTCGCTGTCGGCGTCCACAGTCGGCAGGCGCAAGGGCAGGGCCAGATCGAGCGAGATATTCTTGCCTTCCGCCGAGGGATGGACTTCTTCGGCCGCGTCGGCGGCCAGCGCCGCCAAGGATACCTTCTCCTTGCGGATGACGGCGCGGCCCTCTTCCAGGCGGTGCAGGTCCAAGAGCGAATCGATCATGCGCGACAGGCGGCGCGCCGAGCGCAGCGCAATGGCCATGACCGAGCGCACCGTTTCGTCGGGTGGCAGGCTCTCCGAGAGGAGATGCAGGCTGGAAAGTATGCTGCCCAGCGGTGAGCGCATGTCGTGGAACAGCATCGAGGTCAGGTCGGCCCGCAGCTCGTCGAGCGAGGCGCGCTCGGCGATGTCGCGCACGATCCACTGCACCCAGGCTTCCTCGCCGTGAGGGATGCGCTTGACGTGAAACTCCACCGGCATCTGGCTGCCGCCGCGCGTGCGCAGTTTGCTCTCGTACGAGCGCACCTCGCCCGGGCTCATATCCGAGAATCGATCGCCGAGCTTGCCGGTGTGCACCGGGTGCAGCGCTTGGATGCGCAGCTTGAGTAGTTCCTCACGCGAGTAGCCGGTGTAATCCAGCGCACGCTGGTTGGCGTCGGTGATATGCCCGTCCAGGTCGGTCATGAGGATCGGGTCGATGCTGTCCTGGAACAGGGTCAGGTAACGGTCTTCGGCGGTATGGGCCGCCTCATACATCTGCGCGTGCGCAATGGCGGTGGCCGCCAGGCCGGTGAGATACTCGAGCACTTGCAGCGTCTGGTTGGTGAAGCGCCCGCGGCGCGGGTTGATGACCTCGATCACGCCCAGCACCTTGCCGCGCAACTGGATCGGTGCGGCCGCCACGGCGCGCGCCACGAACCCGGGTTGCTTTTCCACCTGGGTCAGCGCCCGCGGGTCGACGCGCGCTTCCGGCACGACCAGCGCGCGGCCATTCTGCGCCACCCACCCGGCCACGCCCTCGCCCAGACGGACGCGCATGCCCTTGACCGAGGCGCCGTGCGAGCCGGTGGCCTGGCGGAACACCAGTTCTCCGCTGGCTTCATCCACCAGGGCAATCGAGCCGGCCTCCACCTCGAGCAGCGTGACCGTGCGCGAAAGGAGTTGCTGCAGCACTTCCTCAAGGTTCAGGCTCGAGACCACCACCCGCGAGGTGCCGGCCAGTGCGGCCATGGTGCGCGTTTGCTGCTGGCTGGCTGCATACAGGCGCGCATTGACCACCGCCGTCGCGGCGTGATCGGAAAATGCCAGCACCACCTCGGCATCGCGCTCGCGGTAGCTCCCCTTTTGTTTGGAATGGATCGACAGCAGGCCCACCGGCTGTTCGTTCACCAGGAGCGGGGCGCCGATCCACGCGCGCGTGTCGCCGGTCTCCGGCACGCCCTGCACCGGAGTCCACCCCGCCGTGGATTGCAGGTCGTCCAGCACGATCGGCCTTCGGTCGCGCAAAACCTGCCAGCACGGATCCTTGGGGTTGAACTGCAGCGGCTCCCGACTGAGGGTTTCGGCGTGGGTGAAGCCGCGCGAGGCCACGACCCGCAGCGTCCGGCCCTCCAGGAGATACATCATCGCCGAGTCGAAGCGGATGACGCCCGCCAACTGCTCGAGCACCATCGCGAAGACCTTGTCCGGCACGAGCGACGAGTTGATCGTGCGCGCCATTTCTTGCAGCGTCGCGGCCAGAATGCGCCGCTCGCGTTCGGCGGCAAATAAGCGCGCGTTCTCCACTGCCAGGCCGACGTGCTCGGCGGTGGATTGCAGCAGACGCAGGTCCTGCCCGGTGAAGTGATCGGTGTCGGAATGGACCAGGGTGATCACGCCCACCACGCCTTCGCGCCCGGGCAAGGGGGCGGAGACGGCCGAGCGGGTGGGGGCCACGCTGCCGGCGCTTTCGCGGTACTGGGTTGGGTCGGAGGGGATCCAGCGCGGATCGGTCTGAGTGTCGGCCACCAGCGCCGCGCGCCCGTTGGTGATGACCCAGCCCGCCAGGCCCAGGCTGATTACCGGCGCAAGCTGCTTGGCCGCGTTGGCGTGCAGCACGCCGCCCACGGTCAGGGCCGCATCCACCACCTGGCCGTCCTCGTCCAGGACGGCGATGCTCCCGCCCGAGGCATTGAGCGCCTTTTGTATGAGATCGAGCGTGCGGCTGATGACTTCGGAGAGCTCGAGGTGGCCGGCCAGCTCTCGGCTGATGTGGTACAGCAGGTCCAGATGGAGGCGATCGCGGGCGACACCCTGCTCGTCCATGGGTTAGACCTCGAGCGCGGCCAGTATAGCATAGGCCGTCGCCGGCTCCGGTCGCGCGAGGCGGTTCACGGCGCCTCGCCCGGCAGGTGCGAGTTGATGCTGGCCAGCTCTTCGGCCCCGAAGACGACTTCGCTCTGGCCCATCAACCGTTCTTTGACCTTGGCCAGCACCAGGTCGAGGTGAGCTGCATGGCGCACGAAATCCAGATCGTCGGCGGGCACCATGAGCACCGGGCACAAGTTGAAGCTCCCCAGCCATTCCTCATACAGCGCGTCGAGCGCCTCCAGGTAAGCGCGCGGGATTTCGCGTTCGAAATCCCGCCCGCGGCGCAGGATGCGCCCCTGCAAGGTATCCACTCTCGCCCGCAAATAGACCACCAGGTCCGGCGCCGGCAGGAAGGGCAGAATGGACTCGTACAGCGAGTGGTACGACTGATAGTCGCGCTCCGACATGTACCCTTGGCGGTACAGGTTGCAGGCGAAGATTTCGGCGTCTTCGTATACCGAGCGGTCTTGCACCACGGAATTCGGGTGCTCGACGATCTGGCGCAGGCTGCGCAAGCGGTTGGAGAGGAAGAAGACCTGCGAATGAAAGGCCCACGCGGCCATATCCCGGTAGAAATCGGCCAGGTATGGATTCTCAGCAACCGGTTCGAAGAAGGGCTGCCACTCCAGGCGTTCGGCCAGCCGGTGCACCAGCGACGACTTGCCGGCCCCGATGCTGCCGGCCACCGCAATGAAGCGCTTGGTCATGGGCGCCTCGCCAGATCGGTCAGGTCGTTCATCCCCGAGAGCGGTAGCGTCGGCTGGTAGGGCACCATGCCCAGCGCGGCGCGGATGCGGTCGGCAATGAACTCGAGATGCTCCGGCTGGGTGACGAAGTTGAGCCGGTTGGTATCCACCGTGAGCACGGGCACCGCGCGCAGCGGCCCGCTCAGGAACTCATCGTAGGCCTCGTTCAATTCGTGAATGTACGCGCGGTCCATCTGCCGTTCGTACGGCCGGTCACGCAGGGCAATGCGCTGCATGAGCACATCCGTTGTCGCGCGCAGGTAAACGATCAGGTCCGGGTCGGGGATGCGCTCGGCCAGCGCCTCGTGCACGCGCTGATACATCTCCATCTCGCCGCCGCGCAGGTTGATGCTCGCAAAGAGCGCGTCCTTGGCGAAGGTGTAGTCGGAGATGAGCGGCCCCTTCTCCAGCGCCTCGGGCACGCCGTGCTTTTGCTGCGCGTAGCGGCTGAGCAGAAAGAAGATCTGGGTCTGAAAGGCATAGCGTTCGCGGTCGCCGTAGAAGAGCTTCAGAAAGGGGTTTTCCTCGAACACCTCCAGCAACACCTCCGATGAGAAGATGGGCTGCAGCAGGCGGGCGAGGGTGGTCTTCCCGACTCCAATGACCCCTTCAATGGCGATATACATTCGACGCGGCTCCTTCGGGAGGTGCACCTAGGATACCCGAGAGAGAGGCGTGGTGCAAGTGAACGGGCAAGAGGTCCATGTCAGCTCACAAGGCAGGGGAATGTGCCTCATATCCCCCGCGTGCCCTCAGGATGCGTGTCGCTCGGCGCCAGTCCGGTGAATAGAGCGCCCTGGGACACGGTTGCAGGGAGTAGTGCGGACCGAGGGATCTCGATTTCGCGTTGGATGGGCATCAGCTGTTTTCCTGGAAGGTCGACGACTCGCCGTCAATGCGCGGATGCCTCCAACCCAGCCCACCACGCTGCCCGCCGCGTCCAAGGCGACGCGGCGGATGCGGCCCGGCCCGAACGATTCGCGGACCTCAGCCAGCGCCGACTCCTGTGTCGGCCATGCATTCGGCGAGTGCTCTGTGAAACCCACGACCAGAAGCGCGGCCGCCTGTTCGACAGCGGTCGTGTCGGTCGCGAGTAGGTCCTTGAGCTGCATCGTTGCCTCTCCAAACAACACGCAGGGGGCCCAAGCCCGGGCGCCGGCGTCCCGTTCCCCTCCCTCATTCCCGCCTCAACTGCAAACAGTAATGATGCACCGTGTTCGACACCCAGGCGCTGCCCAAGCCGTACGGGGCAAGCCGCACGTTATCCTGGCACCAGATGCGCTCGTCTTTGAGGGCATACGTCGCACTGAGATTGCGCGCCAAATCCCACGCCAAGGGATAAATCGTGCCGCCCTTCTTGACATTCTTGACGATGATCGTGAGATAGGCCCCCGGGCGAAAAAGCGGCTGCAAGTTCGCATACAGCGCGGTCAGCCGGGCGAGGAACGCCTGGTAATCGCTCACGTTGCCCAGGTCGCGCGCATCCTCCGAGTAATACACGTCCAGCTCCGGCGCCACGCGCCGCGCACGCTGCGTGGCCGCACCCCGCGCTCGGAGCATGTCCCAATACGGCGGCGAGGTGATCATGTAATCGATGGGCGGGAGCTCACGCGCTGCCACGAGCTGCAGCGCCTGGCTCGCGTCGCCCTCGATCACCTCCGCCCGCAGCCGCGCCGCTGTGCGCCCGGCCGCCTCGCGCGCCGCCTGCACCTCGCCCCGCGCGATCTCCGCATAGCGCGGGTTGAGCTCGATGCCCACCCCGTTGCGCCCCGCCTGCACGCACGCCACCAGCGTGCTGCCCGTCCCCAGCATCGGGTCGAACACCCAGCCGCCGCGCTTGGTGAAGAACTCGACAAACTCGCACACCAGCGTTTCCGGGAATTTTGCCGGATGCGCCAACACGCCTGGCCGCCGCGGCGGCGGGTTGTGAATGAACCATGATTTCTGAAACTTGAGCCAGTCGCGCGGGGCAAGGTCGTTGAGCTTGTTGCGCGGCGTGCGCGGCGATGCGGCCTGGGCCGCCGCGGGTTTCTTCGCGCGAGTTGTAGGCATCAGTGTCACCTCGAGCGCGGGTCTCTGCGGCGCAATGCTACCAGCGCGGCCGTTGCGGCGCATGGCCGGTCAACCGCCGCCAGCGGTAGCGCCAGGTCGGGCCGCCGGGCAAGCGCTGCGGGTTGCGCAGCAGGAAGCCCTCCCCCGCCTTGCGCCCCAGGCGCACCAGTTCATCTACATGCGAGAAGTCGAAGAAGGGCACCTCGCCCGCCGACAGCGAGAGGTGATGCAGGCGCAGTCCCGCCTGGCGCGCGGCCTCGATCTGGGCCTCGGTCTGCCGCCGGATCATGATCCCGATGGCCGCGAGCCCGATGTCGCGCATCGAGCTGGAGGCCGGGCGGGCTGCGGCATCGTGCAGGTCGAGCACCACCGCCTCGCTCACGCCATGCGCCAGGGCCACCTCCAGTGGCAGGTTCGAGAGCACGCCGCCATCCAAGTAACGCTCGTCGCCCGCGGACCACGGCGGATAGTACGGCGGCAGCGCGGTCGAGGCCATCGCCCCGTCGATCAAACGGTCGCCGCGCTCTTCGCCGAACACGCGCACCCGCCCGCTGTGCAGCCCCACCGCCACCGTCAGCACGCGCACACCCGTGCGCTCATACACCTCACCGAAGGTGCGCAGCCCGAGCGGCAACGACCGCGCGAGATAATCGCGCAGGCGATCGTTCGAGAACAGGCTCTCGCGGCCTAACATGAATCGCCGCGCCAGGGTGAACACGCCTGGCGGCCCGAGCCGTGCCGGCTGCGCTCCTTGCCACACTCGCTGCATCGCGCGCGCGCCCTGCGGCGTCGGGTCGACGGCGACGAAGATCGCATTCAACGCACCGGCCGATGTGCCCACCACGATTTGCGGCCGTGGGCCCCGCTCGAGCAACACCTCCAGCGCTCCCGCCTGCAGCGCGCCCAGGCTTCCCCCGCCGCTCAAGACGTAGGCCAGCATCGTGCCCGCCCCCTTTCCATCGCGCGATCTCCCCGCATGCATCCATTGTACGCACATTGGCCGATGATCTCATGGGAGGAGGCCGAGTCACTATGTGCCCCGGCGCACGAGGCCGCGCCGCCCCACGCCTTACCCCACCACCTGCGCTGGCGTGCATATGACTCATGCCGAATGTGGGTTGCGCATTCTGCCTTGTCATGTCCGAATCAGGACAATTGCCACTTCGTCCCTCGCGAACCTCTCCATAGACTCTGAGGACATTCACCGAGGGGGCTCTGCCTGCTTTCCCATGACCGAGCAAGAGTTGTCCCGCATCCATCTCTTCCGCGGTCTCGACCCGCACAAGCGCAACCTCATCACGCGCCTGGGCACACGAACAGCTTTCGAAGCCGGCGACCTCATCTTCAGCCAGGGCCAGCCGGCCACCCATCTCTACCTCCTCTTGCGCGGCAAAGTGACCATCCGCTTCAAGCCCGACGACGGTGAACCGATCACCGTCGCCGTGCTCGAGGCGGGCGGCGTGTTTGGCTGGTCGGCCGCCCTCGGCCGCGGGCGTTATACTTCCGGGGCCATCTGTCAGGAGCCGAGTGAGACGCTGGTCATCTCGGGTGCGGCCTTGCGCCGCCTGTGCCAGGTCGATCCGGAAACCGGCGTGCTGATCCTCGAGCGCCTGGCAGAAGTAATCGCCGAACGGCTGCAGGCCACGCACGCGCAAGTGCTGGCCATGTTGCATCAGGGGATGCGGCAAGAGCCGCGCTCCTAAGGAGGCCCAATGGCCCAACCCACGCCCGCCGTGCCGCCCGATGCCACTCCGCAGCAGCGCATGAAAGCGCTGCTCGAGTCGCTCAGCGCTTACATCGAGCACTACCATGGCGGCTCGGTCCGGCTCGTCTCCTTCGACGGGCGCGTGCTCAAGGTCAAGATGGGCGGCGCGTGCCTGGGCTGCCCGCTCTCGCCGGCCACACTCCACGGCTGGGTGGAAGGCACCGTGCGCCAGTTCTTCCCCGATATCGAACGCGTGGAGGCCGGCTAGTCGTCCACCGTAGCGTTTGTCGTTCCGCCGCTTTGACGCTAAAATCGCGCCCATGACGCTCTCGGTAGGGGAACTCCTCCAAAACCGGTATCGGATCGAGGGACTGCTGGGCCGGGGCGGCATGGGCGCGGTGTACCGCGCCTACGATCTTGTCCTCTCCACGCCGGTCGCCATCAAAGAGAACCTGAACTCGGCGGCTGAAGCCATCCGCCAGTTCAAGCGCGAGGCGGTGCTCCTGGCCTCGCTGCGCCACGGAAATCTCCCGCGCGTCACCGACCACTTCGTCATCGGCTCTCGCCAATACCTGGTCATGGATTACGTGGCCGGGGAGGATCTCAAGACGCGCCTCGAGCGCGAGAGCCCGCTGGCCGAGCCGCAGGTCCTGGCCTGGGCCAAGGAAATCTGCAACGCCCTCTCCTACCTGCATACGCGCCAGCCGGTCGTCATCCATCGCGACATCAAGCCGGCCAACATCAAGCTCACGCCCGACGGACACCCGATCCTGGTGGATTTCGGCATCGCCAAGGTGGCGGATGTGGGCGGCGGGACCTCGACCGGCGCGCGCAGCCTGACCCCGGGCTTCGCGCCTCCCGAACAATATGGCAGCCGGCCGACCGACTCGCGCAGCGACCAGTATTCGTTGGCCGCGACGCTCTACACTCTGCTCACCGGCACCATTCCGCCCGACAGCCTCGAGCGCACCCTGGGCCAATCGAACTTTCGTCCGGCGAGCGAGGTCAACCCCAAAGTCAGCCCGGCCGTCGAAGCCGCCCTGACGCGCGCCTTGCAGCTCAACCCGGAAGACCGTTACCTCTCCATTGCCGAATTCTACGAGGGCTTGCTCGGCCGCGGCCTGCCGCCGCCCCCGCCACGTCCGGCCGCCGCGCCGCCGAACGCTACCGTCCGCAAGCCAGTCGCTTCGCCTCTATCCGTGTCCGCTACCGCGGCTGTTCCTTCAAAACCCGCGCGCCGCTTCCCGTGGGTGGTCGCAGTGCTCCTGAGCCTCACCGTCCTGACCGGGCTCGCGGTGGTGGCGCTGCTCTACCTGCTCAACCCGCCGCTGCCCGACCTTCCGCTCACGCCGGTGGTGGTCGTGCCGACCGCCCTCGACAGCCCCAGCCCGCTGCCGCAGGCCTCGCCCACCGCCGTGCCGGTGGTGGCGCCGATCCCTACGGCCACTCCCGCGCCAACGCTCGCGCCGACCGAAACCGCGGCGCCGACCGCCCTGCCCACGCCGCTCGGCGGCAGTTCGCTGATTGTCTTTGCCAGCACGCGCTCGGGCGACGGCTACTATCAGTTGTTTGTGCTCGACCTCGCCGATGGCAGCACGCGCCAGCTCACATTCGACTCCGGCAACAAGGGTCACCCGCATTGGTCGCCCGACGGCCAGCGCATCGTTTATGAGGCTGAGAGCGCCGACGCGAAGAAGCGCGATATCTTCATCATGAATGCCGATGGCAGCGGCATCCAGAACCTCAGCAACAACCCGGCCGACGATTACTACCCGAGCTGGAACCCGCGCGGCGACCGCATCGCCTACGTCTCCGACCGCACCGGCGGCGCGGTGCAGATTTACTTCGTCCGCCCCGACGGCTCAGGGCTCATCAATATCAGCAAGCTGCACCACAACCAGCCGGAGGAATGGGACCCGGCGTGGTCGAGCGACGGGCGCTACCTGTACCTGGTGCGCAAGCCCAGCGGCCCGGTGCGCGTTTTTCGCTGGGATCCGACCACGCCCGAGGTGGAACCGCTGATTGCGACAATGTTCGAAGGGGATTACAGCGAGTCGGTGCCGGCCCTTTCGCCGCGCGGAGACCAGATGGCCTACGTGCGCCTGGTCGACGGCGGGCGGCAAATTTGCGTCTCGTCCACCGACCTCGACCTGAAGAAGCCGTGCGACAACCCGCTGACCAACCTATCCGGCAATCTCGACCCGGCCTGGTCGCCCGACGGGCGAATGATCGTCTTCAGCAGCTTG
The DNA here is from genome assembly GCA_035288225.1 of Anaerolineales bacterium. Taxonomy (GTDB): domain Bacteria; phylum Chloroflexota; class Anaerolineae; order Anaerolineales; family RBG-16-64-43; genus RBG-16-64-43. Next base: position 6,793 of record DATEAT010000135.1, on the reverse strand, counting down.
CGCGACGGCAACGAGGAGTTGTACGTGATGACCGTGACCGGGGCCGGCCAGCGAAACATCACCGCTTCGCCCAGCCGCGACCGCCAGCCAGATTGGCAGCCGGTGCCCGGCGGAGCCACCGGCTTCTGAGCCTGCGCGCGCCTCGCTACGACGCCAACTCGCGGATGTTCTCCCACATGAGATACACCGCTGCGGCAATGGCCACGACGGCGATCACTTGTGCATAGAAGCGGCCGAGCAGAATGAGCGTGGTCACAATCGCCAGCCCCATCGCTAAGCTTCCGATATAGCGCCGGAACTGGCGCCGCAGACCAGCCTCCACCAGCCCCAGCGTGACCACGATCACCACCAGCCACAGCGCCCAGTAGCTGGCATGCGCCACCAGCAGCACCGCCAGACCCAACAGCATGAACGAAATCGAAATCGACGACCAGGCATCGGCCAGCAGGCTCACCGAGCGCGGCATGGTGGGCATCGGCCGGTGAGTGCGCCCGAGGTGGGCGCGCGGCGAGCCCAGATCGCCCTGCCGCACGCGTAAGGCCAGCGCGCGCAGCGCCTCGCCCGTGTCGCGCTGGCGGGCGAGGCCGGTCTGCAGCTGCGCCAGTTCGCGCGATCGCACGCGCGCCTCCTTGCGCAACGCCTCCCGCTCTTTCGACAAGAAGGGGCGCGGCTCGATGGCCGACAGGCGCAGCCCGAGGCGTTGCAGCGCGCGGCGCTTGGTCACAATCTGGCGCGCCATCCGCCGGTAGGCTTCGGCCGAGGCGCGGATTTCATCGCGCAAGGCCGGTGCCAGACGCCCAGGCGGCAGGACTTTGTCGAGGCCCGCCCAGCCCAGAGGATCCGCCCAGGCGCGGCGCACGCTGCCGTCACGGTTGTACATCGGGCCGGAGGGTGCATCCTCGCCGGCGACCAGGTCGTGCACGAACAGCCCCCACAGCCCGCGGTAGCGCTCCACCCAAGCCGGCGGCGGATCGATGAGCACGGGCTGCCACGCTTTCTCCTGCCCCGGGCCAAGCGCCGTGCCGTCGCCGCGGGCGTATTCCACAAACGGAATGCGCAGCAAGTTGAGCACCGCCGAGGGTTCCGCCTCAGCGCTCTCGGCGTGGCCCGGGCTGGGCGGCGCGATGAAGCGCTGCAACAACTCCTGCACCCGCACCAGCGGCGCCATGAAAGGCAGCTCGATCTCGGTCAGGTACTCTCCCGCCATGAAGTACGAGGCGTGCGAGCCGGCTCCAACGTAGATCACCGGGTGGCCATCAACCTTTTCGAGCTCGGCATCATCCCAGCGCCGGCGAAGGTCGTCGCCCGAGAAGTCGTGTGAGGCGCAGGCCACCCAGCGTAGCGCGAGCCCGCCGCTGCGGTCCGCCGCCAGGTACACGTTGACCATTTCCCAATCGGCCTCGTGATCGTTCACCCCGTGGAATCCGGAGCGCCAGTTGTTGTACGGGTAGAAGAACCAGTATTGCAGAATGGTCCAGCCGGCTTCCTGGATGACCCGCCCGTAGTAGGTGTAACGTTCCTGAGTGCGCTGCATGCGCGCGTAGGTCAACGCCGCAGCCGCGGCGGTATCGCCGGGCACGCGCCCGCGCAGGAGCAGGGTCAGGCTGTACACCGCATCCAATATGCGCGAGCTGTAGCCCACCCGCGCGAGCCTGGCCCGCCCGGCCGAGAAGCGCCGCGCCCGGTCGCGCAGGTCTTCGATGCCGCGCTGCAAGCGGTAGCGCGCCATCTCCGCCAGGTTCAGGGGATCGATGAACTTGAGGAAATAGATGGCCTGCGGGCCGCGATCGCGGCCCTCGCCCAGATGGGCCAGGGTGAGTTTGCCCTCCGTCACCAGGCGCTCCACCGGCCGGCGCGGCACTTGGACGTAGAGCCCGCATTCGGCCACATAGCTTTCGACCGCGCACGGATAAAACGACTCGCCGCGCGTGAAGCGCAGAATGGGTTCGTATCGGTGCAGCAAGGCAAGCTTCTCGGCAGCGTTCATGCGGCCTCCACCTCGGCAATCTCCAGCGTCGGCACTTCCGCGGGCATCAACGCCTGGCGTACCTCCCGCAGGTTGAGGTAGAACACCGCCGCCGCGCCCAGCACCATCGTCAAGTAGTCGGGGCGGCCGCGCAGGTAGCTCACCAGGCTGACCACCAGTGCCACGCTCTGCGCGCTCATGCCCAGCACCCACGACCGTGGTCGGCGGCGCAGCGTGCCCACGGCCACCCAGAAGAAGACCAGCCCGATCAGGATGTTGATGGCGCCGAGGACGAAGACGCGCGTGAGCGCCGGCATCGGCAACCCGCCGAGCGGATCCAGCCCGCCGAGTGCGCGCCCGCTGGTGACGATGCTATAGATGCCTGCCGCCACCTTGAGCAGCGCCTGCACCAGGATGATCAACCCGGCGACTTTCAGGCTGCGCGGATTAACCACGCGGCTGGCGCGCCGCGAACTGGGCTTCTTCGCCTCAGGCATATTCGTTCTCCTTCCGATCCGATGCAGCGACTCGCGGCTGGGCCGGCCTGCCCCCGCCCCTGGTTCCCGCCCATCGCGCGGATTGTATCTCCGTTCGTGCACCCAGGCCGCCATCGCGCGCGCGGCTCGGCCGGAACTCCACCGGCGTCATGCGTCTCGCGCGGCCTTCGCGGCCACGCACGGCGCGCATGCACGGCCCGGGCGCGCTTGAACCAATGGCCAGGTATGATATATAATGAAGTCAACAGAATATGGCATCCTTCGGGGCAGGGTGAGGGTCACGCTCGTTGGACCCAATTCCCGATCGGCGGTGGGTTGAGCACTGCAATGCGCAGGCTCAACGAGCCCGCGAGCCCACGGGTCGCAATGCATGGCCCACGGGCAGGATCCGGTGCAAAGCCGGGGCCGACCGTATAGTCGGGAAGGAAGACAGGAAGCCAGAGCCTCCGCCGTTGCGGCGGGCCGCGCCTGCTTTCCCCGAAGCCTTATAGGTTTCGGGGTTTTTGTTGGCCCACCGTCCGGCGAGTGCCTGAGTGCAGGCGCGGCAGGTCACGCTGCCCGCTGTGATGCACACTGTCATCGCGCTCCCGAAGGTCCGCCTTCGGGAGTTCATTTTTCATGAAGAGGATCGCTCGCTCAGATGGAATCCAGCCGCCCGCCGCGCGCGAGGCCGGCCCAACTGCGCTGCGCCTGCTGATGCCGCTGCTTGTGTTGGGCGTGGCATGGCTGGCCTGGGAAGCGGTGGCCCGCCTCAGCCGGCTGCCGGCTTTCATCTTGCCGTCACCGCAATTGGTGTGGCTGCGTGCTCTGCGGGCCTTTGCCGACGGTTCGCTCCTGCGTCACACGTGGGTTACCCTGTACGAGGTGTTGCTCGGTCTCGGGCTGGGTGCCTTCTTCGCCTTCCTCTTTGGCTACCCCTTGGCCAAGTCGGAGGCGGCCGAACGCTTCCTGGTGCCGTACATCGTCGCCTCGCAGGCCATCCCCTCGGTGGCCATTGCCCCGCTGCTCATCATCTGGCTTGGCCCAGGCATGCTCTCGAAAGTCCTCATCTCGGCGATGATCGTCTTCTTCCCGGTACTGGTCAACACCGTGGTCGGCTTGCGCTCGGTGGAAGCCAACCTGCGCGAGCTGATGCGCTCGCTCAAAGCCTCGCGCTGGCAGACTTTCCGCTACCTGGAGGTGCCGGCCGCGCTGCCGGTCTTGCTCGGTGGGCTGAAGGTCGGGGCCACGCTCTCGGTCATCGGCGCCGTGGTCGGCGAATTCGTCGGCTCCGATCGCGGCCTGGGTTTTCTCATCAACCTGGGGCGCCAGCAATACGATACGGCGCTCGTCTTCGTCGGCATCTTCTCACTCATCATCATGGCCCTCGCTCTGTACGGCGCGGTGGCCTGGGCCGAACGATCCTCGCTGGCCTGGCGCGCCTGATCGCCGGGCTCCAAGGCAACCTACCCGAAGGATGGTTTGCATGGTCTCCCGTCTCTCCCTGTTTGCCCTCCTGCCAACGCTTGTGCTCAGTGCGTGCGCTTCGCCCGCGACGGTGCCCTCCGCAGCCGCCCCGCCCTCCGCTGCACCCAGCCTCACCCACATTCGTTTGCCGGTGGGCTACATCCCGGATATCCAATTTGCGCCGCTCTACATGGCGGTGGCTCGCGGCCACTACGCGCAGGCCGGGCTGGAGGTCGAGTTCGACTACAAGTTCGAGAATGACGGCGTAGCCCTGGTCGGTGCGGGAACGTTGCCCTTTGCCGTCGCCTCCGGCGAGCAGGTGCTGCTGGCGCGCGCGCAAGGACTGCCCGTGGTTTACGTTATGGCCTGGTATCAGCAATATCCCGTGGCGCTGATCGCCAAGGCGCAAGCGGGCATCCGCACGCCGGCCGATCTGGCAGGACGCTCGATTGGCATCCCGTGCTTGTGCGGCGCATCCTATGTGGGCCTGACCGCGCTGCTCAACTCGGCCGGCCTGCAGGAGAACCAGGTGCAGCTGGAGGTGATCGGCTTCAATCAGATTGCTGCGCTGACCACCGATCAGACCGAGGCCGTAGTGGGCTACACCTCCAATGAGCCGATCAAATTGCACGCCAGCGGCGTGCCCATCGACGTACTCAATGTCGCCGACTACGCACACCTGGCGGCCAACGGCCTCATCACCAACGAGACCACGCTGCGCGAACAGCCGGAACTGGTGCGCGCAATGGTGACTGCCACATTGGCCGGCATGCGGGATGCGGCCGCCGACCCTGAGCAGGCTTTCAGTGTGAGCGCGCAGTTCGTGGAGGGGCTCAGCGGCCTCGACCCGGTCGCGCGTGAGATTCAAATGGAAATCCTGCGCCGCTCGATCGCACTTTGGCAGGCGCCGCGGCTGGGTTGGAGCGACCAGGAAGCCTGGCGCAACACCGATGCCACCTTGCGCAGCATGGGCCAACTGACCCAGCCGCTGGATTTGAGCGATGCCTTCAGCAATGCCTTCATCCCCTGAGCGAGTGCGGCGCGCCTCGGCCCGGCCGCTGGCCGCCCCGCTGCTCATCGTCGAGCAGGTCACGGCCGACTTCCCCGACCGCGAGCGGCCGCTGCGCGCGCTCCAAGAGGTATCGTTCGAAGTCCGCCCGCAGGAGTTCGTGAGTATCGTGGGGCCGTCCGGCTGCGGCAAGAGCACGCTGTTGCGTCTGGTGGGCGGCCTGCTGCGGCCCACGAGCGGACGAGTGATCTTCGAGGGTGAGACGCTGGCCGCACCGCGGCGCGATATCGGCTTTGTCTTCCAGCGTCTGAATCTGCTGCCCTGGCGCAGTACCATGGCCAATGTCACACTGCCGCTCGAGTTGGATGGCGTTCCCGCCGCGGAGGCCCAGCGCCGCGCGCAGGCGATTCTCGAGCTGGTGGGCCTGGTAGGCTTCGAGCGCAGCTTTCCGCGCGATCTCTCAGGCGGCATGGCTCAGCGCGTGGCGCTGGCGCGCGCCCTGGCTCACGACCCGCAGGTGCTCCTCTTGGACGAGCCGTTCGCTTCGCTGGATGCCCTCACCCGCGAGCGCATGTCGCAGGAACTGCTGCGCATCTGGCAGGCGCGGCGCAAGACCGTGGTCATGGTGACGCATTCGATTTCCGAGGCGATCTTGCTCGCCGATCGGGTGCTGGTGCTCAGCTCCCGTCCAGGCCGGCTGAAGCTCGAGCTTCCCATAGCTCTGCCGCGCCCGCGCACCCTGGAGATGACACATACCCGCGGCTTCGGCGAATTGGCGGCCAAGGTGCGGGCGGCCATCGAGACCGGCAGTGTATAATCGCGACGTTGGCCCCAGTAGCTCAAAAGGATAGAGCAGGGCTCTCCTAAGGCCAAGGTTGGGGGTTCAATTCCCTCCTGGGGCACCTGCCTGGAGCCATCCCGAACAACCCACAATGTCCGTAGAGCAGTTGTTGCAAAATTGCGCTTCGGGCCAGCGCGCCTGATTGGCCGGAGTGCCCGTCGACTTGATGCAAGAGCGTTCGAGATCACCTCTTGGAAGTCCCCACTGCTTTCCATAAAGGATTCCGCCAGCATTTCGCTAGATGAATGCCTCCCCGTCCACGCGGATGGGATTGGGCAGAAGCCGAATGCGGCGTGGCGGGACTAGGCGACCAGTCGTATTCGTTCCGGATGGGCAGTCGGCCAAGATGCTGAGGGAACAACTGCAGGTATTGTCGCCAGATGCCAGCGGTGAACCAGAGACCTCGAAAGTATCGTTTCGGTTCTTTGATGGTGAGGGATCTGACAAGCTGCGCTGTACTCCTAAATTCACAATACAAGCCGCCTACCATCCATCTCACCCATATTGTCGGAAGCCCTCCGCCGGATTGCGCAATTGGCCGGCTCTGCTAACTGCGCACTCTGGGCATTCGGGCATCGCCGTTGGGAGGCGTGACGTGCAGCATCTCACTGACCTGGCTCGCATGGTTTCCATCTACCGCCCACTCGCTGCTTCAAGTATCGAAGGCAAGGACTAGCCCTGAAAGGGAAGGGGCAGAGAAGCGGGCGACGGAGTCGCAAGAACCCGAAAGCACAATTGTGGCTAGCCATGTTTCCTAAGGAGAGTTTAAGATGAATAGATCATCCACAAGTATGGTGGCATTGTTCATCCTTGCGGGCCTGGCATGCGGGATAGCCCTAACCGCTCTCGTCCTGCCGGGCGGGGTTCTGGCCCAGGCGTCCAGTTTGGCGGCGGCTACCACTGGGGATCAACCGGACTGGGAGCCCACGCCCAATGCCTCCGGCGCGATTCTGGCGTCGGACACACCAGGCACTTCCTCGGAAACGGCGGGACTGCCAGTCAACTATGCCCCCCTGTCAGGCCCCGAGCCCGCA
>DATEAT010000134.1:0-6581 GCA_035288225.1 Anaerolineales bacterium | reverse complement strand
CGGCGGGCCGCGCCGCCGCGCCCGCCTCGACCAGCACGCGCCCGAATCCTTCATAGCTCGAAGTAAGGACCAACACATCGGCCAGCGCATAGAATGCCGGCAAATCATCAAATGCAACTTGGCCCGCCCAGACGGCACCCTGCGGCAGCGGTGCGTGCCGCTCCTCGTCGGGCACGAGGGACGGGTCGCCGACAAGAACCAGGCGCGCACCGGGATGCTCAGCCCGCACGCGCTCGAAGACCGAAAACAGAATGGGCAGGCGCTTGACCCTCACCGGCCGGCCGACCCACAACAGCACTTTGTCTTTCTCGCTCAGCCCGAGCTCTGCACGCCGTCGCTCCACTTCTGAGGGCGCCGGGTCAACGAGGAAGGGCTCGATGCGGCACGGAACGGGCAGCACCCGAACGCGATCGGCCGGCAAGAGCAACCTCTCGACATAGTACTCGCGCTCGCGCTTGTTCACCACGCGCCAGCCATCCGCGCGACGCAGTAGCGCTCGGGCCAGTTCGCGCAGTGCGTGGTAGACCACCGGCCGCTCGCGAACCCAGTAAGGTTCGCCAAGGAACGACGAATGGTTTTGGACGATGACCGGCCGCCGAATCCGCCGGCGTACGCTCAGCCCTACATAAGCTGTAAGGAACGGATCCTGCGTGGTGATCAGGTCCGGAGATCGATCGCGGGCAGCCTGCAAGGCGAGGCGAGTCGCCCGGGCGACGTAAGCCATGCGACCGGTTCCGGTCGTCCACACGCGCAGCCCCGGGCCGTGTTCGATGCGCATCGGGCGCGGGCTATCTACGATCAGGTCGATGGTCCCGCCCAGCCGGCGTGCATACTCCAGGTGCCGCTGCACCGGCTCGCTGCGCGGGTCGTCCAGCCCCGCCGCGCCGACGCCAAGCATCAGGAGATTCATTTCGTGTGACCTTCAAGCACGGCCAAAGTTTCCTCGACGAGCGTATCCCAGCGGAAGCGCTGCGTGAGCCTACGCCGCCCTCCCTCGCGCAGCCGTTCCCGCAATGCCGGATCCTCGAGTAGCACATGGATGGCCCGGCCGAGTTCGGCTTCATCCCCGGAAGGGATCAGCCAGCCGCTCACGCCGTGCTCGACGACTTCCGGCATGCCGCCCACTCGCGTGGCGAGCACCGGTGTCCCTGCGGCGAAAGCCTCCAGCACGACGTGTGGCAGACCCTCGTGGGTCGAATTGAGCACCAGTAGGTCCGAGCGCTGCAGCAATCCCGCCACGGCTTCACGCGATACGGCCCCCAGGAAGGTCGCCCGCGATTGCAGTCCCAGGTCCGCAGCTGCTCGTTGGAGGCCATCTCGCGAGGGTCCATCGCCGGCGATAACCAGGCGGGTTCGCGGCGATGATGCGATTGCCCGCATTATTGCATCAATGCGCTTGAGCGGAATGAGTCGCCCAATAGTCACGATCGTGCTTCCGTCGAATTGCGGGAGAAGCGTATCGCGAGCGGGGGCAAGATCGGGAGCATTGTAGATCACAGCCACTCGCGCGCGCGCAACCCCCCACCCGCACACGATGCCCGCCAGGTAGCGGCTCGGCACGATCACGTGCTGAGCCCGGCGCGTGACCCATGCGCGCAGCCACTTCACCATCTCCACGCGAAGATTCTGGCGCCGCCTCTGAAAATCCTCCAGGCCGTCTGCAGTCTGCCGATTGAGCGTGGCACGCTCCCAGGCCAAATCGCCCACAACCTTCGTCACCAGCGGCCGCCGCACCAACCCGCACGCCAGCACCGCTTCGACGAAAAGCCCGTTTGCGAAGACAACCTCCGCGCGGCGTGCGGCCTGCGCAATGCGCGCGATAGTCCGCGCCATGCGCGGCACCCGTGCCATGCCGCGCGGAATGCGCTGCACGACGAAGGGGTAAGGTCCGTCATCGTGGGGTGTATCGCTCAGAGTGATGACTTCGACCGTGTGCCCGCGCTCGACAAGCGCCTTCGCGATGCGCGGCACGTAAGAGGCCGGGCCGCCGATGTCGGGAGGGAAGATTCCGGTGGGCAGGCAGATGCGCATCGGCTAGTCCTTCGCCGGCGGCACATGCAGGCCCAGGAGATAGCGCGCGCCGAACCATAGCATGCGCAGCTTCTCCACCGGTTGCGGTTCGTGCCGGGCCGCCCGCAGCAGCCAGCGCCACGCCTCGGCGGTGCGTCGCGATTCGAAATGCAGCCGCGCCTGGCGAAAGTGAACCGCCCTGGCATACGACCGTTCGCGCAATTCCTTCAGTTGCGGATCGAGATCGGGTTGCGCGAAGGCCCTCTCGAGAACCAACTGATACTCCTCACCGAAACGCGAGGCGGCCTGGGTGCTCTTTGTCCCGCCCCACAATCGCGAGAGCGCCAGGACCGAGCCGCTGTAGATCATCTCGCTCGCCGGAAAAGCCAGCCAGGCGCGCAGGAAGTAATCGAAGTCGAGCGCATAGTGCAGCGTTTCGTCCAGCCCGCCCAATGCTTCATACGCGCGCCGGGTGATGAAGACCCCCGGCTGGCCCATATTCTTTCCCAGGAGAAGTGAGCTCACGCCGAACCCCGCCATGTGCTTGAGATGGACCAGGCGTCCGTGCGCATCAATCTCTTGAATGTCGCCATAGATCATTGCTGCAGCGCGGTTCGACCGGTAGGCACACGCCACCTGCTCAAGCGCGCCCGGCGCCAACTGGTCGTCGGAATTCAACCACCCAAGGATCTCGCCGTGCGCACGCGCCCAGCCTTTGTTCACCGCGCTGGCCTGCCCGCGGTCGGCCTCGCTCGCCCAATAGGTCAATCGGGCGGCCTGTCTTTCGATGACCTCACGGCTGCCGTCCTTCGATCCGCCATCCAGGACCAGGTACTCAAGGCGCGGGTACGCCTGGCCCAAGACGGACTCCATGCAGGCACTCAGGTATTCCGCCTGATTGAAAGACGGAGTAACGATCGAGACCAGCGGATAGTCGCTCACGCGTCCAACCTGTCTGCGCTGCGTCCCGCCCTGCGCTCGCTCGCCGCCGCGGCGACTCGCTCCTCGCGCAACTCGGCGAACCAGTCGAGGTAGGCGCTCACCTGAATCTCGAAGCGGAAATTCCTCTCGACGATCGCGCGGCCGCGCGCGCCCATGTTTCGTGCGCGGGCAGCATCGTGCAACAGCTCGCTTACGCGGGCCGCCATCGCCGCCACATCGCCCGGGCGGACGAGGAATCCGCTTTCCCCCTGCTCTACTTGTTCCGGGATTCCTCCGACGGAGGTGGCGACCACGGGCAGGCCGCTGCTCATTGCCTCGAGTACCGCCAGCGGAAAAGTGTCTGCGCGGCTGGCATGCAGGTACACATCCGCGGCGCAATAATAGCTCGCCATGCGCTGCACGTCCGCAACCTGGCCGGCAAAGATCACCCGCGCATTCACGGCCGGCTCTGCGGGGCCCTCGTCCCCGACGCACACGATATCCACGCTCAGCGATTCGTCGGCGCCCAGGCGCGCCGCCACTTCGCGGACCCAATCGTATCCTTTCCACGGATTGGTGCGCAGGTGGTTGGCGACGATTAAGACGATCGGCCGCTGCTCATCCAGCCCGAGCGCCCGCCGCGCAGCACTCCGATCGCCCGGCGTGAACACATCGCTCTCCACGCCGTTGGGGATCACGCGCTTCTCCACTGCCGGAAAGCCTGCCTCGTCGAACATCGACATCAGCCATCGCGAGGGAGTGGCAAGGTACAGCCGGCTTTCTGCGAAGAGCCGGCGCTTGCGCTGCCAGTTGGCTGCCGTGGCGTCGCGGCGCACCGCGGGATAGATATCGAGGTCCGGGCATCTCCCGCATCCGATCCTCCAGCGCGGGCAGCCGAGCGGGTGCGCACAGTGCCCGGTGAGCAACCACGGATCGTGCGGCGTGAGGACGACCGGCGTGCGGCGGCTCCACCCGGGCAAGACGCGCAGATCAAAGAAGCCCTCGCGCCGCAGCCAGCGTGCATGCAGGTTGTGAAGTTGAATGACATCCGGAGACGCGGGGAGTGTGCGCGGCAAGAGCCATGTCCCAGGCTGGGTGTAATCCTCGCGGCCGGTGGCGAGATCCCACACAACGCCTGGGAATACCAGCGCCTCGAGGACTGCATCCAGGCGCGATTGCCCGCGACCTTCGGTGAATCTCAGTAGCCAGTCTTGCGCGCGGCGCACGGTCCGCGGCCAGCCGCCGACCGCCCAGCGATTCGGGATGGATACCAGGCCTTCACTTGGGAGGTCTGCGCCGCTGCCGACGGCCAACCACGCCTGGTGTCCGTGTGCCAGGAAGGCCCGGTGCAAGCGCAGCGCCACTTGCTCGCCACCCCCGGCGCGGGCGGCACCTGCCACCTGAAGGATTCTCAAGGGCGTGCCGGGCGCACGAGAGCGGACGGTCACTCGCGCCTCTTAGATGAAGCGCTCATTCGTCACTCGCCATTGCGGGGTGCGTCCGTCGAGGTCGGTGCTCTCGATGATGCGGGCCGTGTAGGCGATTCCTTCGGGCAGCCTGCGCTGCACAGCCGGCGGCAATTGCCGCAACGCTCGCCGTGCAAGAATTTCGAGCCGCGAAGGCGGACGCATCTTCTCGCGTCGCAACACGGACGCCGCTTCGTCCATGTAATCCGTCATCTGGCGGGCCGTCTTTTGATCGGATTGCAGGCGGAAGCACGCCAGGGGGACGTTCACCGCATGCAGTGTCGCATGCCTCCAGAAGCGCGCCCACAAATCAAAATCGCCGGCCAGGTCGAGCCCCGCCCCGAACCCGCCGGAGCGTTCCCACAGCGAGCGGCGCCAGAAGGTCGACTCCTGCTGGATGAAGCAGGTGTAGAAGCCGTGAACCACGGGCAAGTTGCGGCCGCGGAAAAACGCCCGCCCGTTGAATCCCTCCAGGCGCTTGGCCGCCACAAGCGCGCTCGATTCGCTCACCAGCAGCGGCATGCGGCTGGTAATCCAATCGACCTCGGGTCGCGCGGCGAAGATCTCGCCCACCGTGCGCAACGTCCACGGCAAGTGCAGATCATCCGAGTTCAGCCAGCCCATCACCTCGCCTGAGGCAGCATTCATTCCCTCGGCCACGGCCGCGTACTGTCCTGCGTCGGGCCGGCTGCGCCAGGACTTCAGGCGGGGTGCGTAGCGGCGAATCACCTCGGCGCTCCCGTCTTTGGAGCCTCCGTCCATCACCATGTACTCGAGGTCCGGATACTGCTGATCGAGAATCGAGCGCAGGCAGGCTTCGAGGAACCGCACCTGGTTGAAGGAGGGCGTGACCAGAGTGATGCGAGGAAGTCTAGATGTCGGCATGGTTTGTGTTATTGCCACCCCCACGGCTGTGGGAGGGCTGAGCGTCCCTCACGGCACCGAGCCCGTACGCTCGTACACTTCGAGCGGGCCGAAGACGGCCGCCAGATGAAACCCATCCCACTCGGGCGCAGCCGAGGTCGATATCGAGCGGCCATCTCCGCCGATGCCCGTATCCCGGATCCGGTACTCGTCCTCATCCGACAACGGACCCTCGAGCGCGCGGTCGTTTCGGATCCCGTGCCGTGATTCGAGCAGGTAGTCGATCCACGCGCCGGGTCGGTGATACGCGTCGGGGATTGACTCTCCCGCAGGTCGCCAACTCGCATCATACCCTACCGTGAGGATGGTCGAACCGGACGCGCTCACGCCCTGGGCGAGGAAATCTACAACGGCCGTCTCGCCGTCGTCCGTGCCCGCATAGCCCTCCGTCCTCCAGGAGTGCAGCTTCCCGGAGTATGTCGACGCGGGAAGCAACATCACGAACGCAAGCGCAAAGGCAATGCCCCTTAAGAACGCTCGCCGGCTGTCTGGAATCATCACCGACAGTCCATACACGAGCGCCGTTACCTGCAGCGGCCATAGGAATCTAAACCGCTCGACCCGCCCAGGTTCGGCCAGGATGACGAGGGTAAGGTAGGGGATCCACAGGCCAAGCGCCAACAAACCGGCCGAGCGCGAACATGGACGTTTCCATCCGAGCCAGGCCCCGATCACTCCACCCACCCACATGAGAGGCAGGTACGCGCGCGCTTGGGCGAGAACCAGGCGCGCAGGCGCAGAGAGCGAACCATCCGCCGTGAGTCGTGGTGCAATGCCACCTGGGTCGAGAAGCACATAGGCAGCGGCCGCCCCTGCCGCTGCCAAGAGGATCATGGCCCAGCCCGGCCAACCCTTGGACGGCCGACGGTCACCGGCCGATCGCATCGGCCCGGAGCGCAGCCACCCAATAAGCAGCGCCGTCTGCCCGATCATGGTCACGAGGAACAGCAACACGGCCAGCGGCCGGCTGGGGCCGGGCAGGAATACTCCCGAGTCGAAATTGCCGTCGAGATTGGCCAGAACCGCGCACGCGCGATGCAGCGCGATGCCGACGATACTCGTCGCCGGCTCAACGAGGCGAGCGCTTGCCGCCGCCGCATCGACATAAGGAATGAAGACCCCGTTAATGGTTTCGGATTCGCCAGGCAATGTGGCCAGGCAAGGTTGACCCGAAGCGCCTGCAGGATTCAAGCTCTTCAAGGTGATGATGGATGCGATGTCGGAAAGCCCGCGGCTCGCTTCGAACCGCAGATACGGCAG
>DATEAT010000133.1:0-9711 GCA_035288225.1 Anaerolineales bacterium | reverse complement strand
ACGATGCGACCTGCCGCAAAGCCAGAGGATTTTCGAACCAGGTGGGTGCGTTGGCTAAGACCAACCCCAAGATGGCCTCGAAGGCAATCAGCCGAGGCAAGGCATGTGTCCGACCACTCCGCACCACTTTCCAGAAACCCGCAATGAGCACGCACGAGAGGAGGACGTACGCTCCAAGACGCACCGCCGCACTGGCATCCAATTGCCGCCTCCTGTCGCATGGGGTGGCCGCCGCGCTGCACTATTGCCGCCGCCCACCATGGCCTGCAACGCCCACAAGATGATCAACTCACGGCAAAGCGCTCGCCTTCACGTCCATGATACTCGAAGGGTTGGAGGTAGGCTCCCCACCCAGAAGCGACGCGGGCGTTTCACGCGCGATACGACCTATCAACGACGCTGTGCCGGGCAGGGAGGCTTAGTATCGCTCTCATGACGCCCAGGCGCTGCGCTCACGGGCAGGGCCTCTCCGAATCGATTTGCGCTATGATTGACATACGAGACGTGGCTCGAGTTCTGCCCGGACCTCACCCGCACAGCGCTCAACAGACCCAGCCTGATGCTTCACGTTCAGGAGAATGCAGAGATCCCATGCGAATTGCCATCGGCTGTGACCATGCAGGCTTTCCGCTCAAAGAGACGGTCGCGGCGGTCGTCAAGATGGCCGGCCACGAACCGCTCGACCTGGGCACCTACAACACCGACCGCGTCGACTACCCGGACTACGCAAAGAAAGTGGCGAAAGCAATTCTCGAGGGCCGCGCCGAACGAGGGATTCTGGTGTGCGGCTCGGGAGTCGGTGTGTGTATTGCCGCCAACAAGATCAAAGGCATATACGCCGGGGTGTGCCACGATACCTATTCCGCGCACCAGTCGGTGGAGCATGACGACATGAACGTCCTGTGCCTCGGCGCCCGCATTATTGGCCCGGAGACCGCCAGCGAGATCGCGCGCGCGTTCCTGGGGGCCACCTTCTCCGGCGAAGAAAGGCACAAACGCAGAGTGGCCGCCATCCACGAAATCGAGGCCGGGAAGATCTAGCACCCTGCCCCTTCGGGCCCGAGCTTTGACAAGGTTGGGCCTGGCTGGTAGACTCAGCCTCTGTCAGCCAGCCGTCCGGCCCGCGAGGCCGGACGTTTTTCGGGGCGACGGCAGCCCGGAGTTGGGTGAGAGGCGCCCCCAAGGATAAACACGTGGCCAGTATTCAAATAAACGCTGAACCCCGCACGACGATCGGCAAGGGCATGTACGCGCTGCGCCAATCGGGCAAGGTGCCGGCTGTCATTTATGGGCCGGCCGTCGCGCCGACGCCCATTCAGATCGACGCTCGCGAGACGGCCCGCGTGCTCTCGCGAGTGGCCGGCTCACAACTCATTGATGTGATTCTCGAGGGCAAGGCGCATTCCGTGCTGCTACGCGAAGTGCAGCGCGACAGCATCCGCCGCGACATCTTGCACGTCGACTTTTACGAAGTTCCCACCGACCGTGTCATCCGCGTGCGCATCCCCATCGAGTTCGTCGGCGTTTCGCCTGCGGTGCGTGATCTCTCGGGCGTTATGGTCCACCTGCTCGACCAACTCGAAGTGGAGTGCTTGCCCAAAGACCTGATGAGCCATATCGAGGTGGACGTCGGAGCCATCACCAAGATCGGCGACTCCATCGCCGTGCGCGACATCAAGCTGCCCGAGGCCATCCGCGTCTTGATGAGCCTGGATGAGTCCGTGGCCACCGTGCAGCAACAGGCGGCCGAGGAAGTGGTCGAACCGGTCGCCGCGGCGGCGGTTCCGGCCGAACCCGAGGTCATTGAGCGCGGCAAGAAGGAAGAAGAACTGCCCGAAGAGGGCGAGCCCCCGAAGAAATAACGGGGCGCAGTCACGGCTATGCGAGGGCGGAGCTTGCTCCGCCCTTTACGTTCCACCCGTTACTACCATTCTTTAAGGTTTGCGTAGGGGAAAGTTGTTGAAGTTATCCACAGGCGGTGCTAGAATGGCAATCCCATAGGTATGGGCGGGGCGTTGTGAAACCGGGTACATCTGGCGTGAAACAATAGTTCGGGGGACCCAAGACAATGCGCTGCCCGTATTGCGGCACCGAAGACACCAAGGTCGTTGACACAACCCACGATGTCCGCGGCGGCGTGCGCCGGCGGCGCGAGTGCCTCAAATGCAGGCAGCGCTTCAGCACCTATGAGCGGGCGGTACTCTCCTCGCCGCTGGTCGTCAAGCAGGATGGCACACGCGAAGAGTTCGACCGCGAGAAACTTGCCCACGGCTTGCGGATCGCCTGTGCCAAGCGCCCGGTATCCGCGGCGGATATCGACCGCCTGGTGGGCGAGGTCGAAGCCTCCGTCCAGCAGCTGGGCAAAGCCGAAGTCTCCAGCCGAGTCGTCGGCGACATGGTGATTGCCGGGTTGAAAGAACTCGACCACATCGCCTACATCCGGTACGCAATCGTGTACCTGCGCCTCGACGATCTGCGCTCCATTCGCGACGAAATCAACCGCCTTCTCCGGGAAAGTTAGCCCGCACACGGCACCGCGGGGTGCACGTGCTATTGGTATTCCACCAACAGTCGTGGTCGGAGGATCGGATGTCCACTCGCAAGACGACGAGCATGCCCACCCGCAAACTCAACGGCAAAGCCTGGTTGAAACCCGTCCCACTCTCACCCAATGCGCGGGTGGTTCTCGAGAAGCGCTACTTGCGTAAAGGCGCGCAGGGCACGCCCGTCGAAACCGTGGAGGAGATGTTCTGGCGCGTGGCTTCAAGCATCGCTGCGGCCGAGCAAACCTGGGGCGAGGACCCGCTTCCTATCGCCGAATCCTTCTACGACCTGTTGACCTCCCTGCGCTTCTTCCCCAACTCGCCCACCTTCACCGGCGCAGGCACACCCCTGGGCCAATTGGCCGCGTGCTTTGTGCTACCGATTACCGACGACATGGGCCGAGAAAGCGCTGGTATCTTCCAGACCTTGCGGGATGCGGCGCTCATCCAGCAGACCGGTGGCGGGAACGGCTTCTCGTTTTCGCGATTGCGACCCAAGGGCAGCCTGGTCAAATCCTCCTCCGGGCGCGCCACGGGGCCGGTAGGCTTTCTCGGCGTCTACGACGAAGCTTTCGGTGTGATCGCCCAGGGCGGCACGCGGCGCGGCGCCAACATGGCTGTGCTGCGAGTGGACCATCCGGACGTCGAGGACTTCATCACCTGCAAGATCGATGAGACCGCCATCACCAATTTCAACATCTCCGTCGGCGTCTTGGATGCCTTCATGCAGGCGGTGCGCGCCGACGAGGTGTGGGACCTGGTTTTCCCCGATGTCGACTCACCTGAGTATCACGGCTTCGAGGGTACGCTCGACCAGGCTCGCGCGGCGGGAGTGCCTCTACAAACCTACAAGCAGGTTCGCGCACGCGAGCTGTTTCAGAAGATCGTACGCCAGGCTCATCACAACGGCGAACCGGGAGTCCTCTTCCTGGATGCCGCCAACCGATCCAACCCGGTGCCACGCCTCTACCCTCTGGAGGCCACCAACCCGTGCGGCGAGCAATGGCTCGGGCCCTACGAGAACTGTTGCCTCGGATCGGTGAACCTAGCCCAGCACTTCGCGCCCGAACATCGCGTGGATTGGCAGAAGCTACGCGAAAGCGTCGCACTCTCCACCCGCTTCCTCGACGACGTGGTCACGGCCAACGCTTACGTGCCCGCCGTACCCCAACTCAAGCAGGCCGCCGACCAGGCACGCCGTATCGGTCTGGGCATCATGGGCTTGGCCGACCTGATGTACCACGTCGGCATTCGCTATGGGTCGGATGATGGTCAGGAGTTTGCCAGCCAAGTCGTCGAATTCGTACGCTATCAAACGCTGGCGACCAGCATCGAATTGGCGCGCGCCCGCGGCGCCTTCCCGGCCATCCGGGGCAGCATCTACGATGCGAACAACTTCGCGTGGACCGCGCCGCGCCCGATCGTGCCCCACCTGCATGATTGGGGCCGACCGCCATTGGACTGGGACTCGCTTGAAAAGGACATGCGCCGCGACGGCGTGCGCAATGCGGCCCAGTGCACCATCGCCCCCACTGGCACGATTGCCACCGTGGCCGGCTGCGAAGGCTATGGCTGCGAACCCGTTTTCGCATTGGCCTACATCCGCCACGTCAACGACAACGGCCAGGACCTTCAGTTGCCGTACGTCAGCCCGCTGTTTGAAAACGCACTGGCTGAGGCGAACTTGGAGCCGGCAACCCGCACGGCGCTCATCGAACAGGTGATTGCGCGCGGCACCTGCCAGGATATCGAAGACCTGCCCGATGCTATTCGCCAAGTGTTCGTCGTGTCGCAAGATATCAGCGCCGAAGAACACGTCCGCATGCAGGCGGCGATGCAAGCCTTTGTCGACAACAGCCTATCGAAGACGATCAACTTCCCGCCCACGGCCACCGAAGAGGACGTCGCCAAGGCATACCTCCTGGCCTGGGAGCTGGGCTGCAAGGGCATCACGGTGTACGTCACCGGTTCGCGTGAGAAGGTCGTGCTCGAAACGGTCGAGACGGCCAAGGCCAAGGGCAAGGACATATCCTTGGCTGTGGCACCGGTGGGGGAGCCGGTGGCCCCGGCCGAAAAACCGGTGCCGCTCTGGAAAGAGGCGAAACGCCCGCGGCCAACACGCCTGGAGGGTTGCACCTACCAAGTCAATACGCCTCTCGGCAAAGCGTTTGTCACGGTCAACCAGAACGGCGGCGGGCAGCCTTTCGAGGCGTTCATCAACACCTCCAAGGCCGGGTCCGAAACTGCCGCCGTGTCGGAGGCCCTGGGCCGATTGATTTCGTACGTGCTGCGCGTCGACTCGCCGATTCTTCCGCGCGATCGCCTGGCGGAGATCGTCCGCCAACTGGCGGGTATCGGCGGCGGACGGCCGTTTGGGTTCGGGCCCAACCGAGTGCTCTCCCTCCCGGATGGGGTGGCGCGCGCTCTCGCCGAATACCTGGGCCAAACACCACCGCCGGCGGTCGAGGCTGCCTCCAGCGAGGCCAAGCTGCCGCTGACGCAGATCCACATGCAAATCGGAGATCTGTGCCCGCAATGCGGCGAGGCGGCAGTGGTCAACGAGGAAGGCTGCCGCAAGTGCTACGCTTGCGGGCACAGCGAGTGCTAGCGCGATTGGCTAAAACCGCGGATAATACCCCCGCTGCGCCCCGCCAGCGGCCCTGGGAGCCTCGCAGTCGAGCCGGTTGAGTTATCACATGACCAAACGCATGATCGTGGTCGCCGGCAATATCGGCGCCGGCAAGACCTCGCTCACCGAGCGTCTCGGCGCTCGCCTGGGCTACCTGACCGCGTATGAGTCGGTCGCCGACAACCCCTACCTGAGCGACTTCTACGCGAACATGGCGGCCTGGTCGTTTCAACTGCAGATCTTCTTTCTCGGCCACCGCGCGCGACAGTACTTGGAGCTGGCGGCCAACCCCAAGTCCGCCGTCCTCGATCGCAGCATCTTCGAAGACGCCTACATTTTCGCTCGGGCGCTGCATCATCTCGGCAACCTGAGCGAGCGCGACTACCTCAGCTACCGGCGTGTATTCGACTTAGTCATGGCCAACCTGCCGCCGCCCGACCTGCTCATCTACCTTAAGGCACCCGTTGCGGTGCTGATGCAGCGAATCCAGCGTCGGGCGCGCGGAATGGAAAGCGGCATCACCGCTGAGTACCTAAGCTTGCTCGACTCCTTCTACAACGAGTGGCTTCAGAGCTTCGACATGTGCCCGGTCCTGACCATCTTAAGCCACGATTTAGACTTTGTTCACCGGGCAAAGCACCTGGACCTGGTCTTGCAACGCATCCAGGACAAGCTGGCCGGAAGAGAGGAAGTCGTCATTCCGGCAGGCAGTTAGCGCCCCGCCCGCGTCGACTCGCAGGGCTGCCGCGCTGTCCGCATTCCGAGCCCAAAGGGAGGCGTTCATGTCCCCACAATCGTTTCGCAGATATACGCTGGTGGCCGGGCTGATGGTCATCTCGCTCGTGCTGGCTTCATGTTTAGGAGGCACGCCGACCACGACCTGCTCGCCGGAGTCGCTCAAGGCACCCTCGCTGATCGCGCCGATGGACTTCTCGGTGGTCAGTGAGCTTGCCCCGGCGCTCACCTGGTCGTACACCGGCACCTGCGCGCCCTCGAGCTACCGTGTCGAGATTGCCTCGGACAGTACCTTTGCCGACAGCACTCTCGGTGGCAGCTCCGCCGGCACCGCCACCTCGTTCACGCCCTCGACGCCCCTCACGCCAGGGCACGAATACTGGTGGCGTGTGGCGGCCGTCAGCGGACCCAACACCGGTCCGTACTCCTCGCCGATGCGCCTCTATACCGGCCCGCTGTGTGACGCCGCGGCACTCACCGCCCCCGGACTGGATTCGCCGGCCGATGGCGCGACGGTGACCGAGAACCGCCCCACCCTGCAGTGGTCGTACCCGGGTGCCGGGTGTTTGCCCCCCTCGTACCGCGTCGATCTCGCGACCGAGGCCAGCTTCGCCAATACGAGCCTGAGCGGCGGCACGGGCAACCCTTCGATGCGCCGCACGCCGGGCAGCGACTTGGCCGACTGCACGGCTTACTTCTGGCGCGTGGCCGGTTCTGCGAGTTCAAACCTCGGCCCCTACTCGGCTACTCGCGGCTTCACCACCAACTTCACCGGTGCGTGCGCCATTGCGGGCGGGTCCGGATCTATCGCCGGTCTGGTGTGGCATGACATGTGTGCAGTGCCCGAGGGCACCCCGGCTTCGCTGCCGCCCGGATGTGTCGCGCTGCTTGGCGGCGGCACCGCAGCCAATGGCATCTTCGAACCCGGCGAGCCCGGGGTTTCGGGGGTTACAGTCAACCTGGGTGCCGGCGCCTGCCCTGCTAGCGGCCTGGCTTCCACAGTGACGGGCGCCGACGGGGCCTTCTCCTTTGGCGGTTTGAGCGCGGGCGCATACTGCGTTTCGAGCAACGCGCAAGCCGACGGCAACGACGCCGTGCTCATCCCCGGATCGTGGACCGCCCCCGTGCGCAACAGCGGGCCCGACCCGGAGATCGTCGAGCTCACGTTGGCCGACGGCGAGGCTCAGAGCGGTGTCAATCTTGGCTGGGACTTCCAGTTCCTCCCGGAGCCTGTCATCGCAGCCACCCCCTCACCCACTCCCACAAGCGGCACGCCCGCGCCTACACCTGAACCGACAAAGACTCCGCTGCCGGGCGGCTACTCCTTCGTGCCCGACATCTCGGACTCGAAGGTCTGGTGGTTCTCCGAGAACTGCGGCACGATGGTCGAGACCTTCCGCGTCGCAGTCACGCCCTCCCAAGAAGTCAAGAGCGTGGTGCTCTTCGTGCGCCTGCGCGATCGGATCACAGGCAACGTCACGCGCTGGAACAAGGGCATCGCTATGAACCCGCTCACCGGCGGGTACTACTACATCAGCCTCTACACCCACGACATTCCCACCTACACCGCGTTCGACGACGCGCTGCTGAACTACCAGTTCGTCGCCACCGACCGCGCCGATAATGTCATCGCCCGCAGCCCGGTCTACTTCAACATCAACTACCTGAGGTGCACCAAGTAGCAGTTCACGGCACCCGGAACACAAACGCGGGCCATCATTACGATGGCCCGCGTTGATTCCTGCGGCGCACTACTCCGCAAACTCGCCTGAGGAGGGCATAGCACGCAATACGATTGACTGCTTTCACTCAGCACTCGCCCGAATTCCGCATTGGCGGGTTTCGAGAGAGGACTTCGCAGGTATCCTTCCCCGCACGTGGGAACAACCGGCTCGAGCCCCCGGCCGACCGCCACGCAAGCTTACAGCAGCAGCCCCGCTGGGTTCTCGATGTAGCGCGCGAGCGACTGGAGGAAGCGCGCCGCCTCAACACCGTCCGTCACGCGATGGTCGGCGGAGAGAGTCGCTTTCATGCGCAATCCGGATCTGACCACGCCAGCCTCTGCGACTGGAACTTCCTGCACCGATCCGACGGCCAGGATGGCCGCCTCGGGCGGATTGATAATGGCGATGAAGTGCTCGACGTCGAACATCCCCAGGTTACTGACCGTGAATGTCGGCCCTTCCACGTCCGCCGGCCGCACCTTGCCCTCGCGCGCGCGGGCGACCGCTTCGCGCGTTTCGCGAGCCAGAAGGCGCAGAGGTTTGCGATCCGCCTCGCGCGTTACGATGGTCAACAGCCCGCCCTCCACGGCAACCGCTACGCCCACATTGACTTCGGCGTGCTGGACCACCGCATCGCCCGCCAGCGAGGCGTTCAGATTGGGGAACTGGCGCAGGCACAACGCGACGGCCTTCACCACGAAATCGTTGACGGAGAGTCTCTCGGCCTCGTCCAGATAGGCATTGGCCTGGGCGCGGACAGCCATGAGCGCTTCCATGCGGTACTCATGAGTCACGTAAAAGTGCGGCAGCTGTTGTTTGGCCTCGGTCATACGCCGCCCGATGGCCTGGCGCAGGCGCGTGCGTGGGACCTGCACGTCTTCCCCCGCGGGTCCAGGGGTGAACGCCAGCGGCGGAAGCGAGGCGCTCGGGCTAGAGCCTTCGGCCGGGCGCGCCACAGGCGCGCCGCGCGCCGCCTGAACGTCCTTGCGCGTGACGCGCCCTCCCGCGCCAGTTCCATGCACCTTCGCCAGATCCAGCCCGGCTTCTGCGGCAAGGCGGCGTGCGAGCGGCGAAGCGGCCGAGCGCTCTGAAGGGCCGGGCTCGGCGGCTGGTGCCGCGGGAGATTGAGTCGCCGCGACGGCCGCGGGGCGAGCAACCTGAAGAGCTGCGGCCGCGCCCGTCCGTGGGGCGGCGATCTTCGCCAGGTCAATCACCTCGTCTGCTGTGCCAATGACCGCGATCGGCGAGCCGATCGGTACGCTCGTCCCGGCCTCGACGAGTTGCTGCCGCACGACGCCGCTGAAACCGGACTCGACCTCCACCGTCGCCTTGTCGGTCTCAATCTCGGCCAGCACCTCGCCCTTGGCCACGCTTTCGCCTACCCGTCGCACCCAGCGCACGAGTGTGCCTTCCGCCATGTCGAAGCCGAGCTTGGGCATGATAACGATGTCGGCCATCAGAGCACCTCCCGCACCGCCTGGATAATGTCATTCTCCTGCGGCAGGGCCATTTGTTCCAGGTTCCGGTTGTAGGGCAGCGGCACTTCTTTTTGGGCAACGCGGCGAATCGGGGCATCGACGTAGTCGAAGGCCTCCTCGTAAATGCGCGCGGCGATCTCCGCGCCAACGCCATACGATCGCCAGCCTTCCTCCACAATCACCGCGCGGTTCGTCTTGCGGAACGAGTCGAGCACGGGTTCCATGTCGAGCGGGCGCAGCGTCCGCAAATCGACGATTTCGACTTCCACGCCTTCCTTGGCCAACTCCGCCGCTGCACGTTGCGAGACATCCAGCATCTTGCTGTAGGTCACGAGGGTCACATCGCGCCCCGGCCTTTGGATGGCCGAGCGCCCAATGGGCACGAGATGTTCTCCCTCCGGCACCTCACCCCGCAACTGGTAAAGCGTCGCGTGTTCAAGGAACAGTACCGGATCATCCGATCGGATGGCCGATTTGAGCAGCCCTTTGGCATCCGCCGGCGTTCCCGGCGCGACGACTTTGAGCCCGGGGAAGTGCGCGAAGATGGCATCCGGAGTCTGCGAATGGGTCGCACCCAGCTGCCTTCCACCCCCGCCCACGGC
>DATEAT010000132.1:0-14560 GCA_035288225.1 Anaerolineales bacterium | reverse complement strand
CACAAGAGTACACCTGGGAGGGCGTCTACCGCAGATGCATTCGCCCGCTGGTGGAGCAGCAATGACCTCTCCCACCCGTCCCTTCCTGCCCTTCCGGCGCATCTACGTACCCGCCATGCTCGGGCTCGACGTGCGGCCGCTGGTGGCCCTGGCGCGCAGCATGGGGGGCAGGCCGGTCCTGCTCGGACTGGTTCGAGTCCCACTGGGCAAGCCGCTCTCGCGCGGGGCAGCGATGGCGCGCCAATTGCGACGCACGCTGGTCCAGATGGGGATGGAAGCACGCGAGAACCGGGCGGCGCGCACGTTCGTCAGCCACCGGCCGTGGAAAGATCTTGAGCTGCAGCTTCAAGGGGATCCCACCGCTCTGCTGCTGCTCGAGCATCCGGGGCATTTCCAGGCCATGGATGCGGACGTGGGCGAGGTCCTGGCCCGCCCACCGTGCAATCTGGCCATCCTGCGCGGACCGCTGCCGACGGAGCCGCTGCACATCCTCACGCCGATGCGCGGCGGGCCGTACGCCGAACTGGCTCTACGCATGGCGCTCAGCTTGCCGAGCGAACGACTTCAGGTTCTCCATATTACGCCACCCGACAGCGAGGGGGTTGCGGATGCTTCATTCGCCGGACTGGCCCGCATCCTGCCTCGGCTGCCGGAGGTTCAAGTGCACTCGGCCACCTCGGCCGAGCCGTTGAATCTCATTCGCGATTGGGCTGAACGCGCCAATCTGGTCGTGATGGGCGCCTCGGCGCAGCCGGCGCAAGCACAGCCCGGCATCGGCCCTCTGGCGGAAAGCATGCTGCGCGAATACTCGGGCGCGGTGGTAATTGTCAAGACACGCGTCGAGGCAGAGACGCCTCACGTATTCGACGGCGTGCGCGCCGGATCGCGGGCCATTTCGGTGCTGGTGGACAAGTGGTTCGCCGAGAACACCTATCACGCCAGCGAGTTTGACGATCTCGGGCGGCTGCTCGAGTTGAAACGCGCCCGCGGGCTCAGCATCAGCCTGGCGGTCCCTTCGCTCAACGAGCAAGCGACTGTAGGGCGAGTCTTGGGAACCCTCCGCCGGGCGTTAATGGTCGACGTGCCGCTGCTGGATGAGATCGTGCTGATCGATTCCGGTTCGACGGATCGCACGCGGGAAATCGCCCGCCGCATGGGCATCCCCACCTTCATCCACCAGAATCTTTTGCCCTCGCTCGGGGCCCGCGACGGTAAGGGTGAGGCGTTGTGGAAGAGCCTGCTCGTCACCCACGGCGATTTGGTGGCCTGGGTCGACAGCGACATCCTCAATATTCATCCGCGTTTTGTTTACGGATTGCTCGGTCCGCTGCTGCTAGATGCACACCTCCGGCTGGTCAAGGGCTTCTACCGCAGGCCGCTGCGCGTGGGCAGCAGCACCCAGGCGGCAGGCGGTGGGCGCGTGACCGAGCTCACGGCCCGGCCTCTGCTCAACCTTCTCTATCCCGAGCTTTCCGGATTGATCCAGCCGCTGGCGGGTGAGTACGCCGGGCGGCGCGAGGCGCTGGAGCGGTTGCCCTTCTTCTCGGGCTATGGCGTCGAGACCGGGCTGCTGATCGACATGGCCGAGCAATTCGGCGTGCGCTCGATCGCCCAGGTGGACCTGCTGGAGCGCGTGCACCGCAATCAGGACCTGGAGGCGCTCAGCAAGATGTCGTTCGCCATCATTCAGGTGGTTATGCGGCGCATCGAACGCCGCGCCGGCTCGGCCATCTTGGAGGGCCTGAACACCACCATGAAGATCATCCGGCGCAATGCGGGGGGTTATTATCTCGACGTCGAGCACGTTGCCGAGGACGATCGCCCGCCCATGATCGAGGTCGAGGAATACCTCCAATCGCGCAAGCCGAAGACGGGGATTGTGCCCGGCTAGGTAGAGTGGCCCGCCGGCGCGCCCGCGCGGAATCCCCGCTGCAGGCTACAATTACGGGGTGGGTGGCCGTCGTGCGAGGAGGACAACGATGATTTCAGTCAAGGCTGATCCCGACCGCCAGCGAATGGATATCGTGTCCAATCAGGCGCTCACACCCGACGATTTCGCGCAACTCGTGGCGAGTGTCACCCGCGAAGCAGCCCGCTTGAAACCCGGCTGGGTGGCGGCGGTCGACTTCCGCGGCATGTGGCTCAACGATGCGTTCATCAACGAACACTTCGGGAAGCTGCAAACCGCGCTTCTGGCAGGCAAAGCAGGCAAGATCGGGACCTTGCTTGACAGCGACGCGCTGAAGATGCGACTGTGGCAATCGGGCGTCACCAGCGGATCCAACATCCTCACCAAACGCTTCAACATTCAAAAAGAGTGGGAAGCGTTCCTATCCGGAGGATGATTGGGCGCCTCTCGACGGGATGGCCCTCCGAGGTAGAGGGAGACTTCCAAGGCCGGAGGATGTGGCCGCATCTCGGATCACTCGCGCACGAGGCATGCAAGCCTCCGCGCGCCCGAGTTCGCACGCGTCGTGACCCACCTGAATTCGCAACCGGGCTTAGGTCCCGCTCACGCTCCTTGATGGACCCGTTCTGGGGCCTGCCAAGGGAAAGATAATCTGCACCGTGGTTCCGGCATCCTTCCGGCTGACTACGGCCATTCGTCCCCGGTGAGCTTCCACAAGTCCACGTGCGATCGAGAGCCCCAATCCATTGCCATGGCTTTCACCAGGCTGGCCCGGCACTTGGTAGAAGCGCTCGAAGATGTGCGGCAGATGCTCGCGCGAAATCCCGACACCGTTGTCAGTCACGCTCAACACCACCTCTCGCCCACGAACCTGGGCGGAAAGGCTAATCGTCCCCCCCGATGGCGTGAAGCGCAGCGCATTGTCGAGCACGACCAGCAAGGCCTGGCGCATTCGCACTTTGTCCCCGCGCACCGAACCCTGCACGGGGCCGAGGGTGATGGTCACCCCCTTCGCCGTAGCGATGCGTTCCACCTGGCGGACCGTCTCAGATAAGAATTCCGGGAGGGCGACCGGATCAGCAGTCAGGACGAGGCGGTGGGCATCCAACCGGGAGAGGAGGAGCAAGTCCTCCACCATGCGATTCATGTAGTCGCATTCATCGACGATGTCGCGCAGCGATTTCTCTCGCTCGGCAGGCGATCGATTGCGCAGTGCATAGTCGGCATTGGCACGGAGAAGTGTCAGGGGCGTGCGCAGTTCGTGGCTGGCATTCGAGATGAACTGCTGCTGTTGGTCCCACGACTGCTGAGCCTGCTTGATCGAGCGCCCGGCCATCGCCCAGGAGGCAATTGCCAGAATCACGCTGGCTGTACTCCCCATGAGGAGCAGCCCCGTCAAATACTGCGCCAGCAAACGGTCCTGATCGCTCAAGAGGCGGCCCACTTGCAGTACGCTTTCGTCACCCACGCGGTAGGTTAGCAACCGGACCCGCCGGCCGTCGCCGAGCGAGGTCGTGCGCAAGTCGGACCCGTTGCGCAACGCTCCAGCTATTGCCGACGGGTTGTTGACGACCGGCACCCCGAAGCTTGCAGCGCTGCCGACCTGCGGTATGACGAAGACGGGCGCCAGTCGGCCATCATAGCGATCATCGCCGTCGAGCTCCGCCTCCGAAGGCGATTCCCCGGATGGGGGGGTGGACCGTACGTCCAGGGCTCCATCAATTGAAGATCGGGGGGTAGCACTCACCTGCGGGCTGTCTTCGCTTGGAGATTGAGGGGTGGATTGCTCTTCCAGGCGCCCTTCGTGTGCCGCTGGGGAGGCGATGGGCACCCATGGGTCTTCTTTGTTTGAAGATTGAAGGGTGACCTGCTCCTGCAGATCCTCTTCGTCGGTAGATCGGAGAGTGTATTGTTCCTCCGGATCCTCCTCGCCTGAAGGCTGGGGCGCGAGCTGCGCCTTCTGCTCTTCTCCATCCGGCGATCGGGGCGTGATCTCATCCTCCAGGTGTTCTTCACCTCCGGACTCGGGCGCGATCTGGCCCTCAGGGCCCTCCTCGCCTTGCGGTTGAGGGGTGGTCGGCTCATCATCGTCTTCTTGGTCTGGAGGCTCGGGGGTGGTCTGCTGCTCCGCATCCTCTTCGCCCAACGATTGGGTGGCGACCTGCTGCTCCAGATTTTCTTGGCCTGAAGACTGAGAGGTGACCTGCTCCTCCAGGACAAGCTCGTTTGACGCGGATTGAGAAGTAGCCTGTGGTGTGAGCCCGAGACTGGTCGGCGCCGGCTGGGTTCCCTGCTGCATCCACGCCTGTTCCGCCAACACGAGCTCAGCCGGAAGGGTCAATCCCCTCAGACGGAACTCCGTCGACATCTTGTACTGCAATGCCAGGTCGGTCGAGCGTTGAAAGTAGAGCGCGAGCAGGCCATAGGTGCCGGATCCGAGCAGGGCCACCAGCCCGAGGCTGGCCGCAAGGTATAGCAGGCTGAGGCGGAAGCGCAGGGCTCTAAGCATGTTCTGGGTCGAGACGATAACCGATGCCGCGCTGGGTCTGGATGGGATCGCGCGTCCCCGGCGCCCGCAACTTTGCCCGCAAGTAAGAAACGTACACGTCGACCATTGACGCTTGAACCGCGGCCGCATAGGACCAGACATAGTCCAACAGGAATTGCCGCGAGAGCATCTGGCCGGGATGGCGCATGAAGCACTCGAGCAAATTCCATTCGGTCTTTGTCAGGTCGAGCGGCCGATTGCCCCTGCGCGCGGCGTGAGCACGCGTGTCGAGAACGAGGGTGCCCACGCGCAGCTCGAACGCGCTGGCGGCGGTTCCCTCCACGCGCCGTCCGAGCGCATGCAGGCGAGCGATGAGTTCCTCGAACGAGAAGGGCTTGGTGAGGTAGTCGTCCGCTCCGCTGTTGAGTCCGGCCACCCGGTCTTCTACCTGGGAGCGGGCCGTCAGCATGAGCAGGCCCATCGCGAGCCTCGCGGCGCGAATGGCTTGGCAGACGGCAGGTCCATCCCGCCCCGGTAACATCCAATCGACAATAGCAGCATCGTGCGCCCCTCGCAGTGCGATTTCAACCCCCTCGTCGCCCGTGTAGGCGGCGTCAACTTGGAAACCTTCGGCCACCAAAGTCTTCTGGATGAGCGCGGAGAGACGCTTGTCGTCTTCAATGACCAGGATGCGCATGGAGGGAGTCTTGTCCGGTATGCGGCTCGGATTTGCAGGTTTTTTCAGTGTAGCAGAGGAATCTTGGAGGAAGATTGGAAAACTGGCCGGAGATTCCAAGGGAAACCCAACCTCGAAATCGTATCCTCCCTTCTGGAACTATCCCAATTCGGAGGATATTCGATGAAAAAGACACCTCTGTTCATTTCGGGCGTGCTCACTTCCTTCGTTCTGGTCGTGCTGGCCGGCGTCGTGACGGCCTTCCGCAGCGCACCCATCGCGAACGTAGAGGCCGCCGCTATTCAGCCCACACCGCTCGAAGCGACCGCCACCGCGACCGCCGCGCCAACGACCATCTCGCCCGAGGAAGCGGCCCAGATCGCATCCCAAATCCTGGGGCAAACTGACATTTACTCAGTCGAAAGCTCGACCTTCAACGGGGCCGACGCCTACAAGGTCACCTTCTCCTCGGGCGATGTTGTGTACGTCAGCCCCTCGGGAGAGGTGATCCAAGTCGTGCCGGCGCCGTCGTACAACGGGAGAGGGAGCCCTCCATCTGGCTCGAACTCGCAATACGAAGATGATGAGCATGAGGAGAGTTACGAGCATCCTGAGGATGACGACTAGGAGGCAGCGATGAAGAAGAAGCCTACCCATCGCTGGCTCGACACACAGGTTGTGATCGGGACCCTGGCGATGACGATGAGCCTGGGCCTGTGGAGGCTGTTCGCCGTCCCCCCGCCGCATGTAAGTGCCGGGGCGGCGCCGACGGCGGTAAATCCCACCCCGCTCAGCGCGACGCCGTCGAGCCCCAGCCCCACGCTAGCCGCAACACTTTCGCCGGTCCGCATCCTGCTCGGTGGCGCGGCTCCGCGTCCGCCATCCGACACGGGCGGGTCGGGACCGGTGACTGTCACCGGCTCGTCACAGCCGTGAAACGACTCGAGTTCCGCGCAATGGGGTGCCGCATGTTGGCGGTCCTGGACAGCCCCTCGCCCGAGGCGAAGCGAACGCTACAACGCGTCCCGGCTTGGTTCGAGGAGTGGGAGCAGTCGCTCAGCCGCTTTCGACCCGAGAGCGAACTCAACCGCCTCAACCGATCCAGCGGGCGAGGCTTCGCGGTCAGCCAGTCGTTGTGGGAGGTCTTCCACGCCGCGCGCGAAGCGGAGGCTTTCACGGGTGGGCTGGTACGCCCGACCATGCTCGATGCACTGGTCGAGGCCGGCTACGACCAGTCCTTTGAGCTGTTGAGGGCGGAGGGCAGAGTGCCTCCTGCCACCGTCCTCGACGGCCAAAGGTCCACCTCGGAAATCCGCTGGGACGAAGAAACGCGATCCCTCACGGTGCCCGAATCCGTTCAGCTGGATTTCGGAGGTGTCGCCAAGGGCTGGGCTGCACAGAAGGCAGTCGAGCGCCTCGCACAGCATGGCCCGGCCCTCGTCGATGCCGGCGGCGATATCGCGGTCAGCGGTCCGAATGCCGAGGGCCTTCCTTGGGCAATCGGCATCCGCGATCCATTCCAGCCCGCTACGCACTTCGAAACCCTAGGGGTGGAATGCGGCGGCGTGGCGACTTCGGGCACCGACTATCACCGCTGGTTGCAGGGCGGCGTGTGGAACCATCACCTCATCGACCCTGCGACCGGCCTGCCCGCCGAGACTGACGTGCTGACGGCGACCATCATCGCACCCGACGCTATGCGGGCGGAAGCCGCTGCAAAGGCGGTGGTCATTGGTGGCAGCCTTTCGGGTTTGGAATGGCTGGAGGCGGATGATGCTTTGGCGGGTGTACTCGTGCTGCAATCGGGTGAAACGCTCTACAGCCGGCGCATGCCTGCCTACCTGTGGAGATCCTCATGACCGACGGTGATCGCGACGCACAAACATACGAATCCTCGCTGACGGCCCAGTCGCTGCTGTTGATCTTCGCGGCCATGGTCGTGGGAGTACTGGCGGCGGTGATCATTCTGCCGAACTGGCTGCCAAGCCTTGCGGGTTCGTTTGTCGGATCGCAGCCGAAGGCCTATTGGTACCTCTCGCGGGCCACAGCCATCGTGTCAATGGCGCTCTTGTGGGCCTCGATGATGCTGGGCGTGGGCATCACCAACAAGATGGCGCGTCTGTGGCCGGGAGCTCCGGCGGCCTTCGCGCTGCATGAGTACGTCAGCTTGTTGGGGCTGGCGTTCGCGGTGTTTCACGGGTTGATCCTGCTCGGTGACCAATACAGCAAATTCAGCCTGGCCCAACTGCTGACTCCGTTCGCGACCGAAAGCTACCGGCCAATCTGGGTGGGTCTCGGACAACTCGGGCTGTACATCTGGGCCATCGTGACAGCCAGCTTCTACGTGCGCAAGCGGATTGGCCAGCAAGCTTGGCGCGTTCTTCACTACGCCAGCTTCCTTTCCTATGCAGGCGCTTTGATTCATGGCCTGGCGAGCGGCACCGACAGTGGACTGGGCTGGATGCAGGCGTTCTATTTCTTCACCAGCGGCAGTTTCGTGTTCCTGTTGATCTACCGAGTGGTCAACAGCCTCGCGGTGCGGGTTGAGAAGTTGGTGGCTCCTTCCACCCAACGGACCTCGTGAGACTGTGGGTCCAGCATGACCGGTCTCCAGCAGATCCAACAGGCGCTCTCCCTCCATTAAATCGTGGCGCAGGTCGGGCGGAAGCAAACCGCCAACTCCAGGCTGCGGACCATGGCGCCTTCGTTGGCATGTGGCTCGAGATTTCCCCTGTGACTCATCGTTGGTGATGCTGAATCGGCCCTCGCCGACAGCCTGATCCTTCGGGCTGGTAGAATGTCGCCCACCCTTCCCCAAGGTAGCGACGATGCCCGACACATCCCCTA
Source organism: Anaerolineales bacterium (assembly GCA_035288225.1). Lineage (GTDB taxonomy): Bacteria > Chloroflexota > Anaerolineae > Anaerolineales > RBG-16-64-43 > RBG-16-64-43. Next base: position 6,640 of record DATEAT010000132.1, on the reverse strand, counting down.
TCATCGAATTCGACCCCGCTCGCGAGGCGCTGGTCAACCCGGACCCGCCCCTTCCACCTGCGGATTTTCCGACCCGTGGCGTGTTGTGCTTCTTCCATGAGATTCTGTCTGTGCAGGAGTCCGAAGGCCGCCTTCGTCGCATTGCCTCGCAGACATGGGAAGACGGCGAGCACGTGTGGTACGCGATCGACCACCACGGGCAGCAGCTGGCGGTGGCCCACCCGGGTCTCGGCGCGCCGCTCGCGGGCGCCGTGCTCGAGCATACGATTGCCTACGGATGCCGAAGGATCATTGCCTGCGGCGGATCGGGCGTGCTCGAGGGTGACCTGGAAGTTGGACAGATCATCCTGCCCACCTCGGCCGTGCGCGACGAGGGCACCTCATATCATTACCTGGCGCCGGGGGTGCAAGCCGAGCCTCATCCTCGCGCGCTTCAGGCCCTGCGGCGCACGCTGGAGGCGCGCAGCCTGCCCTACCGCATGGGGCCCACGTGGACGACGGACGGTTTGTATCGCGAGACGCCAGCGCGCATCGCACGGCGGCGCGCGGCCGGGTGCCTCACGGTAGAGATGGAAGCGGCCGCGTTCTTTGCCATCGCCCGGTATCGCGGCGCGGAGTTGGCCCAGATCGTCTATGCGGGCGACGACGTGAGCGGCCTCAAGTGGGATAGGCGTGGATGGCAATTGCGCAGCGAAGTGCGCAGCCAGCTGCTGATGATCGCTCTCGATGCGTGCCTGCTGCTTTGATGGGGCTCACGCAAGGGCAACTCGCCGGCGCGGCTCAACCCGCTCGTAAGAAGCCCTCGACGATCGAAGTGAATTCCCGTGGTTGCTGAAGGAATGGAATGTGGCCCGCACCGTGCATGAGCTCGACCCTGCTCTTGGCCAAGTGACGCGCGGCTCGGCGGGCGTGGGCGATGGGGAAATATGGATCGTCCGCGCCCCACACGATCAGGGTGGGCAGGCGGATCTGCTCTAAGTCGCGGGGGCGGATGGGCCGCGCAATATCCCAGGTACGTGAGAAGACAAGCCAGAATCCTCTCAGCCCGCGAGGGATAGGGCCGCTGCGCGCCACCAGGTCGTACATCAGCGCCTTGGGTCGCGCGACTTGCTCCCCGAACATAGCCGCTCCCATCAAGGCAAGGGCAGCCTCCTCCGAAGGAGTGAAAAGCGCGGCAAGGAGCAACAGGCTCGCCCGGGCTGCGGGTGCCCCCAGACCTATCGAGTTCACGAGCACGAGACGATCGATCAGATCGGGCTGTTGCACGGCCAAGGCAAGCGCGATCGCTCCGCCCAAGGAATGGCCGACGATGCTCGGCCTTGAGAGACGCATTTCGATGATGAATCGCTTCAGCCAAGAGGAGTAGAAACGCCGCGTGTAGAGCGCGCCGGGCGCCTTTGAATCTCCATGGCCGGGTATATCCGGAACGATGACCTGAAAACCGCGCGCGAGTTGAGGAATGACCTCGCGCCAGGCCGAGCCCCGGCCGCCGGCCCCGTGCAACAAGATGAGCGGCGGGCCTTCACCCGCAACGGTGCAATCGGTAACACATCCGGGCGTTCGCACGTGCGTCAACATCCTGGCCTGTTTCGGGTTGCCTGCACTTGTTCAGGCGATTCGGGCACGCCGCTTGGCGGGTAGGGCTTCTGCCATCACCCATTGTCAGTCCATCTTTTGGACCTGGCAAGCCGACCGGCACCCTGAGCTTGCGCGCACGATGCGCGACCAGCTTGCGTGGACAATACAAGGCCGGCCGCATTGCTGCGGCCGGCCTCCCTATTCCATCCGAGGCGAATGGGGGCTACGCGTTGAGCTGCTTCACCGGGCGCTTGCTCTGCCAAATGGCCCACAGAATCGCCACGGCCAGCGCCGCGACCGCAATCCAGCCCCCCACCCCGAGTTCCTTGTACTGCACGACGATCGGGGCGATGATCACCGAGACCAAGTTCACAACCTTGATCATCGGGTTGAGCGCCGGGCCGGCCGTATCCTTGAGCGGGTCGCCGACCGTATCGCCCACCACGCCTGCCATGTGCCGCTCAGAACCCTTGCCCGTGTTCTTGGCCGGGTCGGAAGGCTCATCCTCGATCAGCTTCTTGGCGTTATCCCACGCGCCGCCGGCGTTCGACATGAACACCGCCAAGAGTTGCCCAGAGAGGATGATGCCGGCCAGGAAGCCGCCCAAGGCCTCGACTTGCAGGACCAGGCCAACGATGATCGGCGACAAGACGGCCAGCAGAGCCAGACTGATCAGCTCCTTCTGCGCCGCCGCAGTCGAGATTGAAACGGCCTGGCGATAGTCGGGCTTGACCTTGCCCTCCAAGACACCCAGGCGGAATTGGCGACGAACCTCTTCAACGATCAAGGACGCGGCGCGGCTTACAGCCTGGATGGCAAAGGACGAGAAGAGCCACGGAAGGGCGCCGCCGATCAGCAGGCCGACAAACACCTGCGGGATGGAGATGCGGATGCCCACGCTGGTCAGGCGCTCGGCCAGCGGCAGCCCCATCGCTTCCTGGACCTTGCTCACATCGACCAAGTAGGAGCCGAGGAGCGAGACCGCTGCAATCACCGCCGAGCCGATGGCCACGCCCTTGGTGATGGCCTTCGTCGTGTTGCCCACGGCGTCCAACTCTGCCATGATGCCGCGTGCAGCCTGCGTCTCGGGGTCCTTCATTCCGTGCCAGGCCATCTCGCCGATCCCGTTGGCGTTGTCGGAGATCGGGCCGTACGAGTCCATGGCCACATTGTTGCCGGTGAGGGTCAGCATGCCGATGCCCGTCATGGCCACGCCGTAGAGGATGAAGGTGACCTGCTGGACGCCGTCCATCCCGGGGATGCCGCCGAAGATGATGATCGAAGCCAGCAGCGTCGCGGCGATGACCAACGCCGACCAGACCGTCGACTCGTAGCCTACCGAGAGCCCCGAGAGGATGGTCGTGGCCGGGCCGGTGTTCGTCGCGCGGCGGATTTCCTTGACGGGCGCGCCGTGCGTGCCGGTGAAGTACTCCGTCAGCCGGTCGATGATGATGGCCAACAACACGCCCGCCGCCGTGGCCAGGAACGGGCGCCACCAGCCGCCCGGCACTCCGCGCATGTATACGGCGGCCATTCCGCCAAACAACACCACCGAAATTGCAGCCGAGGTCAAGAACCCGCGGAAGATCGCCGCCATGGCGTTGCCGCTCTTGCCCGGCCCGCTGCGTACGGCATACGTGCCAATGATCGAGGAGAGGACGCCGATGCCGCGCACCAGAAGCGGGTAGATAATCCACTCGATGTGCCCGGTCAGGTGATACAGCGCCAGGCCCAGGATCAGGCCCGCAACAATCGTCACCTCGTACGACTCAAAGATATCGGCGGCCATACCTGCACAGTCGCCGACGTTATCGCCCACCAGGTCCGCCACCACGGCCGGGTTGCGCGGATCGTCCTCGGGGATGCCGGCCTCCACTTTGCCCACCAGGTCGGCGCCCACATCGGCCGCTTTGGTGAAGATGCCGCCGCCCACCCGCATGAAGAGCGCCAGCAGCGTGCCGCCGAACCCGAAGCCGAGCAGCGCGTCGGGCGCAGCCACGCCGAAGATGATGAAGATGATCGTCCCGCCGAAGAGGCCCAGCCCGTCGGTGAGCATGCCGGTGATGGTGCCGGCGCGATAGGCGATACGCAGTGCATCGCCAAATGAACGCCGCGCGGCGGAGGCCACGCGCACGTTGGCCTGCACCGCCATGCGCATGCCCAATTGCCCCACCGTGAGCGAGAAGCCGGCCCCCATGATGAAGGCAATCGCGCGCCCAATGCCTACGATCAGGCGCACATTGTCGGCGGGTTGCCCGGCGAAGCGATCCATGGCCTCGGCGGAGGGCGGCACGATGTAGACCGAGAAGAAGAGCGCGACGGTCAGAATCGCAACCAGCGGCAGTATCGAGACCAACTGCCGCCGGAGATACGTGTCCGCACCCTCGCGAATGGCATTCCAGACTTCCTGCATTTTGGGCGTGCCCTTGTCCTCGCGCAGGATCTGTCCGCGCAAGAAGAGCGCGTACAGGAGCCCGAGAATGGCAACGCCCAGTACGCTCCAGATTCCCACTTGTTCGAACGCAGTGAGTCCGTACATCATGGCAGGAAAAGCCTCCGTCTATGCGGTTTTTGGTCGAGCGAGGGCAGCCAGAGTATTTTAGTTGACGGTTTCCAGGCTGTCAAGCGAAGGCGGACAATTCCGGTCTGTCTCGGAGCGCTATGCGGCGTTCGCCGGGCGCAGGCTGACGGGCACGATCTGAGGCCGGAAGTGGCACGAAAACATGAAGAATCCATGAGAATCGTAAGGCCTCGCTTGACACTCCTCACTTTGGCTGTACAAACTTAGGGTCGGTTCGTGCACGCTGGCCAAATCGGCCTGCAAATTCGCCGCGCATTGAGGCTGGGATGATCGAAGTCACTGATCTGACGAAATGGTATGGCCCGCGCAAGGCCATCGACGGGCTCTCATTCAACGCCTCCAAGGGCGAGGTGGTGGGGTTCCTCGGGCCGAATGGCGCCGGCAAGACGACCACCATGCGCATCCTGACCGCCTTCATGCCGCCCAGCCAGGGCACCGCACGCGTCGCAGGCTACGACGTGGTCGAGCAATCGCTCGAGGTGCGCCGGCGCATCGGCTACCTGCCCGAGACCGTACCGCTCTACCCTGAGATGACGGTGCAGGAGTACCTGGACTTCATGGCGGCGTTGCGCCGCGTGCCCCAGGCCGAGCAGCGGGTGGACGCGGTGATCGAGCGCATGCACCTGGAGGACCGTTCCGAGTCCTACATCGGCCGGCTTTCGAAGGGCCTGCGCCAGCGCGTGGGCCTGGCTCAGGCGCTGCTCAATCAACCGGAGGTGCTGATCCTCGATGAGCCGACCATCGGCCTCGACCCGGCCCAAGTGGTCGAGGTGCGCGAGCTCATCCGCGAGATCGGCCGCGACCACACGGTGCTGCTTTCGACTCACATCCTGTCCGAGGCACAGCAGATCTGCCAGCGCGTGCTCATCATCAACAAAGGCCGCATCGTGGCGGAAGACACACCCGAGCGCCTGCAGTCGCGCCTGGCGGGCGCCGAACGGATCACCGTGCGCGTTGCGGGTGAAGCCTCCGGCGCGGAGGCCGTCTTGCGCAAGGTGCGGGGTGTGACCTCGGTCGCCGCGCGCGGCCCGGGCCAATTCGAAGTGGAGACCGCCTCGGGCACCGAAGCTCGACCGGCGATTGCCCGCGCATTGGTCAAGAACGATCTCGACGTGCTCGAATTGCACACCCAGGGTATCAGCCTGGAAGATATCTTCCTTGAACTGACCCGTTCCGAAAGTGGAACGGAAAGCTAGCCGCGGCGCACAGGAGAACCCGACCATGCGCAATATCTGGATAATCGCCACGCGTGAATTCCGCCAATACTTCATCTCCCCAGTGGCCTATGCCGTGGCGGCCATGATCTTCCTGGTGCTGGGCGTCATCTTCTACTCCAACCTGGGCGCCTCGATCCTCAACCAGTACGCGCCCGACGGTCAGGCGGTGCTGGCCCCGCTGGCCACGCTGCTGCTCTTCGGCGTGCCGGCCATTACCATGCGCCTGATCGCCGATGAGAGCCGCAGCGGCACGATTGAACTGCTGCTCACGGCGCCGGTGCGCGATGCGGAACTGGTCGTCGGCAAGTGGCTCGGCGGGATGAGCTTCTCGCTGGTGATCCTGGCCGGCACATGGATCTTCCCGATCATCCTGAATGCGATCACCTCGCCCGGCATCGACCAGGGGCCGTTGGTCAGTTCCTACCTGGGCATGCTGCTCATGATCATGGCCATGGTCGCCATCGGGGTGATGGCCTCGGCCATGTTTTCCAACCCGATTGCCTCCTACTTCACCACGCTGGGCGTCCTGCTGCTCTTGTGGGTCATCAGCCTGCCGGTGCAAGCCGCCAGCGGCACCGCCAGTACGGTGCTCTCCTATCTGGATTTCTCAGGGCACTTCTACAACAACGCGTATGCCGGCGTCATCGACACGAGCGACATCGTCTACTACGTCAGCCTGACTGCTCTGGCGCTTTTCGCCGGCACCCGTGTGGTCGAGGCGCGGAGGTGGCAGTAAATGGATGAGCACGGGAAGTCTCCGAAGCGCACACCTTCCACCTGGCTGAAATCGGTCGGGCAGGCGTTCGCAGATTTCGATTGGCGCATTCTCGCGCCTTACACACTCGGCCTGGGCGTGGTGCTGTTGGTGCTGGCCGGCGGCTACTATTTTGTGCGCCGACTGTTCGACGGCTACGTCTACGCCGGGATGGTGATCGGCGTGGTGGCGCTGCTCGTCTCGGCGCTGCTCGACCCGGGACGCGTGGCGCGATGGCTGGGCTCCCGCCAGGCGCGCTACGGCAGCAACGTGTTGCTCATGAGCCTGGCGTTTGTCGGCATTGTGGTCGTGGTCAATTTCCTCTCCTACCGGCACAATGCGCGCTGGGATTTGACCGAGAACAAGAAGTTCACCCTGGCGCCCGAAACGCTGCAGACGCTCGAGACGCTGCCCGAGGCGGCCGAGGCACGCGCCTACTACACCTCGCGCACGGGCACCTCGCGCGATGAACTTCAGCGCATGCTCGAGCAATACCACAAGGCCTCGGCC
>DATEAT010000131.1:0-6080 GCA_035288225.1 Anaerolineales bacterium | reverse complement strand
GTCTTGCCTCTGGCCTTCCGCGGCGCGGCGCCCGAAACGCAGCAGGTCGTCGCGCTGGTCGCCTGGTCGCTGGCCATGTGGGGGCCGGGCCTGGGCGCGCTCTTCGCCACGCGCTTTGCGGCGAAGAAGAGCCTGCGCAGTTTGAACCTCGGACGGCTGGGCGAGAAGCGCGTGTATCTGTGGGCCTGGCTGCTCCCGCCCGCTCTCGCCGTGGCGGCCGGCCTGTTCACCGTGCTCTTCGGGCTGGCACGCTTGGACCTGGGTTTCGGTGTGATCAGGCAAAGCTTCGCCTCAGTCCCGGGCGGGTTGCCCGTTCCGGCATGGGTGGTCGTCGCGGCCCAGATCGGCCTTAGCCTGACCCTAGCGCCTCTCTTCAATACGCTCTTCGGCATGGGCGAGGAGCTGGGGTGGCGCGGGTTTCTTCTGCCACAGCTTCTTCCGCTGGGGCAATGGAAGGCCGTCCTGCTGAGCGGCACCATTTGGGGCATCTGGCATGCGCCGGTCATTCTGCAGGGGCACAATTACCCGAGCGCACCGGTGCTCGGCACGCTCATGATGGTGGTGGCATGCGTTCTGCTGGGCACCGTCTTCAGTTGGTTGTATCTGCGCACGCGCAGCCCGTGGGCGCCGGCGCTGGCGCACGGCGCGCTCAACGCCACGGCCGGCATCTCGATCCTCTTCCTCACCCCATTCGATGTGACCTGGGGCGGAACGCCGGTCAGCCCGCTGGGGTGGATCGGCCTGCTGCTCTTCGTAGCATGGCTCATCGTCACGCGGCGCCTGCCCGTGCAGGTACCCGCGGACTCCCCCGTGCCGGCCTCTGAGCCTTTGGCGACGGCCTGAAAGGCGGACACATGGTGGTTGTCGAGACGAGCGGGCTCAGCCGCGCCTTCGGTGCCGTGCACGCCGTGCGCGATCTCTCGTTCGCACTCCGCGAGGGCGAGGTCTTCGGCGTGCTTGGCCCAAACGGTGCGGGCAAGACGACCACGGTGCGCCTGCTCAATGGGGTGCTTAAGCCGGATGCAGGCCGGATGCGCGTGCTGGGGCTTGACCCGGCGACACAAGGCAAAGAGGTGCGCCGTCAGACCGGCGTGCTAACCGAGACGCCCTCGCTTTACGAGCGCCTCTCGGCGCGCGAGAATCTGCGCTTCGCGGGCACGCTGTATGGCCTGGGTCGGGCGGACCTCGAGGCGCGGGTGGATGCGCAACTCGACTTCTTCGAACTCGGCCCGCGCGCCGACGACAAGGTGGGGGGATTCAGCAAGGGCATGAAGCAGCGCCTGGCGCTTGCGCGCGCACTGCTGCACAACCCCAAGGTCCTTTTCCTCGACGAGCCCACAGCCGGGCTGGACCCTGAAGCGGCTCACCAGGTGACGCAACTCATCGAACAGCTCAGCCACGAGACCGGGCGGACGGTGTTCCTGTGCACGCACAATCTGGATGAGGCTCAGCGATTGTGCGACCGGGTGGCGGTGCTGCGTCAGGGAGGTGTGCTTGCTCAGGGCAGCCTGGCCGAACTCGGGCGTACGCTGTGGCGCGGCCTATGGGTCGAAATCGATGTTCAGATCGAATTGGGAACCAGCCTGCGCCGCGATCTCTCGCGCCAGCCGGGTGTTCAACGCGTGGAGGGAGAGGCGACTCGCCTGCTGGTGCAATTGAGCCGCGAGGCGGACATCCCCGACCTGGTGAGTTGGATGGCCGCGCAGGGTGCGCGCCTGATGCGCGTGATGCCGCGCCGGCACACGCTCGAAGAGATTTACTTCGAGTTGCAGGAGCAGCCGGAAGGAAGGCCCGCATGAACTGGTCGCTGATCTGGGCTATTGCCCGCAAGGATCTCAAGGAGGTAATGCAGAACAAGGCCGCCGTGGCGCCGGCGGTTATCGTGCCGGTGATGCTCGTCGTCGTCCTTCCGCTCGCGATCGTGCTCCTGCCGCAAGCCTTTAGCAGCTCCTCCGGCAGCGCCTTCTCGCTGCAGGAACTGGAGGGCATGTTGCAGCGCATGCCTCCCGCCGTGACCCAGGCTCTGGCCGGGCTCAGCCCGCTTCAAGTATGGGTGGTCTTTACCACCGGTTACATGTTCGCGCCAATGTTCCTGATCTTGCCGCTGATGATGGCCAGCATCGTGGCCTCCGATTCTTTCGTCGGGGAGAAGGAGCGCAAGACGCTGGAGGGCCTGCTGTATTCGCCCACCAGCGACGCCGAGCTCATCCTGGGCAAGATCGTTGCCTCGGTGATGCCGGCGCTCGCCCTATGCTGGGCCAGCTTCGTGCTCTACGGCATCGTGGTCAATCTGGCCGGGCTACCGGTGATGGGCCGCATGTGGTTCCCCACCGCACCCTGGTGGCCGCTCATGCTGTGGGTCGCTCCGGCTGTGGCCACGCTGGGGATGGCCTCGGCCGTTATCATCTCGTCGCGCGTGGGCACTTTTATGGAGTCCTACCAGTTGAGTGCTTCGGGGGTGGTGCTGGTTCTCGCGCTGATGGCCGGCCAGGTGACTGGGGTTATGTTTCTCAGCGTGCCCGTGGCGTTCCTGGTGGGCCTGGCCGTCTGGGTGGTGGATGCTGGCCTCCTGTGGGTCGGCGTGCGTACATTCTCGCGCAATCGGTTGTTCTCGCATCTCTAGCCGGCAACGGCCCGAGGCGAGGCTGCCGGTTCACTTCTCATCTTCGAAAGGATACCTGCCGTGAAAGCTGCTTGGATCGTTTCCTGGATTGTTGTCCTTCTGGCGTTTGGTGCGGGCGTGCTGGTCTACCCGCGACTTCCCGAGATGGTGGCCAGCCATTGGAATGAGTTCGGCCAGGTGGATGGGACTATGACACGCCTGTGGGGTGTCTTCCTGCTACCGCTCATGATGTTGGGGATGGGTCTCTTGTTCTTGGCCATCCCCTCCATCGACCCGCTCAAGCACAACATCGCCGCCTTCCGGCCAAAGTACGACCGTTTCGTCGTACTGATCCTGGTCTTTATGCTCGCGGTGCACGTGTTCACCCTGCTATGGAACCTGGGCATAGAGATCAGCATCAACCGCTTCATGCCGTTGGCGATGGGATTGGTCTTCTTCTTTGTGGGCGACCTGATCCGCAACGCCAAGCGCAACTTCTTCGTCGGCATCCGCACCCCATGGACGCTGAGTAACGACGTGGTGTGGGCGAAGACCCACCGCCTGGGGGCGGTCCTCTTCCAGGTATCCGGCGTGGTGGCTGCGCTGGGGTCGCTGTTCGAACGGCTCTCGATCTGGTTTATCATGGTGCCGGTGGCAGTGGCCGGTCTCATCCCCGTGGTTTACTCATACTTCGAGTTTCGCCGCCTCGAGCGGGCCACGCCGCCCGGGGGATAAGTCCCGAGTATCAAGACCGTGCCGCAGGTTCCGCATCCTTCCGCATCCCGCGCGGGCGGCTCACGCCGCCCGCGCCACAGGACACGACCATGACCGACATCCTGATCGAAACCCTCGACCTGGCGAAACGCTTCGGCGACAAAGTGGCCGTGGACAGGGTGAACCTACAGGTGCGCGCCGGCGAGATTTTCGGATTTCTCGGACCGAACGGTGCCGGCAAGACGACGACGATCAAGATGATCGTCGGTTTGCTGCAACCCACCTCCGGGGCTGTACGCGTGGCCGGGCATGACGTGCAGACCGAACCGCTCGCGGCCAAGGCGGCCAGCGGCTTTGTCCCGGATGAGCCGAACCTGTACACCAAGCTTTCGGCGCGCGAACTGCTGCGATTCGTGGCCGAGTTGTACGAGGTGCCGCCGGCGGCGGTCGAGCGGCGCATCGAGGAGTTGCTGCGGCTTTTTGATTTGACCCCCGCGGCCGACGACCTGATCGACTCGTACAGCCACGGCATGCGCCAGAAGGCCAGCCTGGCCGCGGCCCTGGTGCACGACCCGCGCGTCCTGGTGCTGGATGAGCCGACGGTCGGGCTGGACCCGAAGTCTGCACGCCTGATCAAGGATCTCCTTCGCCAGCTCGCGCAGCGCGGCGCCGCGGTGTTTCTCTCCACGCACATTCTCGAGATTGCCGAGCGTATGTGCGATCGGATCGGCATCATCAATCGCGGGGGGTTGGTGGCGGTGGGCACGATGGCGGAATTGCGGGCGATGGGCCAAGGCCAGGCAAGCCTGGAAGACATCTTCCTTTCGCTCACGGGCGGGGCCGAAGACGCCGCGATTGCCGAGGTGCTGCAATGACCGTGGCGGCTGCGCCACACGCTTCGGTGGCCTCCAGTACGTGGAAGCTGCTGTGGCTGCGCGTTCGGATATGGGTCAGCGTCCTCCGCCATTCGACCGTGCGGCGCAAGATCGGCACGCTGGTGGTGGCCGTGCTCTTCGTGGCGTTCTTGGCAGGTGCCTTCGCAGGAAGCTGGGCGCTCCTCAGTTTCCTGCGTTCCCCGGACCTGGCTCAGGTCGTCGACCTCACCCAACTGCTCGAAGCACTGCCCACAGTGATTCTCACCGGCGCTTTCCTCACCATTCTGGTCACCAGTTTCGGGGTTCTGCTGCAGTCCTTGTATCTGGCGCGGGATATGGACTTCCTCATGGCCGCACCCATCCCGGTGCGAGCGGTGTTCATCAGCAAGTTGATCCAAGCCATCCTGCCCAATTTCGTCTTGCTCTGCCTCTTTGGCCTGCCGGTGCTCTTCGGGCTCGGCGCCTCGGCCGGCTATCACGTGATGTTCTATCCGCTGGTGGTCCTGCTGCTGGTTTGCATGACGCTTGCGGCGGCCGGGCTGTCGGCGGTGTTGGTCATGGGTGTGGTGCGCCTCGTTCCTGCGCGGCGCGTCGCAGAGGCGTTAGCCGCCGTTGGCGCTGTGGCCTCCATCATCTGTTCTCAATCGGGCAACTTTACCCGCAACATGACGTTTGGCGCACAACAGACGACCCAGGTGATGGACTTGCTCAGCCGAGTCAACGCGCCGTGGTCGCCCTTCGCCTGGGCCGGACGCGGCCTGATCGGCCTGGGCACAGGGCAGGGGGCGAGCGCCGCCCTGGGCCTGGGGATGACCCTCGTCCTGGCGGTTGCCGTCTTCGCCGTGACCCTGCGTGCCTGTGAGGTGCTTTACCACACGGGCTGGTCGCAGATGCAGGCCGGTACACAACGCCGGCCGCGCTCCCGCACGCACGCCGCCCCACGCGCCACGGCCGCCCGGCGCCCGGACTTTCCCAGGCTTTTGCCGCGGGCGGTAAGTGCCCTGGTGATCAAGGATGCACTCGTCTTGAGGCGCGACCTGCGTAACCTTTCGCAACTGATGACCCCGATCATCCTGGGTATCGTCTATGCGATCATGTTGGCTCGCAGTGGCGGGCAGGTGGACCCGGGGCGCGGCGAAGCGCCGGAGTGGCTCATGCAGGGCTCCAGCCAGATGCTGGCGTATGGCAACATCGGCATTGCCTTGTTCATCGGGTGGATCATGCTCTCGCGTTTGGGGATGATGGCCTTCTCGCACGAGGGCCGTTCCTACTGGCTGATCAAGACCGCGCCGGTGACCCCCGTGCGCCTGATGCTCGCCAAGGCGCTCACCGCCTACCTGCCCACGTTGGTGATCGGCGAACTCTTCCTCGCGCTGGCCTCGTTGCTACAGAAGGCGGGAGCCGGCGTGATGTTATTCGGCATGGCGGTTGTCGCATTAGCGTTAGCCGGTGGAGCGGGGGTGCACCTGGCCTTCGGCGTAGCAGGCGCCAACCTGGAATGGGAAGACCCGCGGCACATGGTGCGCGGGTCGGTGGGATGCATCGGATCGTTTGCGGGCATGGCCTACGTGGCGCTCGCCGCGGCGTGCTTCATCGGCCCGGCAGTGGTCGTGCCATTGCTGGGTGGCAGCGCGGGGGTGGGCCAAGCGATCGGCGTGGTCGTGGGCGGTGTGTTCGCACTGGTGTGCACGCTGCTGCCGCCCTACCTCGTGCTCGGGCGGGTGAGGCGCATCGGCGAAGTAGGCTAGCGGATTCCGTCGCCAGTGCTCTCAGCGTTCGCCAGTGTAGACACGCGGCACGCGCGCGCCGAGACCCGTTACGACCTCGTAGTTGCTCGTCGCCCAGCGCTCGGCGACCTCTTCGGCGGACATGACCTGGCTGCCCTGGCG
>DATEAT010000130.1:0-17430 GCA_035288225.1 Anaerolineales bacterium | reverse complement strand
CGTTCCGAGGGCAGGCCCCCAACCCTGCCCTGGCGAGCTGGCGAGTTAGCGCAAGGCTGTCACGCCGGGGGAGGGGAGAGGTATTCAAGGAGGCGGGGGGCCTTCGGGCCCCCGCCTCCTTGGGTTTCTCCACCCCCTCTCCGCCAGACTCTGCTGTGTCGAAGAAAGCTCCCAGGCGGAGAGGGGGCAGGGGATGAGGCGGGAGGTCCTTTTTCGGCAAGCTGGAAGCAGATGTCATAGAACCAGGGTCTGCTCCTCCTGGGCAGCCCTTGGTCGTTTGTCGGTAAAGAGGCCCCGGCCACAGCCACTCCCGTCCTACGGCTTTCAACACACATTGTGCCGCGCCTGCAATCGAGCACGCGTGAGGCGGGTGTGCCCAACGCGGCCTTCATGCGCGTGCCGTCCGAGCGCGGGCAGCCGTAAGGCATGCTGTGCCCTCTCCAATTGGGGCTGGCGAAGGCCAACCATGGGTGCGATCCTTGTGGCGAGGGCCATCCTGCGCTACAATACGGGAAGCATGACCGAGTCTGTCGCATTCGATTTCGACACCAAATCCCCCCTCGACACACTCCATCGCCTATCGCTCGAACTGGTCCGCGAGCGCGACCTGGAGATCGTGCTGCGTCGCATCGCCGAAGCGGCGCTGGAGCTGCTCCACGCGCGCTATGCGGCCATCGGGATTCCCGACGGCCATGGCGGGCTGGAACGATTCGTCACCGCCGGCATGGCGCCCGAGGAGGTGCGGGGCATCCCGCACCCGCCGGAGGGCCGCGGGTTGATCGGGCTGATGCTCAAGGAGCGGCGCACGCTGCGGCTTGAAGATCTCGGAGCGCATCCCGAGTCAGTTGGCTTTCCGGCCCACCATCCGTCGATGCGCACTTTTTTGGGCGTCCCGATCATTTTGATGGGGACCGGCATCGGTCAGATCTACATCACCGAGAAGCGCGGCGGCCGAGCCTTCGACGATGAGGATGAAAAACTGGGCGAGATGCTGGCGGCCTACGCGGCGGTGGCCATCGACAACGCCCGCCACTATATCCAGCTGCAGACCAAAGAGCGCGAGCTTGAGCGCAGCAACGAAGAACTGGGCATCCTCAACAGCGTGGCTGCAGCCGGCGGCACGACGCTCGACCTGAACGAGTTGCTTGAGAAGTCGATGGAGGTCATTGCGCGGCACTACCATGCTCAATCGGCCGAGGTTTTCCTGGACGAAGATCGCAACGGGGAGTTCCCCCTCGTCCTGCGGCGCGGGCTGCGCCCGACTTCCGTATGGAAGAGTGACCGCTTCCGCATCGGCGAGGGCGTCCTGGGGCGGGTTGCGGCGCGGCGGGAACTGCTCATCACCAACAAGGCCCAAGCCGAGTCGGCGGGCCTCTCGGCCGACCTGGCCGACGACCGTTGCCAGTCCGTCATTTGCCTGCCACTCGTCTCCAAAGACCAGGTGCTGGGGGTGCTCACGCTGGCCACCGACGAACGCTTGGATTTCGAACCGCGCCAGCGCCAGCTCTTTCAGTCGCTGGGCCTGACCATTGGCGAGGCGGTGGAGAACGCACTGCTCCTGCGCAAGTCGCAGCGCCTGGCCGTGCTTGAAGAGCGCGAACGCATCGGCATGGACCTGCACGACGGGATCATCCAATCCATTTACGCGGTCGGGCTGACGCTTGAGGACGGCATGCTGAGCCTGGAAGAGAACCCGGCCCTCGTGCGCGACCGGCTCGACAAGGCGATCGGGGGCTTGAACGCCGTCATCCGCGACATCCGCGCATACATCCTCGACATGAAGCCGCAGCGTATCGCCTACGACAACTTCTCCGAGGGGCTGCGGCAGCTTGTGCGCGAGTTCCGCGCGCAGACGCTGGCGCACGTCGACCTGCACATCTCCGATGGGGCCGTGGGCGCGCTCAGCCAGCACTCGACCAACGCCCTGTATCACATTGCGCAAGAAGCGCTGGCCAACGTGGCCAAGCACGCGCGCGCCACGCGCGTCCGGATTTCCTTCTCGAAGGAAGACGAGTGGTATGGGCTTGTTGTTGAGGACAACGGTCGCGGGTTCAGCCCGGAAGCCGAGAAGCGCATTCTGGGGCACGGGCTGACCAACATTGAAGAGCGGGCCCGCGCCTCGGGCGGCGAAGCGACGATCGTCTCCGAAAAGGGTAAAGGCACGCGGGTCCTGGTGCGCATCCCGGCCCGGGCGGAAGCGCCGGTGCGCTAATCCTCGCACAAATCCCCTGATATTTGCGTTGTGGTGCCGGGCGGAGTGACACGTTGCCCGAAGCGCGCGGACAATCATCACTTGGAAGGCCTACAGCCGAACCTATACTGCTAGGCAAGGCGCTCGCAGACGGTGGGCGGCTGTGTGGGGCCATGGACTTACAGGTCTACCTCATTGAAGAGCACACACAGGTACGCGAGGCACTGGCCGAGCGGCTCAGCAACATCGAGGGGGTTGAGCTGGTGGGGCAGGCGGGCGACGCGCAGGACGCGCTGCGCGAGGTGGAGCGTCTGCGCCCGCAGGTGATCCTCATCGAGAGCAAGCGTGAGGATGGTTTGGGGCTAGAGCTTGTGCGCCAGGCCGCGCGCTCAGCCTGGAACCCGCAGGTGGTGGTGCTGACCACCTACGAGGTGGCCTGGGAGCGGCGCGCTGTGCGCCGCGCCGGCGCGCATGAGTATCTGCTCAAGGAGATTGACTCCGCGGAATTGCTCAAGCGGATACAAGCGCTGCCGCCGCGGAATATGTAGAACGCGCGGCCCCGATCGACAAGAGCGAGCCCACGCATGAATGAAGCGCGTGGGCTCGGCGTTTGAGGAGACCGCAAGCAGCTAGGCGGGCAAATGCGGTTCGATCTTGGCGCGCAGGCGCTCGCGGGGCTGAAAGCCCGTCAGGCGTTCGGCCGGCTGCCCAGCCAGGAACAGGATCAGCGTGGGCACGCCCATCACGCCGAATTGCATGGCCAGATCAGGGTCTTGGTCTACGTCGACCTGGCCCAGTTTCAACTTGCCGTCCCACAAGCTGGCAAGCTCTTTGAGGATCGGTTCGAGTTGCTTGCACGGATGACACCACTCTGCACCGAACTCGACCAGCACCGGCGTCGGCGAGGCCAGGACCTCGGCGGAGAATGTATCTGCGGAGAAATGAACGAGATCAGTCATTCGCCCTCTACCAGAGAGCCTCCCTTCGGCGAATCGAGCGGACGGGGGTTGCGCACGCAACCCGGGCGGGACACTCCCCGCCCGGACAATGAGATTCTACCATCCTCCGTGCCGGCCTGTCATCACCTTCTTCCATAGAGTGACAGACTGCGGTGGAACCGGGAGGATCCCTGAAGGCATGGGATTGGTACGGCGCGATGGGGGGTTGTCTATTTCGGTCTGTAACCTTTCGTTTGGGCACAGCTGGCTGCCGGCTTGGGTCCCCAGGGTCGACCTCGTCATTGACCGGTGAAGACGGTTCGACGGCCGGCCATGCGCGGTGGACCGGGTGAATTGTAGAACGATCGACCGGGTCGAGCATTTGAGCTTAGAATCGCAATGTGTCACCTGCCCGATCGGGGGCCAGGTTGCATCGGCGGAGGCTCGGGTTCCGTGTGCAAGGTTCTTGACGTTGCGGCCCGCTAACCGTGCATCCCAGCCTGCCTTCGAATTGCGCCCTCCCACCTTGATGGAGCCCTATGTCCTCCGATCCTGCTGCTGAACTCCGCGACATCCTGCGCCACTACGACCTGGGCGAACTGACCCGGCTCGAGCGCAACGAGCGCGGCTTTGTCAACGCCAGCTTCGCCATTGACGTCGTGAAGGACGGCAAGCCCGCGCGCTACTTCCTGCGCAAGTACAAGCGAGGCATCCGGCAGGAGGAGATCGAGTTCGAGCATTCCGTGATCGAGTGTCTGGTGAAGGCGGGCTCGCCGCCGGTCGCGCGTTTGCACGCAACCCGTGAGGGGAAGACCTATCTTCACCGCTTCGCCGGCGCGGAGGATCGCGAAGGCGCCTTCTATGCCATCTTCGACTTCCTCCCGGATGACGACCGCTACACCTGGGTTGGCCCGCGCTGCCTGCCTGCAGAGATCCGCAATTCGGGAATCGTCCAGGCGCAGTTTCACCGCGCTTTGAACGGATTCGTGCCTCGCGGTCAGCGTGCGGAATCCAAGATTCTCGATCTGTTGTCGGAAATGGGGCAGTATTTGGACGGGACTCCCCAGCGCTCGAAGAACACGGTCTTCGATGCGTGCCTGATGGAGCATCTGCAATTCCTGCGGCGCGACCTGCGGGAAACACTGGCCGTGCTGGGTGAGCCCGAGGCGCGCCGTATGCCGCAGCTCATCATCCACTGCGATTACCACCCGGGCAACCTCAAGTTCCGCGGCGCCGAAGTCACCGGGCTGTTCGATTTTGACTGGTCGAAGGTGGATCTGCGTGCTTTCGACGTGGCCCTGGCCTTGTGGTACTTCTTTGCCACCTGGGAGGCGGAGCAGGATGGCGAGTTGCGCCTGGCGGATGTGGCCATGTACCTCGCCGCATATCAGAGTGCGTTGGCCGGGCAGCCGGGGCTTGGGCCGCTATCGGCCTCCGAGGGCCGCTACCTGCCTCACCTGATCAATGCGGCCAGCCATTACGTGCTCAATTGGACGGTACTCGACTACTACAACAAAGATGTTGACCCGCAGGAATACCTGACTTTCCTGCGCCACAGTCTCAACTTCACCCGGTGGTTCCGCGCACCGGGGCATTTGGAAGGCCTGCGCCATATCATTGCGCCCCTGACGGCTCAGGCCGCCTAGGTGGCGCGTGCCATCGCTGCGCGCCGGCACCACCGAGACACAAACCCATCGATGCCCCACCAACTTTCGATGACCGACACCCGCCGCGCATCGAAACAATGAGAGGCAATACTACAGTCCGGATACTCAACAAGTAAATGCGAACCAGCAATTGAAAGAGATCAATACTCTACTTTAGACAAGGTTTGTATGGTTACTACAGATGCATGTGATTACTGCAAGCAGCAACTGACTGAAGGCATTGGAGGGTTAACCATATTGAATCCAGGGGCCGATCTTTTCGAGAGATTGAAACAAGCCTCAGCCCGGAAGTTTGTTTGCCCCTCTTGTTTATCAATGTTTTGTCTGGAGTGTGGGAACAAGAAGGGAAACGATCTCGGGACAGGAAGCACACACTGTCCAAAATGTGGAACAAAGGTGTTATGAGCAGGGTCTATCTCATGATATTGCCAGCGCTTATTGACCTCAGATGAGAGAGGTAGACTACTTCACTGCCCCTAATTGGCATCCAACCTGTATCGCGTGGAAGGAAATCTGCCTATCAATATCGGGGTGTATTTGACACGCTAGACCACTTGGAAAAGATTGTGAACTTGAATCACAATCGACGAATGATGAAGAGTTGCGCATTGTTCAGCATGGCCTTCTTCATCCTTTCATGCGGTTACGGTGAACCCGCAACCACCAGCGGAGGAGCAAAGAATGGAATACTTCGAGGCTCCACAAGCCAACCCGGGGAAGGACGGTATCTGTTCGGATAATGACTGTCCGTGCGGTTTCCCGGGCGCGACCATTCCGCGCGGCACGGGATACCTGTACATATCGAAGGAACTGGTCGATTTCCGCACGGATGTTCGCACGGCGGCTGAGTCACAGAGCAAACTGGAGCGCATGCGCGCACAGACGCCGGGTATATTCGTCATGTTCGATCCAAGCGTCAGCATGCCCATCCTGATGTGCGAGCAGGGAGCTAAGAAACGCGGACTGGACCTGGAGGTGGCCGCGGCGGATGCGCGCCACTGGTGGGAGACAGGACTCGCGCCCCTCAGGGCCACCCCGCTGGCTGGCGGCGGCAGTTCGAGAAAGAAAGAACCACCGCCGACGCCAAGGGCCGCAGCAAGCGCTGCTGATGCAAAGAAGGATGCAATGAAGAAAGCCGGGCAGGAGAAAGAAGATACAAGAGCAGCCCCGCCCAATGAAAGTGGCTTCGAAAAAGCCGGGCAGGATGACCACAAAACTGAACCCACCATGATGAAGGAACCCCCAGAGCTGCCGGCCAAAGTACACGGAAAGCGAACGGATATGCGACCTGCGCTGTGGCTGGCGATTGCCAACTTGAACATCTTTGGCCTGGGTTACTGGCTCAGCGGCAAGAAGCTGCGCGGGCTGCTCTTTTTGGTTGGAGGCGTGTTCCTAATGGCAGCGGGTCACTTGTTCAACGCATCCAAGAGCCCGCTCTTGTGGGGATTACTGTCCTTAGCGTTGTTCATTGGCATGGGGCTGGATCTGTGGCTGCTGCTGAGGAAGAAGACGGTCAACCTTGCGCCAGCATTAGAGAAATCTGCGCTGCTGCTGCCAGCGCTGGCGATACTGGTCAACCTTGTGTTCTACGGAGGCTTCTTTCTGTACCGATCATTGGGCAGCAACCTCTATCAAGCCGGACTCACCGCCTATGAGGAAGGTGATGAATACGGCGCATTTGGCAAATGGTATGCCCTGAGCAGAAACTACAAGCTCTCGCTGAATTCACGGGTGGTGGAAGTGCGGCAGCTGCTAGGCGAGGTGGGCTTGTTGATCAACACGCGCAACCTGATGGAAGAAGGTCAATTTGGCGCGGCGCTTGAGGAGATTGCGCTCTTCAATACGCTCTATCCCAATTCGCAAAAGAGACCGGAGATGGCCGAATTGGGTGTGGATGCTTATCTGGGCTGGGCGCAGAAGCTTGCTGGGCAGAACGAGTTTGAAGACGGGTTGGAAAAACTCAATTCCGTGGAGGTGGCTTTTCCTACCCAAGCCGAGGCGAGCCAGCAGCAATTGGAGGATACCTACACTAGGCATTACCTGGCGTGGGGCAATTACCTGCAATCGCAGGAGGATTTTGCACAAGCGGTGGAAGAGTATGAGTATTTGATGCTGACCTACCCCGAAGCAGATGAATATGAATCCGCCTACGAAGGTGCGGCGCAGGCGTACGCGGATTGGTCAGTGCAGTTGACGGAGCAAGATGACTATGAACAAGCAGTACTGCGATTGCTAGCTGTGATCGATACATACAGCAATTCAACAGCCGCGGCCGATGCCACGCAGATGCTGCCGCAGGTGTATCTGGATTGGGGCAAGAAGCTGAGCAGCCAGAACCATTTTCTTCTCGCAATGGAAAAGGTTGAGGTAACTAGAACACTGGGCGTATCCAGCGTGCTGTTGGAAGATGCGGATGAGGAATTCCAAAAAACGGTGTTGCTGCTTGCCAGGGACGAAGGTGAGGACGGCCAGATTGTGCTGTCGGAGGCGCTGGTACAGGCCTGCAATGGCAAGACCCCCAACCACCCGTCCGTAGGGTTGCTGATTGATGAACCCGGGAAGTCAATGAATTGCTACAAAGTAGGACCTGCAGGAGGTACATGGTGGAGTATGCCCAGTGAATTACTTGCGACCACTCCAGGTAATTTCCGCTATACCGTATTCCGGAAAGGTGATATTCGCGTGGTGGGATCTTGCCCATATACCGGGGGGGCTACTCTAGAAAGGCTTCAGGAAGTTGAAGAGGTTGTCATTAACTTGGTTGCCACTGGAGTGCAGGTGGCAAAGAAGGCATTCTATGGAGGATATCCTTCGGCATGCCCCCGTGTGTTCTTTTTTCAATACTCGACAGCATCCATCATGGGAGACCAAGTGAGTAATTCGACAATTAATGAATGGATCGCACAAGTGCTGAAATGAAGACGAGAAGCATGATCATCTTCTCTTGCATGGTGATGTTGGGAGGGATGCCGGCAGCATGCGCTCCAACCGACAAGGCGAGGATTGACACGTTAGCAGCCGAAGCGGTGGCTGCATTGCCGGAAATAGAGGTAGGGAGAGTCCCGGTACCAACCAAGACCGCGATTCCGCCCACCCCGGAACCAACACTGGCTCCTGGAGACACCAGGATATCACCCATTGATGGCATGGAGATGGTGTATGTTCCGGAGGGTGAATTCACAATGGGGCGCAACAATGATATACGAAATGAACGTCCGGAGCACCAGGTTACGCTAAGTGCCTACTGGATAGACAAAACCGAAGTGACCAATGACATGTACGCCCAGTGTGTGGCAGAGGGGGCATGCGACCCGCCAATGCAACTTGGATCATCTTCACAGGATAGCTATTACGACAATTCGGTATACGCAGACTACCCGGCGATCTATGTCAACTGGCACGAGGCCAAGGCCTATTGCGAATGGGCGGGGCGGCAGCTGCCGACGGAAGCCCAGTGGGAGAAAACGGCTCGCGGGACAAATGGCTTGATCTACCCTTGGGGGGACACCAGTCCCACCAGTGATCTGGCAAACTACGGCGACAAAGTAGGCGACACCACAGAGGTATGTAGTTATCCAGACGGCAATAGTCCGTATGGAGCGTGTGACATGGCAGGGAATGTGACGGAGTGGGTGGCGGATAAGTACGACTATTATTACTACGGCACATCGCCGACGAACAACCCCACTGGACCAGCTGATGGGAATGATCGCAGTATGCGAGGCGGTTCGTGGTGGAGCGGCACGGGCAGCATCCGCTCGGCGAGCCGCGATGGCAGCGGCCCGGGCTACTCGAACCAAGACTACGGTTTCCGATGCTCCCTCTCACTCCCCTAGTTCTGGGGTGCTGGTGTCCATTCCGCGGTTTTGCGCCCCCGAGCTGTGTTTGCGATAGGGATATGTCCCTCAATAGATAGACGAAAAACCAGAGTCTGTAGGGCTCTGGTTCACTCCAGGCAGTAGGGCACGCGAAGTAGATTTGAACTCACGATGGGCTGTGATTAGAGGTTGACGAAGGCGGAGAGGGTGGGATTCGAACCCACGGTGGCCCAAAGGACCACAACGGTTTTCGAGACCGTCCCATTCAACCGCTCTGGCACCTCTCCGTTTGCGATTATATCTCAGCTCAGGCCAAATCGGCGGTGTCGAACACTGTTCCGCGGTCGGGAAAGCTCACGGGGGCGTGCAATCCATCGGCAGTGAGTGCTTCCATCAGAGCCGCCGCCGATTTCTCCTCGCCGTGCACCAGGAAGACCGAGCGCGCGGATGCGCCGCCCTGGCGCGCGTACTCGCGCAGGAAGTTCTGCCCGGCATGCGCGGAGAAACCGCCGATGGTCACCACCTCCGCCCGACGCGCATGCTCCTCACCGAAGATGCGCACCGTCTCGGCTTTCTCGGCCAGCCGCCGTCCGAGGGTGTAGGGCGCCTGCCATGAGACGATGAGCACGGTGTTGCGCGAGTCCCCAATCGTGTTGCGCAGGTGATGCACAATCCGCCCGCCTTCGGCCATGCCCGAGGCCGATAGAATAATCATCGGATCACGGCGGTCGTTGAGCGCTTTCGACTCCTCCACCGAGCGGGTGAAGGTGACCAAATTGAAACCGAGGGCCTCGTCTGCGTCGCCGCGCGCCAGGAGCTGCTTGGCGTCATCGTCGTAGCACTCGGTGTGGGCGCGGTAGACCTCCGAAACCCCGGTGGCCAACGGGCTGTCGACGATGATCGGCAGCTTGGGGATCTCGCCCTGCACAATCATGTTGCGCAGATCGTACACAAGCTCCTGGGTGCGGCCGATGGCGAAGGAGGGAATGACGACCTTGCCGCCTCGGCGGTAGGTGCGCAAGATGGCATCCCGCAGTTCGAGGTAGGCCTGGAACAGGTCCCGGTGAGGGCGATCGCCATAGGTCGATTCCATGATCAGGAAATCGGCTGAAGGCGGGAGCGCCGGGTCCCGCAGGATCGGCAAATGGCGGCGGCCGATGTCGCCCGAGAACACGAGGCGCCAGGTTCGTCCGTGCTCTTCGATTTCGAGCAACATGCCGGCCGAGCCCAATATGTGCCCGGCATCGAAGAAGGTTGCCATCACGCCGGGAGCCACGAGAAACGGCTCGTCGTAAGCGCGTGGGGTGAGGAGCGGCAGCACCGCCTCGGCGTCGGCCTCCGTGTACAGCGGCTCCACCGGCGGTAACCCCTTCTCGGCGTTGCGCTTGCTCACGAACTGGGCGTCGTATTCGTGAATGCGCCCCGAGTCGCGCAACACGAGTTCGGTCACGTGCGCGGTCGCCTGGGTGGCATAGATTCGGCCGCTGAAGCCCTGCTTCACCAGGCTGGGCAGGTTGCCGCAGTGGTCGAGATGGGCGTGCGAGAGCACAACCGCTCCCACCTCGCGCGCCGGCAAGGGCAGGTGGGCATTGCGCTCGGCGGCTTCGGCCCGCCGCCCCTGATACAGACCGCAGTCCAGGAGCAGCGTGGTGCCGTTGACCCGCAGGATGTGCAACGAGCCGGTGACGGTGTGGGCCGCGCCCTGGAATTCAATCCTCATGGCTTTCCTTCTTGACCCGAGCCTGGGTCAGCACCTGCAGGATCTCATGTCCGTATTTCGTCAGGCGGTGTTGGTCCAGCCCCGGAATGGCTTGCAGGGCGCTCATCGTCCCCGGGGCGCGCTGGGCGATCTGCCACATGGCGTCGCGATTGAGGATGACATCCGATTCCACGCCGCGCTCTGCCGCGCGCTGCTTGCGCCATTTGCGCAGCGCTTCGTGGCGCGCGCGGACAATCTCGCTGGCCGCCTCACGATGCGGCGGCGCCGGCAGCCTGGCGGTTGAAGCCCGCTGGACAGCCTCCACAAGCGCGGAGCCCCAGCGCTGCACGTTTGCCGGGCTGAGCCCGGGCACCTCGCTGAGTTCGGCCAGCCCGGCCGGGTTCGCTCTGGCGATCGCGACCAGCGTCTCGTCCGAGAGAATCTTGAACGGCGGCCGGTCGAGACGTTCCGCCTCCGCTTCACGGAAGAGGTGGAGAGGCAGGAGCACCGCGCGTTCGGAGCGCGTGAGGTCGAACACTCCCTTGACCTTCCAAAGGGCCGCCTCGCGTGGCGCCTCCGGAGCGGGTATCGAATGCTCCGCCACCCGCCGGAAGTCCTCCTGGGCCTCTTCCCAAAGCCCGGCTTCGCGCAGTCGGGGTTCAAGGCGAGTGCGCAGCGCGAGCAAGTGGTGCGTGTCGAGGCGCGCGTATTCGAGTTGGTCGGCGGGCAAGGGGCGCACACCCCAGTTGGCCCGCTGGAAACGTTTGTCGAGTTCGAGCCCGAGTTCCTTGCGCAGGAGCGCACCCAGGCCGGTCCCATCCTCGCCCAGGGCGCGGGCCGCGACCATCGTATCGAAGATGTGGGTGACACGGAAGCCGAAGTCGCGTCGCAGGCAAATCAGATCGTACTCGGCGGCGTGGAAGACCTTCTCGCAGCCAGGGTCGGCTAGGATTGGGCCGAGCGGGGAAAGGTCGGGTAGTGCGAGCGGGTCGACGAGCAGATCCTCACTGGGCGTGGAGAATTGCAGCAGGCACACCCGCTCGCGGTAGGCGAACAGGCTATTCGACTCCGTGTCGACGGCGAGGCGCGGCTCGCGGCGCAATCGGTCACAGGCCTGGAGCAGCGCGGGAGGGGTCTGAATAAGGAGGGGATTGTCCATTCCTGGGTCGCGACGTATTATACGCCTTGCATGATAACGCTTCGAATCGCTGGATCTCGCTTGGTAAGAGGATGCTTTTTGTCGATTTCTGGCAGGACGGTTGGCACTACGAGTTGACCTGTCTCGAAGTTACCCTATCGAATGAAGAGAAATTCGTTAGCCTTTGTCAGACTTCGCACTTGAGGAGATGGACGGATGGCCGTTCGAGGCCGAGTCGTCATCAGTGAAATCTTCTGCAAAGGATGCGAGCTGTGCGTCAGCGCCTGCCCGCAGCAGGTGCTCGAGATCGCATCCGACCGGCTGACGCCCAAGGGTTTCCACCCGGCGCGCCTCAAAGCGGAGGGTTGTACCGGCTGCGCCATCTGCGCCCTGGTCTGCCCGGAAGCCGCCATCACCGTCTATCGCGAGGTGCTGGCGCGCCCCGCACCGGCCGCCGCATAGGAGCTCAGCATGCCGCGAGAACTGCTCAAGGGCAACGAGGCCATGGCGGAGGCCGCCATCCGTGTCGGGCTGGAGGCCTACTTCGGCTACCCGATCACGCCTCAGACCGAGATCCTCGAATGGATGTCGCGGCGCATGCCCGAGCTCGGCCGAGTGTTCGTGCAGGCCGAGAGCGAGCTGGGCGCGGTCAACATGGTCTACGGCGCCGCGTGCACCGGCGCTCGGGTTATGTCCTCTTCCTCCAGCCCGGGCGTCAGCCTGATGATGGAAGGCCTCTCGTACATCGCCGGCACCGAGCTGCCGGTGGTGCTGATCGACATCATGCGCGGCGGGCCGGGACTGGGCAACATCGCGCCCTCGCAGGGGGACTACAACCAGATGGTCCACGGCGGCGGCCACGGCGATTACCACCCGATCGTGCTGGCTCCGGCGACGGTCCAGGAGGCCGTGGATCTGACGGTTGAGGCCTTCGACCTGGCCGAGAAGTATCGCAATCTTGTCTTCGTCGTCGCGGATGGAAACGTCGGCCAGATCATGGAGCCGGCGGAGCTGCCGGCGATGCGCGAGGTGAAACGCGCCACGCCGGAATGGGCCCTGACCGGCGCCGAGGGGCGCGAGCGACGCTTTCTCTCTTCCATCTACATCGATCCGGTCTACGAAGAAGTCACGAACAAACGCCTGCAAGAGCGTTGGCTCGAAATTCAGAAGAACGAAGTGCGATTCCGCGAATACTATTTGGACGACGCGGATTTGGTCGTGGTCGGTTTCGGCACGGCGGGGCGCATCGCGCTCTCGGCTGTGCGCGCGGCGCGCGCCGAAGGAATCCGCGCGGGCCTCATGCGGCCGGTCGCGCTCAGCCCGTATCCCTACGCGGCAATCGACGAACTGGCCAAGCGCGCCTCGGCCTTCCTGGTGGTGGAGATGAATGCCGGCCAGATGCTTGAGGACGTTCAGCGGGCGGTGGCCGGGCGTGTGCCCGTGGATTTCTATGGCCGCATGGGCGGCATGGTGCCCTTCCCGGATGAAATCCTGGACGAGATTCGCCGCGTGGCCCGCGAACCTCGTACGCAGGCGGATCCCCGCGTGGAGTGGCTCAAACGATTGGAAAAGGTCCTTCCTCACTAGGAGGCATGGCGCATGGCGGCGACGGAACAACTGGTTTACGAACGGCCGCACTCGCTCTCCGAAACGCCCAACAGCTATTGCCCGGGCTGCACCCACGGCGTGGCGCATCACCTGATTGCCGAGGTGCTGGATGAGATGGGCTTGCGCGAGCGGACCATCGGCGTGGCGCCGGTGGGCTGCTCGGTGTTCGCCTACAACTACTTCAACATGGATTTCGCCGAGGCCGCGCACGGCCGCGCGCCGGCGATGGCTACCGGCCTCAAACGCTTGCAGCCCGGGCGCATCGTGTTCACCTATCAAGGGGACGGCGACCTGGCCTCGATCGGCATGGGCGAGATCGTACATGCCGCAGGTCGCGGGGAACTGATCACGGTCATCTTCATAAACAACGCCAATTACGGCATGACCGGCGGTCAGATGGCGCCGACCACGCTGCCCGGTCAGAAGACGACCTCCTCACCCTACGGGCGAGACGTGGAGACGGCCGGGTACCCCATCCGCATGGCGGAGCTCCTGGCGACTTTGGAGGGTGCGGCCTACGTCGTGCGCCGCAGCCTGCACGACCCGAAGAACATCCGCCTGGCGAAGAAGGCGCTGCGCACGGCCTTCGAGGCCCAAGTGCGCGGGCTGGGGTTCTCGATGGTCGAGCTGCTCTCGACCTGCCCCACCAACTGGGGGCTGACGCCGCTCGAGGCGCTCAAGTGGCTCGAGCAGAACATGCTGCCGGCTTTTCCCCTGGGCGATTACAAGGTGGCCCCGTCGCTGGCGAGCGCTCGGCCCTAAGCGCACGAGAACTGGCGGACAGCGGAGCGAAGCATGCAGACTGAGATCATCATCGCGGGGTTTGGCGGGCAGGGGGTTCTCTTCGCAGGCGAAGTGCTGGCTTACGCCGGCATGGATGCCGGCCGGGTGGTCACGTGGATTCCCTCCTACGGGCCGGAGATGCGCGGCGGCACGGCCAACTGCACGGTGATCATCGCCGACGAGGAGATCGGCTCGCCACTGGTGCGCAACCCGCAGGCGGTGATTGCCATGAACCTGCCCTCGCTCGAAAAGTACGAACCGCTCGTGAAGCCCGGCGGGGTTCTGGCGGTGAACGCCTCGATGGCCAATCGGACTGCCGTGCGGACCGATATCACTTCGGTGGCGCTGCCGGCCAACGAGATGGCAGAGAAACTTGGCAACCGTCGCCTGACAAACATGATCATGCTTGGCGCGCTGCTCGCGCGCCTGCCGGTGCTTACCCTCGAAAGCATCGAGCAGGCCATGGCTGCACACCTGCCCGAGCGGCATCGCTCACTCTTGCCGGTTAACTACAAGGCATTGCGCCAGGGTGCCGCAGCAGCAGGCTGATCGTTCGCCCCCATTCGAAGCGATCCATCGCAGACCACCAGGACGGGAGTTCCCGTCCTGTGTTTTTGTGCGGACAAGGGCCGAGCCGGAGGTACCCGCCGGTTGCCATTGAAGAATGCAGTATTGATATATCATTGACGCTTGGCCAAGCGTCCCCGCCCACAGATGCAACCCAGCCCACATCGCCGTCCCGCGCCAGGGTCTCCTCCTTGGCTCTCAGCCCACCTAAGAAGGAGCGAATCCGATGACCACGAGCAGGCACGCGCGTTCCAGCAGGACGTGGCTACAGACTCTGGTCGTGCCTCTGCTGGCGGTCAGCTTCACCGCCATGGCTTGCCAACTGACGACGCAGTTGCAGCCCGATTCGCTCTCAACGAGTCTGCTCTCCGTTCGAGATGTCGACCCCGACCAGGACGGAGTGCCGAGTTCGAGGGACAACTGCCCCCTTTCCCCAAACCCGGATCAGGCGAAAAGCGAGCAGAGTCCCATTGGCGTTTCTTGCCAGAACCTGCTGCCAACTGGAATGGCAATCCCCATTGATGGCGGCATTGTTCAAATCCAATTGGATCAGGGCGGACGGCCCACACGCATTGCCACAGCGGCGTCCACCGTGGGCATCGGGTGGCCTGACAAGCCAGGCACCCTTGAGCTGACGGTTGACGCCGGGGATGGGCCCCACGTATTCACAGTGCAGGTGGATTTTGCAGATGTGGCCATCCTCGAAGCCGCCCAGGCGGTGGAGGCCGCCGCCAAGGCGGACACAGCGTTCATCCGATCGTGGGTTGCTGACCACCCAGGCTGGGTCTTAGCCATCGCGACGGGCAGGATGGCGCCGCTGCTCTCGCAGCAATCGTCGCATCCGACACCTCCCGATGGAGTCTCGCTCGTCACCTATCGCAGGCAGCAATCCCGTGAGGACGTGGAGTTGTACATTGGCGAGTTGAGCGTAATTGCGGCCCTCGCCATGGCCAACTACCACGATTACTCGGCGGCGCATCCCGAGCTTGATCCAGCCACGTCCGCCGTGCGCAACCAGCTGTTGGACGTCGCGACGGCAGTCTCACGTGCGACCACGGAAGAGGTCGAGCGCTGCGAGCCCTGGACCAATGCCTGTCATTACAAGGGGACTCCCGGGACTTGCACGCTTCCTTCTGTGGGGAGGCAGGTCTGCGTCCAGAGCGGGGATCTGGAGTGCATTGCGCTGGGGGGAAGGTTCGACCCGGGTGGAAGCTGCCCAGGGGCCTGTTGGGCGGCCACTGAGAATCTCCCTCCGCAATGTGCTCCGGCAAACCAGAGGACCTGTGAGGCCCTCCCTGGCCGCTCGAACATACCGGGCAGCGGGTTCTACATCACTGCCGTCTTCTGTGCGGACCGGAGTTGCGGCGACCCGCTCTGCAGGCCGGACATGTTTCCGGGGAGAGTGCCGTGAGCCGCCACTAGCGTGAGCGGGGCCCCGCAGCAATCCGCGGCCTCGTCGCGAACAACCGATGCCACCCACCTATCACGCCGGTGGCACCCGTCTAGATGGCCTCGGCCGTCTCCCGAAGGCAGTTTCGCCATACTCATGACGAGGCCTGCTCGGCCCGCTACAAGCGCCCTTTCGCTGGCGAGGCATGAGGCGCCTAGGGCAAGCATCGGGACCATGCGTTGCCCCGTCCACGATTCGTGACGTCCGCTTCACTTGCGCATTCTGGGTCCGTGCCTACAATCAACCACGAACCGCGGAGGTTTGTCCTCATCGTCATTCAACTTCTCAAGGAGGGATCCTGCGATGAAGCTCCCGCTTAGACTTGCACTCCAGGTTGCCGCGTTGTTCGTGTTGTTTACCGGGGCGGTGTTCGTCGGGCGCAGCCTGCCGCTCCCGCAATTGGCGCAGGCCGCGCCGAACGAGCCGGCTGAACTTGCCAGACCTCTCTCAGCCCCCAGTTGGGGTTCCTGCGGCGCTCTTCTCGAGGTGAGAGTCATCAATTACCCGGAGCCGGGCAGAGTGGAGATCAAATGCACCAACCTCATCGATGGCGTCCAGTACCTGGCCTTCAAGGGTGACGACCAGGCCACGGCTTCCCGTCTCTTGAGCCTCTTCAACACCTCGATGGCGACAGGCGTCTCCCTCAGTCTGTACTGGGTCGTCGACGACTCCAGCTCCTGGGGTTGCCCCCCGGCTTCCTGCCGCATGCTCGAGGGCGCGAGGCTGATTGCGCCATGAAGACTCCGACGAGGCAAAACATCGGAGCACCGGCATTCCAATGCGCGGTGCTCTTGGCCGGCTTGCTGCTTGGGTTCTTGCTCGGCCCGCCCCGCCCGCCGCAACCGGTCCAGGCGCTGGATCGCCGCCCGCGCGGACTTGCTCTGCCGTGCCCCGGAGAATTGAGCGTCGTGGTGAACGCCATACTCTACGACGTGGTCACGTATGTTGCGGACATGCCGGTTATCATGAACAACGCACCGTAGAGAAGGGGTTGACTAAAGCATTGAGTGGGGCTGCCCATTGCTGGGCAGCCCCACTCCTATTCTCCGGCCGTAGAGCGTGCGGAAGGGAGTCTGGCACCGTGCGGCCACGTCGTCCCAACGCGGGGACTGTGCGCGAGACGCCCCAACGTGGTCATGCGTAATGCGTGCTATGCCCTCTCCATGATTCTGATCTAGGCCGCGCTCTTCTTCGGGAAGCGGCTGAGCACCGTGGCGGGTTCGGGCAGCGTCACGCGCTCACCCAGCGTGAGCTCCTTGCGCGCCTTCTCGGCCTTGTCGGATGCCGACTGGAAGATGGCGATGGGTGTGCCCTCGACCGCGTACTTGCGCTCGAGATAAGCCTGGCCGAGCAAGAACCCTTCGGCATCCACAGCGCAGCTCGTCACGAGTCCGATGACCCGCCCCTTGTCGTCCACGATCGGGTCGCCTTGGTGGGCCATGCGAACGCCCTTCTTCCCGAAACGGAAGCGGGCCACTTCACCGGTGCGCTTCTTTTCCTGCTCGAGGTACGGCGCGCGGCCGATGAACCACGGCTTGTTGGTCTTGACGTAGGAGCCGAACGCGGAGTCG
>DATEAT010000129.1:0-123470 GCA_035288225.1 Anaerolineales bacterium | reverse complement strand
ACGATGACGCTCATGGCGTAATCGAGATACGCCTGCTGGACCTCGCGGTCGATGTCGACTTTGCGGATTGTTCCGAGTTCCATAGTCACCTCAGGCCGGGTTGAAGCACGGCTCGGCAATGATACGTTCGGCCGTGTCGAGTGTCAACGCGACTAGCATGTTGCGGAGGAACGCCCACCTCACCCCCTGCCCCGTCTCGGCCGGGAGGCTGTCGGCGGCCCTGCGGTGTGTGGCGGAGAGGGGGTGAGGAAATCAAGGAGACGGGGGCCTTCGGCCCCCGTCTCCTTGCAGGATAACTTCGCCCGTCCCCCGGATTGACTCCCTCGCATCAAGACTCTTGGTCGCCGGGGAAGGGGTAAGGGGTGGGGGTGAGCGTCGGTCCATCCTATTCCGCAAGCGCATGGAGCGGAATGATTCACAGTTGGAGCGCGACAGGAGAGCGAGGGGGCAATCCTGACGGTCGGGACGGGCAGCGGCTAGCGTGTTTGGGTTACCTTGCTCAGCCCCACAGGGTGATCGAGGTCGAATCCCTTGGTGCGCGCCAAGTGCGCGGCAAACAACTGGCCCGGCAAGACGGTCACCAGAGGCGAAAGCCATTCCGGGGTGTTGCGAGGCAAAGGCAGAGGTGTGCGTGCGCGTTTGAGCAGATCGGAATCGTCGGAGATGACGATCAACTCGGCCCCGCGCTGGAGGGCTTCACCGGCTAGATGATCGAGGTCGGGCAGTGTCCGCCCGGTGGGCGCCACGATAATGAGCGGAAACCCGGGTTCGAGAATCGAGATCGGGCCGTGGAGAAAGTCGGCCGACGAGTAGGGTTCGATCACCAGCCGGGTCAGCTCTTTGACCTTCAATGCAATTTCGAAGGCCGTCCCGTAATTGAAGCCGCGGCCGATCACCGCGCTGCCTTCAGCGTAACGGTATCGTTCGACGAGTGGGCCCATGCCCTGCGCCTGGCTGAGGGCGAGGCGCATCTGGCCGGGGATGCGAGCGAGGTCTGCCTGGGCGGCGGCGTCTCCGGACAGCGAGGCCGAAAGCAGTGCCAATGCGCCGAGCGAGGTGGTGTAGGTTTTGGTCGCCGCCACGGCGCGTTCTTCCCCCGTGGCCAGCGGGACGATCCAATCTGCGGCCAGCGCCATCGGCGAGGCCGGGTCGTTGGTGATGGCCAGGCACGGGCGCGACTGCGCGCGCGCCGTCTCCATCACACTGACGATGTCCGGCGAGCGCCCAGATTGGGAGATGCCAATGACCAGCGCGCCCTCAAGCCGCGGCGGCGAATCGTAGAGCGTGTACAAGGAGGGCGTGGCGAGTGCCACAGGCAAGTGGTTCCGAGCTCCGAACAGGTACTGGGCATAGCGCGCCGCGTTATCGGAGGATCCTCGCGCCGCGATCATGATATACGAAACCCCGCGCCGGGAGATCTCGGCGGCAAGGCGGCGCGTGGGTTCGCCGGCCAAGGCCAGAAACCCTTCCAGAACATCGGGCTGTTCGGCGATTTCTTGCTCGAGGATTGTTGGCATGTTTCACCTTGCCGCAGGATATCACGTTGTGAGGCGGAGCGTGGTGGCGAACGCGTGACATCCGGAGGGCGTCATCCGCCGGCAGGACACGTGCGCTGGGCGCTCGTGCGCGGCCAAACGTAAGGCGTGCTGGGCCCTCATATGAAGATCTAACGCGGCCGCGCGTAAAATGTCCTTGTCAGAGGTCGAAGCCGCAGGCTATAATGGGCTCGTTGGGGAAGTGCTGGAATTGGCAGACAGGCATGACCTAGGATCATGTGCCGCAAGGCGTGAGGGTTCAAGTCCCTCCTTCCCCACCATGCGCCCCGCCCTTCACGGGCGGCGCATTTTGCTACCTGAAAGGATGCCTGCGCACGCATGACGACTCAATTCGAAAAGACAGGCGAGTGCTTGGGAACGCTGACCATCGAAGCCGAACCCACGGCGATTGAAAGCGCGATGAAGCGCGCGGCGCGGCACCTGGCGGAGCACGCGAATATTCCAGGGTTTCGCAAGGGCAAAGCCCCGTACGCCGTAGTGGTGACTCAGTTCGGTGAGCAAGCCGTGTTCGACGAGGCGATCGAGATACTCGGGCCTGAGCTCTATCGAAAGGCGCTCGACGAGCACACGATCGAGCCCGCGCGCGCCGGGACACTGGAAGAGGTTGTCTCGCGTGAGCCGCTGGTGATGCGCTTCTCGGTGCCGCTGGCGCCGGAGGTGGATCCCGGTGCCTATCGAGAGCTGCGCATGCCCTTCGAGGAACCGCCGGTGGAGGAGGAACAGGTCGAACGCGTGCTGGAGAGCCTGCGCCAGTCGCAGGGGCTGCTGGCCCCGGTCGATCGCCCTGCCGCTGCGGGCGACATCCTCTTGGCCAAGATCATCGCCAACCTCGCCACCGCCGATGGGAAAACCGAGTCGATTCCGGTGGGCGGCAAGGGCGACGAAGACGGCGCAGTGGAAGTTGAACTCAACGAGAATCTGGGCGGTCGCTTCCCCGGCTGCGGCCCGAAGCTAGAAGGAATCCGCGCCGGCGAGACCCGCGAAGTGGATTTCTCTTATCCCGACACCTTCCCGGTAGAGCGCTTGCGCGCCAAAGCCGCCCACATGCAGTTCAACTGCCTGGCGGTGAAGGAACGCCGTGTGCCCGAATGGAGCGAGGAGATCGTACGCGCGGTGAGCGACAAGACCACTGTCGAAGATCTGCGCGTAGCGGTGCGCGAGGCGCTGCAAGCGCAAGCGCGCACCGAAGCCGAGCAGGGTTACGCGCGCGAAGTGCTCGACAAGATGGTTGCCGGGGGCAGCGTGCGTTTCCCGCAGGTATTGGTGCAGGAGGAAATCGAGCGCATGCTGCGCACGCTCGAATCGAATCTGCAACGCGAAGGCGCCACGCTCGAGGTTTATTTGAAGACCCGCCCCGGCGGACGCGAGGCGCTGGAGAAGGAATACGAACCACAGGCGCGTGAGCGCCTGGTGCGCGGCCTCTTCCTGGGCGAGCTGGCCGATCGTGAGGGATTGCAGGTGTCGGAGGAGGAAATCGCCGAACGCTTCCGCCAGACCTTCGCCGGCATGCCGGGCGGCAGCGATGACGCCCGCTCGCAGCAGGCGCTGAAAGACCCCACCCTGCGCCGCCTGTTCCTGGAGGATTTGCTCAACGAGAAGGCCGTGCGGCGTGTCACGGAGATCGGCCAAGGGCGCGCTCCCGACCTGGCTCCCATCCCGACCCCGGCCGAGAAGGGCGAGACATCCGCCGCCTAGCCGGACAACGCAGGACATCTTGGAGGACACCATGACCCACCATGAACCGAGCGCCCTTATCCCGATGGTCATCGAAAGCACCAGCCGGGGCGAGCGCGCCTACGATATCTATTCACTGTTGCTGCACGAGCGGATCGTTTTCCTCGGAAGCGCCATCAATGATCAGGTGGCCAACCTGGTTGTAGCGCAGCTGCTCTATCTCAGCCGCGAGGACCCGGAACGCGAAATCCAAATGTGGATCAACTCGCCGGGCGGACATATCTATGCGGGGCTCGCGATCTACGACACGATGCAGCAGATCCCCAACCCGATCGCCACGTATGCAGTCGGCGTGACCGCCTCCTTCGGGACGGTACTCCTGGCAGCGGGCAGCAAGGGGACGCGCTACGCGCTGCCCCATGCGACCATCCACGTCCACCAGCCGCTGGGCGGGGCGCAGGGCCAGGCCACCGACATCGAGATCCAGGCCAAGGAAATCCTTCGCTTGCGCGATCGGCTCAACCAGATCCTCGTCAAGCACACCGGCCAGTCGCTGGACGTTATCGAACGCGACACAGAGCGCGACTACTACATGGACGCCCAGGCGGCGATGCAGTTTGGCTTGGTCGACAAGGTCCTCGAAGAGAGCGTCAAGCCCGACCGGACCAAGAAGTAGCTGAGACCCAGGTAACCTTGTGACAAGCAACGCACCGGGCCCGGAGGCCCCCCGCTCGTTGGCCGACCTCCAGGCCCTGATCATCGATATCGACGGCGTCTTGTGGCGCGGCGACACCGCCTTGCCGGGTCTGGCCGCCTTCTTCGCCTTCATGCGCGAACGCGGCATCCTCTTCCGCCTTGCCACCAACAACGCCAGCCTCACCCCGGCTGCCTATGTCGCCAAGCTGGCGGGCTTCGGGGTGCACGCTGCCGTGGAAGAAGTGCTGACCTCGGCCCTGGCCACGGCAGCCTATTTGCGTCGGGAGGCGCCGGGGGCCAAGGTGTATGTCATCGGAGAAGAAGGCATCCAGCAGGCGCTCCGCGACGCCGGCCTTCGTGTGGTAGGCGAGGAGGACCTGACGGCGGACATCGTGGTGTGCAGCATGGACCGCGGCCTGAACTGGACCAAGCTCGGCAACGCAACGATTTCGCTGCGCGGCGGCGCGCGCTTTGTGGCCACCAACGCCGACATGACCTTCCCAACCGAACGCGGCATCACCCACGGGAACGGCGCAATCCTAGCGGCGCTGAGCGCGGCCAGCGGCGCACAACCGACGGTGGTGGGCAAGCCCGAACCGCTGCTATACGAGATGGCGCTGGCCAGCCTGAGCCGGACGCCGCGCGAGACCGCCGCGATGGGCGACCGCCTGGGAACCGATATTCTTGGCGCGCATCGGGCCGGGCTGCCAAGCATCCTGGTCTTGAGCGGGGTATCCTCGGCCGACGAGGCGGCGCGCGCCGCCTGCCCGCCGAGCTGGGTGTTCGCCGGCCTGCCCGAGCTCACGCAGGCCTGGCGTTCCGCGCTCGGCTGAGGCCGGCGCGTTTCGGACGGCGGCCATGACCCCTCCCCCGTTCATCCACGATCTGACCTTCGATGAACTCGCATCGCACCTGGTGCAGCGGGGCGAGCCGAGCTTCCGTGCGCGCCAAGTGTGGTCGCATCTCTACGGGCGGCTGGCGACCGATCCGGCGGAGATGAGCGACCTGCCGGCCGCGCTCGTGCATCACTTGGCCTCGTTCAACTTCGCTCCGCTGCAACTTTCGCACGAATGGCGCTCGCGGGACGGGCGCACGCTCAAGCTGCTCTTCGACCTGCGCGACGGCGCCACGGTCGAGTCGGTGCTGATGGACTACGACCGCCGGCGAACCGTGTGCATCTCGTCGCAGGCGGGCTGCGGCATGGGGTGCGTTTTCTGCGCCACGGGCCAGATGGGCCTCAGCCGCAACCTGACCTCGGGGGAGATCGTCGCCCAAGTGCTCTTCCTCGCCCGGCATCTGGCCCAGCACGCGCAGCGCATCACCAACATCGTGGTGATGGGCATGGGCGAACCAATGCAGAATTACGCTGCAACGCTGGCCGCCATGGACCGCTTGACCGACCCGGCCGGCTTTGCCATGGGCGCGCGCCGCATCACGATCTCCACCGTCGGGCTGGTGCCCGCCATCCGGCGCTTCGCCGATGAGCACCGGCAAATCAACCTGGCCGTGTCGCTGCATGCGGCCACCGACGAGCTGCGTTCGCGGCTTCTACCGATCAACCGCCGCTACCCGCTCGACATGCTCTTCGACGCGTGTCGCTACTACGTAAGCACCACCCACCGGCGTTTGACCTTCGAGTGGGCGCTGATCGCCGGCGTGAACGACACGCCCGAGCAGGCCAGCACACTCGCCGAGCGCTGCCACGGGTTGTTGTGCCACGTCAACCTGATCCCGCTCAACCCCACCCGCGGCTATGACGGCCAGCCCACCTCGCGCGATGCTGCCGAAGGGTTCCGCACCGCGCTCGAGGCGCGCGGCGTGCCTTGTACGGTGCGCGTCCGGCGCGGGATCGAGATTGAAGCCGGATGCGGGCAGCTTGCATCGCAACGGGTAGCTGCCCCAAACGCAACCCCGGGCCCGTAAACACCTCCACGGCCAGCCGAGCGGCCCCCCGTGGCTGGGCCCTTACCCGTTGTGATAGTAGTCAAATGCCACGCGCGGTGCTAGACTTGCAAGCAAGCATACGACTCGCCAACTTCCCATGAATCCGACTCTCGCGTTCATCTTCTTCGTCTACGGGCTGGCCTTTTTCAGTATGGGCCTGCTCATCATTCTGGAGGTCAGCCGCGGCCCGGAGGCACGTCTGCGGCATGCGCTTCGCCCACTGGCCGGCTTCGGCCTGATACACGCAGCCCACGAATGGCTCGACATGTTCAAGGTCATGGGCCACCTGCCCGGTCAAGGCTACGCCTTGCTGGCCTGGGAGACTTTGCGCCTCGCGCTGCTGGCCTTCTCGTTCATCTCGCTGGGCGCGTTTGGCGCCTCGCTCCTCTCGCGTAGCGACCGGATACGACGCCTGAGCCTGCTCATTCCGCTCATCATGACCGCGGTATGGGGCTTCGGCGTGCTCTACTTCCGCGGGCAGTTCGGCGGCGAGCAAGAGCTGTGGGCGGTGGCGGAGGTTTGGACGCGATACGTGCTTGGCATCCCTGCGGCCCTGCTGGCCTCGGCCGGCCTGATCGCTCAACAGCGCACCTTCCGTCAGGCGGGGATGGCCCAGTTCGGGCGCGACAGCCTGTGGGCCGCCGTGGCCTTTGCCTGGTACGGCGCCGTCGGGCAGCTCTTCACGCTCAGCAGCCCGCTGCCCCCTTCAAACGTGATCAACGCAGTCCTCTTCCAGCAACTCTTCGGCATCCCAATCCAACTCTTTCGCGCCTTCACCGCGGCCGTGGCCTCTTTCTTCGTCATCCGTTTCTTGAGGTCGTTTGAGGTGGAGACCCAGCGCCAGATTGCCGTGCTGCAATCGGCTCGCCTTGAGGAATCGCAGCGGCGCGAGGCCCTGCGCGGAGATCTCTTGCGTCGGGTGGTCGAAGCGCAGGAGGCCGAACGGCAGCGGGTGGCCCGCGACCTCCACGATGAGACCGGTCAAGCGCTCACCGCGATCGGCTTGGGCTTGCGCGGGGTGGCCACGGCCGTCCATGGAAATCCTCAGAAGGCCGAGAACAACCTGCGTCAGCTTGAGGCGCTGGTGGATCGCGCACTCGACGAATTGCAGCGCCTGATTGCGGACCTGCGACCGTCGCACCTCGACGACCTGGGTTTGCCGGCCGCGCTGCGCTGGTACGCGGCCGAAATCAACAAGCGAGCGAACCTGCCGGTGCATCTAGAAATACGCGGTGAGGGGCAGGAATTGCCGCAGCCGGTGAACCTGGTGTTGTTCCGCGTGGCGCAGGAGGCGCTCACCAATGTGGTGCGTCATGCCCGCGCGCGGCATGTCTGGGTGCGGGTGCGCCTCTCGGAGACCGAGGCGCGCCTGGAGGTGGAGGACGACGGGGTGGGGTTCGAGGTGGACCAGGCCTCGCGTCCCGATCGCCCGGCGTGGGGGATGCTCGGGATGCGCGAACGCACGTCGCTCCTGGGCGGACATCTCGAGCTGCGCTCCAGCCCGGGACAAGGCACGACGGTTTCCGTGAGCATCCCGTACCGTGATGAGAAACGAGGGGCCGATGGCGATCCGCCTGCTGCTCATTGATGACCACGCCGTAGTGCGCACCGGGCTGCGCATGCTGCTCGAGACGGAAGCCGACATCGAGATTGCCGGTGAGGCCGGCACTGCCGCCGAAGGTCTGGCGGCGGCGGCGGCGCTGGCGCCGGACGTTGTACTCATGGATATCGGCCTGCCGGACCGTTCCGGGATCGAGGCGGCTCGCGAGATCAAGGCGCGTGCTCCTTCGACGGCGGTGGTGGCGCTGACCATCCACGAGGATGAGGAGTACTTCTTCAAGATGCTGGAGGCAGGCGCCAGCGGATACGTTCCCAAGCGCGCCGCGCCGGAGGAGTTGGTGACCGCGATCCGCGCAGCGGCGCGCGGCGAGGTGTACCTCTATCCCTCGCTGGCCAAGTTGCTGGTCAAGGACTACATCGCCCAGGAACCCTCGGGAGCCGCTGCGCGAACACTGGATGGGTTGACAGCCCGCGAACAGGAAGTGCTTGAGCTCCTGGCCGAGGGCGCGGGCAACCCGGAAATTGCCGATCGATTGCATATCAGCCCCAAGACCGTTGCCCGGCATCGCGAGAACATCATGGGCAAGCTCAACCTGCACTCACGCTCCGAACTTGTGAAGTACGCCATTCGCAAGGGTATCATCCAGCCGTAAGATATCTCTCCCCCCTAAGCCCGGCCTGCGCGCCGGGCTTTTTTGTTGGGTTGTCACTCCCATCCTGGCCTGGATTTACACCCCACCCTGTGGGAGAGATACCCCATGCCAGCCCACGCTTCCACCACCTCTCGGGCCGGATAAGAATGCGTCGATCTCCCAATTGTCCTCGTCCTGAGACCCCTCTAGACTGTTAGTGGACGATGAGTGGACTCACATTACGGAGGCAGCCATGGACACCTTGATCGTTCTTGCCCTCTTCTTCACCCGGTGGCTGATCCCGATCGCCATTCTCCTGGCGGTGGGGACGCTCCTGACGCGCGTGGCGGCTCGCAAGCAGTAGAACCGAGGAGGCGCGATGGAAATCCTTCGCACACTGGAAACGGTACTGATCGGACTGGGCATGCGCATCGGCCTGCCCCTGGCCGTGACGGCGCTTGCGACGTGGTTGTTGCTGCGTCTCGACCGGCGCTGGCAGGAGCAGGCTCGCGCGCGCCGCTCGCAATTGGCCGTGGGCGCGGCACGCCATTCCGTCCGTTGTTGGGAAGAGAGCGATTGCCCGGCCGAGAAGCGCGCGAGCTGCCCGGCCTTTGCACGTCAGAACGTTCCGTGCTGGCAGGCCTTCCGCGAAACCACGGGACGCATGCCCGAGCAGTGCCTGGGCTGTTCCGTGTTCCGCAACGCCCCCGTCCCAGCAGCTGTTTTGTGACTCAGCATTCTGAGATCGAGGAGAGTGCGCTGATGACTAGATGGTTGGTTCGGATTGGTGTTGGGCTGGCCCTGGCCCTGCCGATGGCCATGTTGACCATCGCTTGGGCGGCGCCGTCCGTGCCGCAGTCCACGACACCCGAGACGGTTTTGAATTGCCAGACGTGTCATTCCGAGTTCGCCGAGTCCTGGGCCAAGAGTTCGCACGGGTTGGCCATTGTCGATCCCGCGTTTCGTGAAATGTGGGTGGCTCAAGGCTCGCCGCATCAATGCCTCGCATGCCATGCCACGGGCTACGATCCATCGACAGACACCTGGCAGGCGGAAGGAGTCACCTGCGAGGCGTGCCATGCCCCGGTGCCCGCAAATCACCCGCAGGAGCCCGCGCCCATCGACCGCACCTCTCAAGCCTGCGGCACCTGCCACACCGAAGGGCTGTTTGAGTGGCAAGCCAGCAAACATCGCCAGGCGGGGCTCGACTGCATCCATTGCCATGACCCACACGGGACGCAGCTCAGATCGGCGGATCCCTCGGACCTGTGCAGCACATGTCACCGGGATCTCGGGACGCGCTTTGCGCATTCGGCGCACAGCCGACAGGGACTGACTTGCGCCGACTGCCACCTCGCACCTGAAGAGGGTGCCAAAGGCCAAGCGCACTCCGAACGCGATCACAGCTTTCGGGTCAGCCTGAGCACCTGCAACTCGTGCCACTCCACTGAGATGCACGACCCGGGAAGCATCCACAATGTGAACCCC
Organism: Anaerolineales bacterium; assembly: GCA_035288225.1. Classification (GTDB taxonomy): domain Bacteria; phylum Chloroflexota; class Anaerolineae; order Anaerolineales; family RBG-16-64-43; genus RBG-16-64-43. The sequence continues at coordinate 113,920 of DATEAT010000129.1, read as the reverse complement.
ACCCCGGCCACGCTCGATCCGATGGCCTCGGTGGAGAAGCTGCAGGTGACTGCCGCGCCTTCGCCTGTCGGCCCGCTCGGGTTCGCATTGCTCTCGGCGCTGGTCGGCATGGCAAGCGGAATGGTCTTGGCCCCCTGGCTGGAGCGCTGGTACCGCCGGTTGAACAAGAATCGCAATGAGTGAGGGTATCCGCATGACCGAAGAGACGATTGGACGACGAGGCTTTCTCAAAGCCGCCGCGGCGGGGGCTCTGGCAATCGCCGGGCTCAAGGTGGTCCGTGCGGCCCGCGCCTCGGAGCCCGAAGGCAGCAGCCCGAATTCGTGGGGCATGGTGATCGACCAGAGGTTATGCACCGGCTGCGGCCAATGTACGCTGGCCTGTCGGGCTCACAACGACGTCAACCCCGATATTTCGTGGAACCGGGTCATCGCCGCGGGCGAGGTGGATGGCAAGACCGTATACCTTCCGCGCCCGTGCATGCACTGCGAAAAGCCGCCATGCGCCGAAGTCTGCCCCGTGGGAGCCACGTATCACCGCCCCGACGGGATCATCATGATGGACTACGACAAGTGCATCGGCTGCCGTTACTGCGAGGTAGCTTGCCCGTACGGCGCGCGCGCATTCAACTGGGAAGCCTTCACCGGCCCCAACCCGGCCGTGCCGGAGTGGGGGCACCCCGAAGTGGCACGTCGCCCGCGCGGGGTGCCCGAGAAATGCTCGTTCTGCTATCAGCGCATCGACCGCGGCCTGGGCCTTGGGCTGCGCCCCGGCATAGACCCGGAAGCCTCTCCCGCCTGCGTCGTAGCGTGCCCGGTCGGCGCGCGCCTTTTTGGCAATCTAAATGACCCGGACTCCAATGTCAGCCTGGCGCTGGCTGGTTCGCCGCACTACCGCCTGCGCGAAGACCTGGGCACCGGGCCGCGGGTGTATTACTTGCCCGCGCGGAAGGAGGCCTAACCATGGCGAGCATCAGAGCGCGCTTTCGCGGTGCACTCGGCTCGTTTCGTATCACCCCGTTCGTCGGCTGGGTGGGCGTCCTGGGCGTGATCCTGCTCGTGGGCGTGGCGGCCGGCCTGATGGTCTTCGTCAAGGGCCTGTCGATCACAAACCTCAATGATCTGGTGCCCTGGGGCCTGTGGATCACGTTGGATCTTTCCTCGATCGCGCTGAGTGCCGGGGCGTTCCTGCTATGCGCCGCAGTCTACCTGCTCGGTCTCAAGCAGTTGCAGCCGGTGGCGCGCACTGCTACCTTTGTCGGGCTGATCGGCTATTCGATGGCGCTGCTCGCGCTGATCATGGACATCGGTCGGCCCGATCGGTTCTGGCACTCGATCGTCTTCTGGAACACCCACTCGGTGATGTGGGAAGTCACGATGTGCATTCTGCTGTATTTCACCGTGCTGATCCTCGAGGCGGCTCCAATCCTCGGTGGTGCGGCGTGGTTTCGCACCCGCTGGCCTAAGCTGGCCGGCCGGCTGCAGACCGTCCATCAGTTGGCGCCGGTGCTGGCCATCGTGGGGCTGTGTCTATCGCTGTTGCACCAGTCGTCGCTGGGAGCCGCCTACGGCGTGCTCAAGGCGCGGCCCATCTGGTACCGCCCCGATATGTCGGTGCTCTTCATCGCTTCGGCGATCGCCGCCGGCCCCTCGCTGACGGTGTTGGTATCGATGCTCGCCGCACGCCTATCGAGGAAGGTGCATGTCGATGACCGTTTGCTCGAGAAAGTAGCCTCCTTCATCGGCTGGGTGCTGGTTGTTTACCTTTACTTCCGCTTCTGGGATGCCTTTGCCATGACCTACACCTACGCGCCTGGCCGCACAGAAGGCCTGCAACTCCTCACGCGCGGGCCCTTGGCGTTCAACTTCTGGGTGCTCGAGATCATCCTGGGTGCGGTCGTTCCGATCTTCATCCTGCTCCGCCCGAAGCTACGCGCCCGGCAAGTGCTGCGCATGGTGGCGCTGGCGCTGGTGGTGGTGGGTGTCGTCGCCTACCGCTGGGACACCAACATGGCAGGCCAGTTGACTGTTGTCACTTACCTGCCGAGCGAAATCGTCACGCGCTACACCACCTACGTCCCCTCACTGGTCGAGATCCTCTCCAGTGCGGGAGTGATTGCCTATGGCGCGCTAGCCATCACGCTGGGTGTGCGCTATCTCAACGTGGTGGATCACCGGACACGCGAGGCCGAGAGCCATGTGGTGGCGCCGGCGCTGGCGCTGCCAGCCAGCGAGTGAATTCGACAGAGCTCTGAAGCCTGCTTAAGCTGCGCCCTGACGGGCGCAGCTTTCTATTCTCGAGTTACCTTGGCTCCCAGGTGTTGGGGGGGGTGCGACCCGAGGTATTCACACGCACGGTGAGGGGCGGTTCCCCCATCATCGCATCCGACATCGCCCTTCGCGTCGCGACCAAGAAAGCATCAGGCCTCCCTTGCGGGAGGCCTGATGTGTCGCACACGGACTTGGTGCGGATTACGGGCGAGTGTACATGCTCACGTCGCCGCCCAGGTCCTCAATCGAGTCAATGAGGAACTGGATGACGAACTTGCCGTTGTGCACCCAGGCACCGGTGTCCTTGACGGCATACTGGTAATTGTAGGCGGCCTTCATGAGGCGCGGGGTGAAGGCGTTGTAGCGGATCGAAGCACCCTTGTCGTCCTTGTCGGTCTTCCCGTCGGCGTCGTTATCGACGAAGAAGTACGGGTGCGTCGCGGGATTGTAGACAATCCCCGTGCCCTTGGCAGTGGCGTAGACCTTGATCTGGGCATACAACGCCTCGGTCATGGTTTCCACCTCGCCGCGAATGCCCTCGCTCGAGTCGCCGTCGCCGTCATAGTCGGCGCCGCCCATGCGGATTTCGGCCACATCCTTGACGCCCGGATGGCAGCCCACGCAGGATTCGGTCTTGACTTCGAGCGCATGCACGTTATGGCACGTGGTGCAGTCGAAGCCCTTCTCGACGTGCGTCTGCGCGCCCAGGTATTCCTTGCCGTCGTACAGGTAGGCGCCCTTGGCGGTGCCGCCAAAGAGCGTGGCGCCGGCCGCGAAGTAGTGCACGTTCTTGAAGCCGATCTTGCTGTCCACCGTGTCGAGGTCCTTGCCCTTGAGCGCGGCATTGACACTCGCGGTGGACTCGCGGCCCTGATGGCATTCCAGGCACAAGTTCGCATCCACCGGCTGGAGCTTGCCATCGGCATCCGGCTTGCTGAAGGTGATTGAAACGCCGGAGGGGAAAGGCACCGTGGTGACGGCGTAGCGATTCGGCCAGTTGGAGTCGTCGTGGCAGGTCGAGCACATGAAACCATTGCTCGGGACCATGGCGCCCACGCCCGTGGTTAGGACGGTCCCGCGTGAGTCGATAGCCACCGTGCCGGCGTTCTTGATGAACTCAGGCAAGCCCCCGCCCGTGTGGCACTTCACGCAGCCGTAGGGCACTTCGCCCTCGACATCCCAGTGGCGGAAGGCCTCAGTGTTGCCGGCAAAGTGCCCGGCATCCTCGCGTGCCAAGGCGCTCGTATCGCCACCGAGGTCCGCAATCGAGTCGAAGAGCAGCTCGATCGTGTACTTGCCGCCATGGGCGAATTTTCCCGGATCCTTCACCGAGAGCTGGTAGTTGTAGGCTGCCTTGAGCAGGCGCGCGGTCCAGGCCTTGTACCCGTTGGCTGCGACCGCCTCATCATCCTGAGCCTGGCCGTCACCGTTGGTGTCGGCAAACCAGTAGGGATAGGCCGACGGCGAGTAGACGATCGCAGTGCCGGCCTTGGCATTCGCATAGGTCCGGATCTGGGCAAAGAGCAGGTCTTGCAGCCCGGTGATTTCGTCGTAGATGCCCTCGGTCTTGCTGCCGTCGCCGTCGTAATCGAAGGCAGAGCCGACCATGCGCACCTTCTGGAGGTCGTCCACACTGGTCACGCCTTCGTGACAGGCTGCGCATTCGGTTACTTTGACCTGCAAGGAATGCGAGTCGTGGCAACCGACGCAGCTATCGTAGCCTTCGACGTGGCGGAAGCGCGCGTCGTAGATCTTTCCATCGTATTCGTATCCGCCCTTGGCATCGGTGCCGAGGAGTGTGGCCGCCGCCGCAAAGTAGTGGATGTTGCGGAAGCCGAAGCTGACATCATTGCCGCTGGCATCCTTGATCGGGGCGACCACCGCGTCGAGATCCGTCACCGCGAAATCGGCGATCTGCTTGTCGACGCTGGCCTTGGCCTCACGCCCCTGATGGCATTCCATGCAACGCGCGGAGGCGCCTAAGCCATCGATCACGATCGGGTTGCCCTCGGCATCCTTGCCGGGGAAGACCACACTGGTGTGGGTGACAGCGGCCGAGTTGTGGCACGCCACGCAGGTGATGCCCTGCGCCTCGGTCGCCGCCACTGCCGCGTCCACCTTCCCCGCCTGGCTGCCGTCCGCGCCGAGGTAATCCATGTAGCCGGCGGCGCTGTGGCACTTGGCGCAGGAGGCCGGCACTTCTGCCGGATCCGAAGCATCCCAGTGGCGGAAGGCCTCGGCGGCGACGTCCGCGTGGCCCGAGCCCGCGGCCGCTTCTTGCTGCGGAACGATGGCCGTGGGCGCAGGTGCCTCGGTCGGTTCCGCCGTGGGTGCCGGTGTGGCCTTACCGCACGCCGCGAGAAGGACTCCCGCGGCCACCAGCAGGCCCACCATCAGGTACTTGCGATTCATATGCATGCTCCTCCTAACCGCGTAATTCGTCTGTCGAAGACAGAACCAAAGCTCAAGCCATTGTTTCGTAATTGTCTACGCTCGCTGCGGCTGCACCTCCTCAAGCCGAGCTGGCAGGCCACTGCCCGTCAGGCGGGCAGATGGCCGTCGATCACATCCACCAGGTCGTTGACATCCTTGGCCGGGTAGTGCTCGCTCGTGACGACGCGCACCTGCTGGGCTTGCGAGTCCAGTTCGATAATCCGCGCGCCCGGGATAACGCCTAGCAACCGGTTCAACGGGCACTTCTCAACGACCCACGGGTCCGCCGTATCCAATATGACCGCGATCGGACGGATGCTGGTGAGGCGAGCTGATAAGTCGGGCAAACGTGGATCGAGCAGAGTCACCTGGACTCGCCCAATATGCTCACGCAATCGGCTAGCGACGCCCTCCGAGAAGAGCGATCCCGACGAGAGAATGACGACATGCGAAAAGCCCAGATGCTCCGTGTGCATGGCAAGTCAACATTGTGAATATTAGCGCAGCGTGAGAGGGATTAACAACGCCCAAGCGGCCAGTAACACACCTACTAACGGGTAGTTCTTTGTCGGGGCGGACTACCCTTTCGGGTGGCCAGACTCCTCGCCGGGGTATGTCGGGCTAAGCTTCGAGCGTGGTTCAGCGCGGGGGTTTAACAAGGCCGGCACGGATGGCGACCATGGCGGCCTCCGTTCGGTTCTTGGCCTCGAGCTTCTGCAGGATAGCTTTGACATGGTACTTGACCGTGTTCTCGCTGACCGACAGCCGCTGGGCAATGGCGCGGTTGGCTAGCCCTTCCACGAGCAGCGGGAGCAATTCGAGTTCGCGTTCCGTCAGTTGGGCGCCGCGCCCCGGCGATTTGCCCCCCTGGGTTAGGCTGTGGATCACGCGCGATGCAGCTTGCCGCGTGAGCGCCGTCTCGCCACGGGCCAGACCCTCTAGCAGGTCGAGGAACTCCTCGGCCTTGAGATTCTTGAGCAAATAGCCGCGAGCCCCGCTGCGCATGGCTTCCAGCAAGTCCGCCTCATCATCCGAAACCGTCAGCATGACCACCTGCACGGCCGGCGCCTGTTCGCGGATTTGGTGCAGAGCCTCCAGCCCGCCCATGTGCGGCATGGTGATGTCGAGCAAGACGAGGTCGGGTCTATGTTTCAGCACCAAATCGATTGCCTGACGCCCATCGCCTGCCTGTCCGACGACCTCGAAGCCGGCCGCCTCGAGCAAGCTGACCACTCCGTCGCGAAAAAGAGAATGATCGTCCGCCACGATGACGCGCATCGTCCTATGCCTCCTGCAGCGGGATCCTGACCGAAAGGCGCGTGCCGGTGCCGGGGAGCGATTCGATCGACAGCTCCGCGCCGATGGATGCGGCTCGCTCGCGCATGGTGCTGATGCCGAAACGCAGGGTCTCGCTCCGCCCTATTTGCGAGGGGTCGAAGCCTTGTCCGTCGTCGGTCACGCTGATCTCAAGCTGCCCTTGAAGGACCGCCAGCTCAACACCGGCGCGGCGGGCGGTGGCGTGCTTGCGCACGTTGGAGAGCGCCTCCTGCACAATCCGCAGGAGCTGCAATTCGGATTCGGTGCCCAGTCGGACTTTCTCCGCCTCTGCTCTGGCGCTGAAGTAGGTCGGCAACCCGCTCAACAATTCGAACTTCTCGGTGTAGCGGGCGAGCATGGCGGCCAGGCCCTCGTCCGTCGCGCCCCCGACACGCAAACCAAGGATCGCTTCGCGCACGCTGGTGTACAGGTCCCGCGCTGCCTGTTCGAGCTGCTCGAGATGGCGTTCGGCCTCGTGCACACGGCGCCGCTTGAGCATGAGGCGCACGGCCATCGCCTTGGTGTTGACGTAGCCCAGTAATTGGGCGAAACCATCATGCAGTTCGCGTGCTATCCGCTCGCGCTCGTCGGCAATGGCGCGGTTGCGTAGCCGGAGCATTTCCTCTTGCTCCAGGGTGTGGCGCTCGAGCCGCTGGGCCATGCGGTTGAAGCTGGCCGACAATTCCCCAAGTTCATCGGTGATCCGGGCCGAGGCAGGCAGCCTCGAAGAAAAGTCGCCAGCAGCAAATGCTGTCAGCGGGCCGCGAAAGGCCTCCACCCGCCGCACCACCACGCGGTGAATTAGCCAATAGACCCCCAGAGTCACCAGCAGTGCGAGTCCGGCCGAGATCGACAAATCGCCCTTCAACTGCGTAATGAGCGGGCGCTGCAGGTCCAACAGGGGCACGTCGGCCAGAAGAATCCCGAGGTGAGGTCCCTCCCCTACGTGGCACGCCCTGCATTCCGTTTCATTGGCGATGGGAGAAGCGATGCGCAAGATTCCATTGGCGCTCGCGAGCAAAGCGGTGCGTGCCCGGGTGGCTGGGGCATCTTGGTGGCACACAAAGCAGCCCGCATCCTGTTGGGTGTGGACCAGGCCGACGTCTCTTTCGGCGCTGTCAACCTTTACCTGTCCGGAGGCATCGAGAATCTGGACCCGTTCGATCGTGCCGCTTTGGCCGACATCCAAGATAGCCTGGCGCAATTGGGTGCTGTCGTTGCGTAACATAGCATTGCGCAGGCTGTGAGTGATTACGACACCCGTCTGGACGGCCGACGCGCGGGCCTGATCCTCGATCAACCTGCGCGCGCGCCAATAGTGGACGAGGGAGAGCGTCGCCAGCGCAATGAGCACAGGCAGCGCAACACCCAAGGCAATGCGCAGCCTTAGCCCCCAGGCCGGGCCAGGCCGAAGCGTCAGGGATTCCCGGTCCGGCGAATCAACCGTCACTGTTCGACCTGGGCGCGGGTTAAAGTAATCATCAGTCATGCGGGTTGGTGACCATTATAGGTTTCCCGGCAGGAATCGACAGCAGGACGGGTAGGCCTTGTCGATCCGGCACGCATCAGCACTCACCGCAATTCTGCCAATATCAATCACATTCCCTGTGTTACAATTGTCACTATTCAGGTATTACCAACCGCACTAATTCGGAATCGCGACAGGGGTTAACATGGTTTCCGGCTTATTCCTCATGGGTTGTCTGACCCATGGGCAAGGGCTGCAAGCGCCACGCGCCGAGAGTCCCCCCGAATAGCCCTTCGCCCAGGCTTGCGAAGAGGCTTTTCAGTCTGGGTTGAGGCCGCAATGGAGAGGGAGCATGTCTCGTTCTGCAACGTTTCCGTCCGTCTTGAGAAGCTCCGCGCAGCGGTTGCCCACCGCCGTCCGGGATTCCATCCAACGCACGTCCCCAACCATGGCTCGAGGAGGAGGCTGATGACCTCACGCCGTTGCGCGCTGGCAGGGCTGGTGGGTGTGGCGCTGGTATTACTGTTGGCGCCCCATACAGTGCTAGCTCAAGCTCCCGAGCCCAACAACGAGGAGTGCCTCGCCTGCCACGGCAACCCGGGCATGAGCACGACTCTCATCAGCAATGAGGAACTCCCATTGAGCGTCGATCCGGCGCTCTTCGGCGCCTCGGTGCATGCACAAAGCGGGGTCGCCTGCGTCGATTGCCACAACAACATCTCCACATTCCCGCACCCCCACCTCTCCGCTGCAGATCGCCGGGATGTGACGTTGCAATTGTACAGCGCGTGTAAGACCTGCCACAGCGACAAGTACGACCAGGAGCTCGACAGTGTGCACGGCAAAGCCCTGGCCGGCGGCAACGTCAATGCGGCGGTGTGCACCGACTGCCACAACCCGCACACCCAGGGCCGCCTGCGTGAGAAAGGCACCGGCCTGCTTGTGGCAGAAGCGCGGCTAGCAATTCCCCAAACCTGCGCCCGCTGTCATAGTGCCATCTACGAGCAGTATCGCACCAGCGTCCACGGTGCAGCGCTCATCGGCGACCCGGCGCAGGGCATGCCCGGCGGCAACCCGGACGTTCCGACCTGCATCGATTGCCACGGGGTCCATTCCATCGAAGACCCGACCACGGACGCCTTCCGCCTCAAGTCGCCTGCGCTGTGCGCCGCGTGCCATGCCGATCCGCAGCGCATGGACAAATACGGGCTCTCAACCGCCGTCATGAGCACTTATGTCGCCGATTTCCATGGGACGACCGTAACCCTGTTCGAAAAGCTATCGCCGGATGCGCAGACCAACAAGCCGGTGTGCTTCGACTGCCATGGCGTGCATGATATCCAGCGCGTCGATGACCCGCAAAAGGGGCTCCAGGTCAAGGAGAACCTGCTGCACACGTGCCAGAAGTGCCACCCCGGCGCCACCGCCAACTTCCCGGACTCCTGGCTCAGCCACTACATCCCCGACCCACAGCGCAATTCGCTGGTGTACTACGTGGACTTGTTCTACAAGATCTTCATCCCCGCGGTGCTGGGCGGGATGGGTGTGTTCGTCCTCACCGACATCGTCCGCCGCCTGATCGAGCGCCGGAAGGGAGCCAAGCCCCAATGAACCCTCAAGCGCGCTACCAACGCTTCCATTGGACTCAGCGGGTCGAGCACGTGCTGCTCATTCTCTCATTCACCACTCTGGCCGTCACCGGCTTGGCGCAGAAGTACGCCAGCGCGGGTGTGAGCCAAGCCATTCTGCGCGCCCTGGGCGGGATCGAAAATGCCCGCACGATTCACCATGTTGCGGCCGCACTGATGATGTTCGAGGCGATCTACCACCTGGTGGGCACGGGCTACAAGGTGATCGTGCGCCGTTCGCGCATGTCGATGCTGCCCACCCTCAAAGACATGGGTGACGCCCTGCAGGCGCTGCTCTACAACGTGGGGCTGCGTAAGCAGCGCCCTCAGGGCGACCGATACACCTTCGAGGAGAAGGCGGAGTACTGGGCGCTCATTTGGGGCACAGCCATCATGGCGCTGACAGGTTTCATGATGTGGAACCCAATCGCCACCACCCACCTCCTCCCCGGGCAGGTCATCCCCGCAGCCAAGGCGGCCCATGGCGCCGAGGCGGTGCTGGCCGTCTTGGCCATCATTCTCTGGCATATGTATGGGGTCCACCTCAAGCGCTTCAACAAAAGCATGTGGATCGGCACGATGACCGAAGAAGAAATGATCCACGAGCACCCGCTGGAGTTGGCCGACCTCAAAGCCGGCACCGCGCAGATTGCGCAGGATCGAAAGACGCTGCGTCGCCGCCGTCTGGCTTACTTCCCCACCGCGGGGATTCTAGCCGCCAGCATGCTGGTCGGCCTGGTCTATTTTGTCTCGTACGAGAAGACCGCGATTGAGACCGTGCCGCCTGCGGTGGATGTGCCAATCTACTCTCCGCAGACCCCGACCGCAGTGCCCACAGCCGCCCCTCACGTCGCGGCAACCTCAGAACCTGCGGACGCCGCCCCCGCTGCGCTGACCTGGGAAGACACAATCGGCCCGCTGCTCGCCAAACAATGCGTGATGTGTCACGGCCCCGTGAACCCCGCCAGTGGTCTCTCGCTCGCCTCCTATCAGACGGCTTTGGCCGGCGGAGCCGGCGGCCCCGGGGTCGTGCCTGGCGCCCCCGCCATGTCGCGCCTGGTGGTCGTTCAGAGCGCCGGTGCACATCCGGGTCAACTCACACCGGATGTGCTGAGCATGCTCAAGGCCTGGATTGAAGCAGGTGCGCCCGAAAAGTGACTCCGGCCATCCCCGGTAAGAGTACAGGGCCGCTCGACTGAGCGGCCCTGTTGTTTCGATTCAGAGTGCCACGGCCCCAGCAATGCCGGGACCGCGATCCGATTTCGTGACAGTTCGCAGCCCGATCTGCGCGCCTAGGAGCTCTCCGCCAGCGGGGTGAACTTCAACACTCGCGAGGTATCGGTGTCCACAATCCACACATTGCCTTCGTCATCCACAGCCACGCCCACCGGCAGTTCAAAGCGAGCGGCATCGCTGCCAAAGTCGCCCCAGGTAAACAGGAACCCGCCATTCTCGTCGAAGCACAGCACGCGGAATCCCTCGGGGTCGGTGACCCACACCCGACCATCGGCGCCGGCCGCGATGTAAGGTTTGTTGTCGAGCGATTGCCCGACCCAACCCGCGATCTCCCACTGCCGGTCGAAGATGAACGTCCCCTGCCCGGTCTCGCGGAACACCTGCACGCGGCGGTTCCACGTGTCGGCGACGACCAGATCGCCGGCCGCGGTCATGCTGATCCCCACCGGTTCATCGAACTGGCCGGTCTCGAAACCGGCTGAGCCCACCTGGGTGAGATAGCCGCCCTCTTCGTCGTAGACCATCACCCGTTTGTTGCCCGTATCCACTACGAACACACGCCCACGCTCATCGACAGTGATGGCCCGCGGCCCGTAGAGTTCCTGAGGCGAGGCGCCCTGGCCCAGTGTGCCCCACATGCGCACGAAGGTCCCATCGGGCTGGAACACCTGAATGCGGTGATTCCAGGTGTCGGCCACGAAGACGTTCCCGTCGGGCGCCAGTGCAATGCCCCACGGTTCGTTGAAGGTCCCTCCGGGCGCCGAGCCGGCCGCCACATCGCCGAAGGTTCCCCACCCGCCGAGCCACGCGCCGCTGGCATCGAAGTGCTGAATACGGTGATTCGCCGTATCGGCAACAAAGATCGTCCCATCCCGCGCAATGGCGATGCCGCGTGGCCGCTGCATTTCGCCCGCGGACGATCCCTGCGAGCCGAACACCACCGAGGCGGCCAGCTCCTGGCGCGATTGGGCGTACGGGTCGATCACAACTTCCGCGGCTGGCTTGACCCCGTATTGCCAGACGGTGGCGGCGATGTCGCGCCGAACATAGAGGCGCATGCGCTCCGACACAGGCCACTGCGCCAGATCATACGAGGCGCCGGTCAGGCTGCCGTATTCCGTGTAATCGCGATCGAACCAGATATCCCACAACGCTTTGCGGTAACGCGGGTCCGACAGGGCATTGCGGATGCGCTCCCAGTTGAGGCCGAAGTACTCTTGCATCGGCCACGACATGCGAACGTATTCGAAGTAGGTGTGCGTGCGTGCCAACAAGGGGTCGACCTTGCTGAAGTTCCCCTGGCCGACGACGATAACCGGCACCTCGACCAGGTCTCGCGAAGGCTGGTCGCCGAAGAAGCGCTGGTTGTGATAATCCCGGAAGTACCAGGTGAACGACCACGAGACCAGATTGTCGTAGCCAACTTGGACCCCGAGGCCGTCGGCCGTACGGCGCGAGATGTCCTCGATCTGAGCCATGACGGTCTTCACGCCTTGCGCCGAATGGGCGTAGTCGATGAATTCCCGGCCGTTTCCATAGTTGATGTAGTTGGCCGTCCACCCGGCGCGCAAAGTGAGCACCCCCAGCAGCATGAAGAACTCGAGCGCGAGCACCCGGAACCATTGGCCGAAGGGCAGACCGCGCCACAGACGCCACAGCGCCCATAACGAGAGAGCTGCAAAGCCCAGGGACTCGAGGAAAGAGGTGGTGGACTGCAATTCCTCCAGCAGCATTCCGCGGAAGGGCGGGCGCGGACCAAGACCGATCGCAAAGGCGACGACGAACGAGACCACGGCAACCGGCAGAAGCAACCAAGCCACCCAGCGCGGCGACCGCAAAGCCAGCGGCCACTCGATGTGCTGCACGATATGGGCGATGGCCCAACCCCCCAGCAGAATCATCGGTAGGGTAACGTGCACGGTCAGCCAGGGCATCTTCTCGCCAGCCGCACTGTACGCGGCAAGCGACACCACCGACCAGAACCCCAAGAAGCCGACCATGCCAAAGACCGGCACGGCGGGTGGCCTCGTTGGATCTCCCGCGGCGGACGGCTGCAGTGTATCGGAGTGAGGCAGTGCTTCGGCTCTTTGAGTCTTTCGCGCGCGCAGTCCGGCCAAGCCAATGACCCCAGCCGCAACGGTGGCCAGCGCCGGCAAGAACTCATACAGCGGCAGTTGGATCAGCAGGTAGTAGTACCAGGGCTGCCCGCCGCGCTGCACGCCTTGCTGCTCGAGCCAGTAGCCCAGCGACCCGTACAGCCCGGAGAACAAGCCGTTGCCGTTGGTGAAGAAGGTGGTGAAGAACACCGCCATGATGGCGAAGAAGATGGCGGCGTTGACCAGCCACAAGCGTCGATCCCACGCCAGCCCGATCACCGCCGACAGCAACAGCAGCGGCACGGCGAAAACCGCGGTGTGTGAAAGCCCCTGCAGTGAATAGTCGAGCGCATCCCATCCCATGGCCCGCACCGGGAAGGAGGCCAATTGCGGCAGGACAAAAGTGCCCAGGACGATCAGCAGGTCGAAGGCCGGAAAGCGTGGGCGGAACGATGGACCAAAGGAGCGCGCGGCCAGCCACAAACCCACTAGGACTGCCACGCCGCCCAGCACCCCCACCCCGCCGCCCCACAACAACATCGGCGCGAACGACAATGTCTGGCCCGGGGTGCGCGGCAGGTTCGGGTCCGACGGGACGGCGGTGCCCCCGGTCAATCCGCCCAGACGCGTCTGGTTGAACGCGAGCAGCCACAGCGCGGCCAAGAGCAGGGCCGCCCCCAGCGAGACCAAGAAGGTAAATCGCCGCTGTTCGCCCTCGCGCGCCCACTCGACACGCAATAGGGAAATCAGGAGCTGCAACCCGAGGAAGACCATGGCGATCGCAACATAGATGTAGGAGGTTTCCTTGGTGGTGTAGTGCAGGGCTGTCGCCGCCGTCAGCAGGTACAGCCAGCGCGCCTGGCGGGTCTCAAAATAGCGCGCGATGGCCAGGAACATAAGCAGCCCCCAGACGACCACGAAGGCTTCATTGCGCACGTAGCGTGAATAGTAGAGCATGAACGGCGAGAGGCCCATCATCACGCCGGCCATCAATGCACCCAGCTTGCCGAGCCAGCGGCGGAAGGGCAACATCAATACCACGGCCGCGATGCCGAAGAGCGCCGCCGGCAGCCTCGCCGCAACATCGCTCGCCCCAAAGACGAAATAAGACAGCGCGACCAGATGCATCTGCAGCGTGCCGTGCATCATCGGATTGTGAATATAGCCTTGCCCGCGCGAGAGCAGCCAGGAATAGTAGGCGTGCAGCGTTTCATCGTGCGACATGGCGCGCGTGTCGATATCATAGAAGCGGGTGGCGGCCACGCCCACCAAGAGCAATAGCCACAGCAGATGCTCCCAGGCGATCGGCAACCAGGGTGCGACGGGACGTTCGAGCCACGAGGACTTCGCCGAGGATGGCTGCATATCCTGCCTCATTCTCGCTGTCGTTGACGGACACGGGGACGGGCAACGCGCGCCGGAGGCCGACGGGATGGCTTGGGCGATTGCGTCGCGTGGGTACTGGCCAGAAGTTGACGTGCTTCCGCCGCCGTGAGCTCGCGCGATTGGCCCGGACGGAGGCTGCCCAGCAGCAGACTACCGATGCGGATGCGCTGCAGGCGGACGACGCTCAGCCCCAGACGGATGGCAATCTCGCGTATTTCGCGTTTGCGCCCTTCGCCCATGACCACCCGCACCCACGCGCCGCGTCCGGCCGAGCTCTCGACTCGCACCAGCGCCGGAGCGGTACGCAGGCCGCCCTCCAGCACCACGCCGCGCCGCCAGATCTCGAGTTGCTGTTCATCCGGCCGGCGCGAGAGCAGCACGCGGTACTCCTTCTCGCAGCCGTAACGGGGATGTGTCAGCCGCAACGCCAATTCCCCGTCGTTGGTCATGAGAATCAGGCCCTCGCTTTCGAGGTCCAGCCGCCCAACCGGGAATAGCCTTGCCGCGCCGGGCACAAGATCGCGCACCGTTTGGCGATCGCCTTGCGGCTCGAGCGAAGAAACAACCCCGCGCGGCTTATGCAGGGCCAAGTACACCGTTTGTTCCGCGGCGGCCAGCGGCCTTCCATCGACGCGGATGTCGTCGTGCCTCGGATCGGCCTTCTCGCCAAGTGAGATCGGCTTGCCGTTGACGGAGACGCGCCCGGCGCGGATCAGCTCTTCGCATGCGCGGCGCGATCCCAACCCGGCGGCGGCCATAAGCTTCTGCAGGCGTTCGGATGTCACTGCGTCAGCCCTTCAGGACGGTCTCGGGCGCCGCGGGTTCAGCCGGCATCGGCGGTGCCTGTTCGATCTCCAGCGGAGGCAAGTCCTCAACCGACGAAAGCCCAAAGTGCTGCAGTGCTGTGGTCGTCAGACCATACAAGATGGGCCGCCCCGGTCCCTCGGTGCGTCCAATCTCCTCAACCAACCCCTTGGCCAGCAGGCTCTGTAAGACGCTGTCGCAGTTGACGCCGCGGATTGCGTCGACCTGAGGCCGGGTCAACGGCTGGCGGTAGGCCAGGATGGCCAGAGTCTCGAGCGCGGCCTTGCTCAGGCTGGTGGTGTGCCCCAGCCCAAGAAACTTCTCGACTACGGCTGCCGCGCGGGGGGAGGTCGTGAGATGGATACGATCGCCGATGCGCAGGATCTGCAGCCCGCGCTGAGCGTATTCCTCGGTCAGGGTCCGCAGCGCGGACTCAACCTCGGCGCGCGTCACCGCCAGCGCCTCCGCCAGTGTGGCCAGGGGTGCCGGCTCCGCGGTCACAAAGAGCAGGCTCTCCAACTGCGCGCTGAGGGGAAGGCTCCCGTTCGATTCAGGATTCGTCGACATGCTATAATCCGGCTCGCCCCAGGGCACGATTCATGTAACGGCTGCGGTTGATGATACGCCCCCTGTGTCTATCTCTCAAGCGGATTTTGCTAGGCCTGCCGGTCTTGGGTCTGGCGGCCTGTACGCTTTACCTGGGGGGCCCTCAGCCGCCCCCCACCCCGACGCCCGGGGCCAGCGAAGTCCCGTTCGTCGAACAGGCCTGGCGCGATGCCATCGCGCAATCTGCCGGCGGGCAGATCATCGTTATCTTCACCCAAGAGCAACTGACGGATTTCCTCAACCTGCGGCTTTCGGCGCAACCCCAGAGTCGACTTAGATCGGTGCACGTCATCCTCGACCAGGGCGCCATATCCTTGTATGGCACGTTGGAGGCGGCCGATCTATCGGCTTCGGCGCTGGTCGTATTGCGGCCGCTAGTCTCGGATGCGGCGCGGCTGACACTGGAAATCGACACGCTCCAGGTGGGACCGCTGCAACTGCCGGCCCAATCGATGTCCGCCCTTTCTCAGGCGCTGTCGGAGGTGTTGACCGGTGAGGTCGCGAGCCTGGCGACCGGGTTCCAGGTGCAAGAAGTGCTGGTGGCTCAGGGGCAGATCGCCATCCGCGGCGAGCTGCGCTAGACATTTTGCGCGCGCGGCCAGGCCGGCGTCCGACAACTCAAATGGCAATTATACCAAGGCACTCTCCGCAATCGTCCGTGCACCCCCAACTCCGCCGGAATCTCGGCACACGCGCGCGCGCTCGCCGCTCGCACGCAAGCCCCACGCGTCGGACCATCGCGTGTCTGCTGATCGCCGCCCTGGCCGCATGCGCCGGACCGCAGGTGACCCTCGTTCCGCTCGAGGTGAGTATTCACGCGGATGGCTCGCAGCACTCGGTGCGGGTCGAAGGCGGAACCACCATCGCGCAGGCCCTGGCCCAGGCCGGCCTGCAGCTCGGAGCCCTCGACCGTGTATCGCCGCCGCTCTATGCGCTGGCTTCGGCGGCAAGTGAAATAGTGATTGTGCGAGTCGTCGAGGAATTCGAGATCGAGCGCGCCACTGTGCCTTACACTCAACAGACGGTTCGCAGCGAGATGCTCCCGGCGGGAACTCAACGCCTGCTGCAGGCCGGGCGCAATGGTCTTGAGGAAGTGACCTACCGCGTGCGGCTTGAAGACGGGCAGGAAGTCTCGCGATCACCCGTGCGGCAAGTCGTGGTCGAGGCACCCGTGCCCGAGATCGTCCTGGCGGGCGCGCAGAACCAAACCGCGACGATCAGCCTGGCGGGCAGGTTGGCATATCTCGAAATGGGCTCGGCCTGGGTAATGAGCGGGAGTTCCCGGGAACGAACCGCGGTGGCCATCACCGGCGATCTGGATGGGCGCGTCTTTTCTCTTGCGCCGGACGGCACGTGGCTCGTGGCCTCGCGCGCGGCCGAGAGCGGCCTGAACGCGCTCTGGCTCTATTCAACGCAGGCCCCCGGGGTACCGCTCGCCCTTGGCGCTGCAAACGTAGTTCATCCGGTTGGGTGGTCACCCGAGCTGCCATTGGCCATTGCGCTTTCGACCGTTGAGCCAAGCCAGGCCGCTCCCGGGTGGAAGGCGAACAACGACCTGCGCGTTGTCTCCATTGGCGTTGCCGGCCAACCCGCCTCTCCGCAGCAGGTGTTGCCGCCCCAGGTTGGCGGCCGCTATGGATGGTGGGGCACATCTTTCGTGTGGTCTCCCCAGGGCGAGAGCTTGGCCTACCGCCGCCCGGATGGCATCGGGGTGATCGACGGCCGCACCGGTCGCACGCTCGCCTCGTACCCCGTCACGCCTTATGTCAGCACCACCGATTGGGTGTGGATGCCAGGGCTGAGCTGGTCCCCCGACGGGCGCTTCATATACTCCGTCGCCCACGGCGCGCCGCTGGGCCTTGAAATCCCGGAATCCTCGCCGGCGTTCGATCTGGTCGCCATCCCGATCGCGGGCGGCGCCTCGCTCACACTCCGTCCGCGGGTGGGGATGTTTGCGAGCCCTGTCGTCTCGCCGCTCGGCGAGGCAGCCAGCGGCGAGGTGGCCCAAGTGGCCTTCCTGCAGGCCCTGCAACCTCTCGAAAGCGATAGCAGCAGTTACCGGCTGATGGTGATGGATCTGGATGGGAGCAATGCCCGGGCCGTCTTCCCGAGCGAAGGCGAGGGAGGCCTGGAGGCCCAGCAGGTGGCGTGGTCGCCGCAGGGCACTCACCTGGCGTTCGTCTATCGCGGGGACGCGTGGGTGGTAGAGGTGTCGACCGGTCTGGCACAACCGCTCACGGCCAGCGGCCGGGTGACCGCTGTCGATTGGAGATAATGAAGTATCATTGCGGAGCCAGAGCGAACCCACGCTCTCCCACTTCCCTCGTTCGGAGAATGCATGCGAGTACTGCTCACCGGGGCTGCGGGTTTCATCGGGTCGCACTTGTGCGACCGGCTTCTGGCCGAGGGCCACAGCGTTGTCGGCCTCGACAACTTCGTCACCGGCTCGCCTGAGAATATCGCTCACCTGGCCGGACACGACCGCTTTCTATTCATCCGCCACGACGTTTCGAACTACATCTACATTCCCGGCCGGGTGGAGGCGGTGATGCATTTCGCCTCACCGGCCAGCCCGAATCCGCACAGCCCGTTTGGCTATCCCAACCTGCCGATTCAAACGCTCAAGGCCGGCGCGCTGGGGACGCACAATGCGCTGGGCGTGGCTCGCGCGCAGCAGGCGCGCTTCCTGTTGGCCTCCACCTCCGAGATCTATGGCGATCCCCTGGAGCATCCGCAGCGCGAAACCTACTTTGGGCACGTCAACCCGGTGGGGCCGCGCTCGATGTACGACGAGGCCAAGCGCTTCGCCGAAGCCATCACCATGGCTTACCACGGCCACCACGGGGTTGACACGCGCATTGCACGCATCTTCAACACCTACGGCCCACGCATGCGCCTCGACGACGGACGGGTCGTGCCCAACCTGGTGGGTCAGGCCTTGCGCGGCGAGCCGCTTACCGTCTACGGCGACGGGTTGCAGACGCGCTCCTTTTGCTATGTCGACGATTTGGTGGATGGTATCCTGCGCTTGTTGCTCTCCGATGAGCACCTGCCGGTCAATCTGGGCAATCCGTCGGAGATCAGCATCCGCGACTTCGCCGAGCGCATCGCTCTTCTCAGCGGCGGGCGCAGCTCCATCACCTATCTGGCGGACCGGCGCGGCGAGGATGACCCGCAGCGCCGCCAACCCGACATCTCGCGGGCGCGCGGAATATTGGGCTGGCAGCCGCAGGTGGATCTTGACCGCGGGCTGCAAGCTACGCTGGCCTCCTTTGCGGGCCGGATGGGGCTCCGCTGAGCATGGACTGGCGGCGCGAACGCGTGCGCTTCACGCGCTTCCTGGTCGTCGGTGCAATCGGCGCGGTCGTGGATTTCGGCACCTTCAACCTGTTGGCGGAGTGGCTGAACATCAACGCGGTGGTGGCTTCGGTGATTTCGTTCACGGCCGCGGTCACCAGCAATTTCATCTTCAACCGCCATTGGACCTATCCAGATTCCCGCAGCAAGCCGGTGGCGAGGCAGTGGATGCAATTCGCGATGGTCAATTTGGTCGGGCTTTTCGTCCGCACGCCGCTCTTTGCATTCCTTCGGGCGCCGTGGACTCGGCTGGCCGAGCGGCTTCCCGCGAGCTGGGGGCCCCTTACGGCGCAGCAACTCGGCAATAACCTGGCGCTGGCCTGCGCCGTGGGTGTAGTGCTCATCTGGAATTTCGTCGCGAACCGCCTGTGGACTTACAATGACGTCCGCTAGGGGGAACAACATGACCCGACGGGTGCCCCCGTTGCATCTATACACGACGCGCGGCGAGTTCGCCGCCCTGCTCATCTTTCCCTATCTCTACAGCCGGGATGGGGACTGGGTGGGCTGGGTCAGCGACGAACGCGACGTCTTCAATTTGGAAGGCGGCTACGTCGGATGGGTGTCGCACGACCGGCGCATCCTGCGGCGGGCCACGGTCCAACCGCGTATCATTCCCCCGCCGCCATCCAACCCCGAGGAGCCGCGGGTGCGCGTGCCGGCCACCACCCCTCTGCCGCCGCTCATGGCCGAGTATTCGCATGATGTGATCGACGTGCTCGAGGACATGCCCGAACTGCTCCACTCCGGCGACCGCTCAGAACTCCAGTCGGACATGGATTAGTGCCTGTGGCCGACCCTAGTCCCGAAGCCAAGCACATCCGCGATTCGATCGTGACCCTCAGCCAGATGATGCGCCTGGAGCATGCCAACTTGCACGGCAACGTGCACGGCGGCATCGTGATGAAGCTGGTGGACGAGGCAGGTGCGCTCACCTGCATGCGCCACGCCCAGCACCCGGTGGTGACGGTGGCCATGGACAACATGAGCTTCCGCCATCCGATTCAAATTGGCGATCTGGTGACCCTCACCTCCCGATTGACGTACGTCGGGCGCACCTCGATGGAGGTGCGGGTGGAGGTGGAAGCGGAGAACCCGCTCACCGGCAATCGGGTCCATACCAACACGGCCCATCTGGTCTATGTGGCGCTCGATTCGGCCGGCCGGCCTGTGCCTGTCCCAATGCTGCTCCTCGAAACCCCGGAAGAGCAACGCGAGTTTGCGGAAGCCGAGGCGCGCCAGGATCAGCGCCGCGCGCAACGACCGGCTGAAGGCGCGACGGAGTAGCCGGCATGGCCGAGGCCATCCGCGGGATCACTCACCTCTTGGAAGTTGCCTCCTCTCGGCGCTTCCTGACGGCCGTCGAGCCGGGCGACCGCGGGCTGGCCGAGAGCCTGCCCTTCCCCTTCCTGGCCTTCGTCGGCGAAGGCGAAATGAAATTGGCGTTGCTGCTGGCCATCATTAACCCGGCCGTGGGCGGCGTGCTGCTGCTCGGTCCGCGCGGAACGGGCAAGACCACCGCCGTGCGCAGCCTGGCCCCGCTCCTGCCTTCCGTGCCGCGCAGCCTGTGCCCTTACGGGTGCCTGCCGGAAGACATCGAGACCGGCGGAATGGATGCCGTCTGCCCGGATTGCGCGCGTAAGTACGGGCTGGGCGAGCCGCTGACCTTCAGCGATCGAATGAAGCTGATGGAGCTGCCGCTCAACTCGCAACTGCCGGATGTGATCGGCGGGCTGGACGAGCGCGCGGCGTTGCATCAGCGCCATCGCCTGCACCCGGGGATTTTGGCTCAAGCCGACCGCAACTTCCTTTACGTCGACGAAATCAACTTGCTCGCCGACGACATCACCGACGCCATCCTGGATGCCGCCGCGCAGGGCATGTACACTGTGCGCCGCGGCGCGCTGGCCGCGTTCTACCGCTCGCGTTTCGTCCTAGTCGGTTCGATGAATCCCGAGGAGGGCATCCTGCGCCCACAGATCTTCGACCGCTTCGGGTTGCGCGTGGTCGTGCACGGCGTGACGAGCATCGCCGATCGCTGGGAGGCCTACCAGCGTGTGCGCGCGTACCAATCCAACCCGCGCGGGGTGATCGAACACTACCGCGAGGAGACCGAAATCATGCACGGCGAAATCCTGGCGGCACGTGAGAAGCTGCCCGCCGTGAAGCTACCCGCCGAAACTGCCGAATTGGCGCTGCAGATGGCCGAGCGCCTCAATATTGTCTCGCACCGCGCATCGGCAGCCCTGTTCGAAGCCGCACGCGCGCTGGCCGCAGCCGACAATCGCGACGCGGTGACGGCCGCAGATATCCGCACGTTGGCGCCCCTCGCGCTGCGCATGCGCCGCTCGGCCTTCCTCACCGACTACTTCACTCGCCAGGGTGAAGAGGAGCAGGAGCTGAGGAGCCTGATGGACGAGGTGCTGCCGGCGCCACCCTCCCCCGCGCCCGCGTAGTCGCTCACCCAACTGGAAGAGGGCACAGCATGCCTTTCCCATGCCCGTCCACGGGCGGCATGGGCACGGTCCTCGCCAAGGCGCATCGCCGAGGGAGGGTCCGAGCTCGAACGCAGGCTGCCCCAAGTTCGCTGGAGGGCACTGATCCGCTCCACGCGGCTCTGCTGTTCGCAATGACAACTGATGAAGACCCACGGCGAGGCCACGCCAAGGCGTGCCCCGAGAGGGAAATGCCCAGGCGACACGCAGCCCGCACTAACAGCTCGCGGAAACGCCATCCCCCGCCTCACCCCCTGCCCCCCCTTGCAGGGCAGGCTCTCCGCCTCGCAACTGCGTTCGCCATGCAGAACCTGGCGGAGAGGGGGTGGAGCAACCCAAGGAGGCGGGGGGCCTTTGGCCCCCCGCCTCCTTTAAGACCTCTCCCCTCCCCCGGCCTGACGACCTCGCGCAGACGCCCCAACTCGCCGGGGGAGGGGCCAGGGGCCTGCCCTCGGAACGAGGGTGGGGGCTCCAAGGCGATGGTCCTTTTCTAGCAGCCTGCTTGCCGTCACAGCCATCGCGCAAATGGGCGCTGCGCCCATTTGCGGCCACCCCCCGCCAGTACATCTACCCAACGATGCTGCGGGTCAAAGAGACTGACGAAGACTCTATGAGTCGCACGCCACGGGTCATGAGTAAGTTGTCAAGACACGAGAGCCTCGAGGCGCGTCGCTTGCCATCGCCTCACCTCGATGGATTACAATAGACATCCGAGGTGCACAGCCCGCATGGGGAGATCCCTTCCGACATGACCCTCAGTCAACTTGCTCGATCCATCGCCGAATCGCCGACGCTCGAACTCAATGAAGAGGCGCGCCTGTTGCGCGAACGCGGCGAGCCGGTGATTCACCTGGGCATCGGCGAACCCAAGAACCGCGCCCCGATTGCCGCCATCCTCAGTTCGGCCGCGCGCCTCAACGAGGGCGACATCAAGTACACGCCGACCGACGGCATGCCCTCGCTCAAGAAAGCCATCATCCGCTACACCGAAGAGAATTACGACCGCGTAGTGGCCCCCGAAAACGTGATCGTCTCGTCCGGCGCGAAGCAGTCGCTCTACAACGTACTCTTCACGCTGCTCAACCCGCAGGATGAAGTCATCATCCTGGCGCCCTACTGGGTGAGCTACCCGGAGATGGTGAAGATGGTCTACGGCGTGCCGGTCATCGTCACGCCGGAAGACGGCTCGTTCCACCCGCGCATGGAGGAGATCGAGCGCGCGGTAACCAGCTACACCAAGGCCATCATCGTCAACTCGCCCAACAATCCCTCCGGGGTGGTGTATTCCGACGAATTCATGGCGGCCATCGTCGAGTTCTGCGAGCGCAAGAATATCTATCTCATCTCCGACGACATCTATCACAAGCTGGTATTCGACGGCCGCCAGTCGACCTCCTCGTACAAATACACTACCCGCGATATCGAAAGCACGCGTGTCATCGCCATCAACGGGGTGTCGAAGTTGTACGGCATGACCGGTTTCCGCATCGGCTGGGTGGTCACCAATCGCAAGATGGTCGAGGTCATGACGAATGTCCAGGCGCAGACCACCTCGTGCGCCTCGGAGGTGCTGCAGGCGGCGGCCGAAGGCGCGCTGACTGGCCTGCAGAGCGTGGTGGAGGCGCTGCGCCTGACGATCGAGAATAACCGCAACGTGATGCTCGAGCAGCTCAAGGCCTTCGACGGCGTGCGTGTCGTGCGCCCGGGCGGCACCTTCTATTGCCTGCCCGATTTCCGCGCGTACAATCCGAAATCGGAGGAGCTCTCGCGCTTCCTGCTGCAGCGGGCGCTGGTGGTCACCGTGCCGGGCAAGGAGTTCGGGATGGAGGGGCACATCCGCCTGAGTTACTCAGGCACCGTCAAAGACATCACCGAGGGCGTCGAACGCATCAAGTGGGCGCTCGATCCCCATTCGCCCAACGAAATCTACATCGGCGACCGCAAGATGGTACGAGACTGGCTATGAATAACATCCTCGATATCCGTACGCCGGCCGAAGGCGAGGCCGCGGCGCTGCGCTCCGACTACGGCCTGGACTCGATCGGCCTGACCAATTTGCGCAAGGCCTACTGGAACCTGCCTGCCGAAGCTCTCTACGAAGAGATCGTCTTCCGCCACGAGGCGAGCATTACACGCCAGGGGCCGATCGTGGTGGCCACCGGCAAGCACACCGCCCGTTCGGCGACCGACAAGTTCATCGTCCGCGAGCCCTCCACCGCCGACCGCATCTGGTGGGGCGAGTACAACCGGCCCTACGCCCCCGATAAGTTCAACGAGCTGTACGAACGGTTGCTCGGCTTCTTGCAGGGCCGCGATGTGTTCGTGCAGGATTGTTTCGCAGGAGCGGACCCGGCCTATCGCCTGCCCATCCGCATTGTCACCGAACATGCCTGGCACAGCCTGTTCGCGCGCAACATGTTCCTTCCGCCCCAATCGGCCGAGGAGTACCGCCGACACGTGCCGGATTTCACGGTGATGTGCGTGCCCTCCTTCCAGGGTGCGCGCACCATCGACATGACGGCCACCAAGACCTTCATCATCATCAACTTCCAGCAGCGCCTATGCATCATCGGCAACACGGCTTACGCGGGCGAGATCAAGAAGTCCATCTTCTCGATTCTCAACTTCCTGCTGCCGGCGCAAGGCATTCTTTCGATGCACTGCTCGGCCAACGCCGGCGAGAGCGACGACGATGTGGCGGTATTCTTCGGGCTCTCGGGCACGGGTAAGACCACGCTTTCGGCGGACCCGCATCGGCGGCTGATCGGCGATGACGAGCACGGTTGGAGCGATGAGGGGGTATTCAACTTCGAGGGCGGCTGCTATGCCAAAGTGATCCAGCTTTCGCCCACGGCCGAGCCGCAGATCTACGCCTGCACGCGCAAGTTCGGAACGATTCTCGAAAACGTCACCTACGACCCGGTAACGCGTCTGATCGATCTGGACGACGACAGCATCACCGAGAACACGCGCGGTTCGTACCCGCTCGAATACATCGAAAACGCCATCCCCGCGAAGATGGCCGGCCACCCGCGCAATATCATCCTGCTCACCTGCGATGCCTCGGGGGTGATGCCGCCGCTCGCGCGGCTGACCCCGGACCAGGTGCTGTACCACTTCATCTCGGGCTACACGGCCAAGATCAGCGGCACCGAAGTGGGGCTGGGGGTCGAGCCGGAGATCACTTTCAGTACATGCTTCGGCGCGCCCTTCATGGTGCACCACCCGGCCTTCTACGCCGCTCTTCTCAAGCGGAAGATTCTCAAGCACCAGGTCAATTGCTGGCTGGTCAACACCGGCTGGGTGGGCGGGCCGTACGGCGTGGGCAAACGGATCAGCATCCGCTATACGCGGGCGCTGCTCGACGCCGCGCTCTCGGGCCAATTGCTCAACGTCGATTACGCCCCCGACCCGGTCTTCGGGTTCCAGGTGCCGCGCTCGTGCGACGGTGTGCCGGCCGGCGTGCTCGACCCGGCCGGTTCGTGGCCGAGCAAAGACAGCTACATGGTCAAGTACAGGCAGCTCGCGTCGCGCTTCGTCGAAAACTTCCGCAAGTATCAGGCGGAGGTGCCGCCTGAGGTTGCGCAAGCCGGCCCGCATGCGTAGTGCGGAATTCCCTGACGGGTCCTGGCAGCTAGCGGAAAGACCATCCCCCGCATCACCCCCTGCCCCCCCTTGCAGGGCAGGCTCTCCGCCTCGCAATTGCCTTCGACAAGGCAGAGCCTAGCGGAGAGGGGGTGGATGAATCCGAGGAGGCGGGGTCAGGGGTGGGGGTTTAGAGATGGCGGTCTTTCTTCGGTAGCCTGGTGGGCGCGTCAGGACATAGCCAGACAAGAATCGCTGGGGCGGATCGAAGCACGTTCACCGACGAAACAGAGGCGGCTCTAGGAGCCGCCTCTTCTTGCGCCACACTCGTTCGTGCGCGGGGTTGGCGCGCGCGACTCGCGCACGCGGTCAATGGTAAGGCGTGCTATGCCCTCCTCAGGAGGCAGGCTGCGCCTCGGCCTCGCGCATGGCCTCGAACGCCGCAATCGCAACCTCCAACATCTTCTCATCCGGCTCGCGCGTGGTCAGCGATTGAGTCCACACTCCCGGTAAAGAGAGCCAGCGCGCAAGGCGCAGGTGCTGATGGCGGCCCGTCCAGCGCAGGAACTCGTAACCCAGGCCGACCAGGATGGGCAGCGCGAGGACGCGCGTCGCCAGACGCATGCCGAGCGACATTGGGCCGAGCAGTGCAAAGAGCAGCACGGTGATCGCCACCAGCGTCACCAGAAACGAAGTGCCGCAGCGAGGGTGGAAGCGGGGGAACCTCGCCACCGAGGGCGGGTCGAGCGGTGCGCCGGCCTCGAAGGCGGAGATGGTCTTGTGCTCCGCGCCGTGATAGGCGAATACCCTGCGGATTTCCGGCATGCGTCCAATGACCGCCAGGTAACCGATGAGCAGTGCGAGACGCACAAAACCCTCGGCCACGTTGCTCCAGGTGGAGCTCAGCCCCAAGCCGCGCTCGAACCACTGTCCGATGCCGGCCGGCAAAAGCATGAACAGCCCCACGCCGATAACCAGCGACATGCCGAAGCTCAGCCAGAGAGATCCGCCGCTGATCTTCTCCTCCGGCATCTGGATCTGCGCCGAGTAGGCCAGGCTCTCGAAACCGAGTCCGAGCGCATCCGCCAGCAACAAGGCGCCGCGGACGAATGGGACCCGCACCCACCAGCCCCGGTAGAAGCGGCCCAACGGCCGGACTTGGACGCGGATCTGCCCATCCGGCGCGCGTACGGCCACGGCCAACGAGCGCGCCCCGCGCATCATCACGCCTTCGAGCACGGCTTGCCCGCCGTAGTTGAGCAGCGGCCGCGGCGCGGCCGAAGCGTTAGCGGACGAGGGCATACAGGAACCGGATGTAGGATTCGATGCCGCGGTAGAAGTTGGGCAGGAACAGGCGCTCGTTCGGGCTGTGCAGGTTGTCGTCGGGCAAGCCGAAGCCCATCAGAATCGATTCGTGTCCGGTCAGTTCTTGCAGGATGCCCACCACCGCGATCGTCCCGCCCTCGCGCACGAACACCGGATCCACGCCAAACGTCGCCTTCAGTGCGCGGATGGCAGCGCCCATCTCGTGCGTATCGCGCCGGACGATTGCCGGCGGCGCGCCGGCCAGGTTCTGCACATCCCAGCGCACCGTGGGCGGCGCGTTGCGGCGCAAGTACTCCTCGAGCTGGGCTTGCACGGCGTCCGGCGTCTGATCGGGGACCAGGCGCATGGAGATCTTGGCCATCGAGCGCGCCGGCAGAACGGTTTTCGACCCTTCGCCGGTGAACCCGCTCAACAGGCCGTTCACCTCGAGCGTCGGCCGCGCGCCAAGCTGCTCGACGGTGGTGTACCCTGCTTCACCGCGCAACTGGGTCACGCCGGTCTGTCTCTTGATATCCTCATCGGTGGTGGGCACGCGTGCCAGCGCGGCCCGTTCATCGGCCGTCAGTGGGCGCACCGAATCGTAAAAGCCGGGCAGCGTCACACGTCCATCGGCATCGTGCATTCCCGCGACCAGGTCGCACAGCACCTGAGCCGGATTGTGGATTGGGCCGCCAAACAGGCCGGAGTGCAAATCCTGCTTCGGGCCAAACACCCGCACTTCGAAGTAGGCCAGCCCGCGCAGGCCGTAAACCACCGAGGGCAGGTCCGGAGTCAGAATCATCGAGTCGACATTGAGCACCACGTCGCACTTCACCAGGTCGCGATGCTCCAAGAGGAAGGCTCTGATGTTGGGCGAGCCCACTTCCTCCTCTCCCTCGAGAAGGTACTTCAGGTTGACCGGCAGCTTGCCCGTCGCACGCACGGCCTCGACCGCGGCCAGCTGGGCGATGAGCTGGCCCTTCATATCCGATGTGCCGCGCCCAAAGAGGTAATCCCCGCGCTGGGTCGGCTCGAAGGGCGGGCTCGTCCACTCCTCGAGCGGCTCCGCCGGCTGAACGTCGTAGTGACCGTAGACCAGGACCGTGGGAGCGCTCGGGCCCGCCTCGAAACTCTCGGCATAGACGACAGGGTGCTTGATGGCCGGATAGATTTCGGCGCGCATGCCCAACGCACGCAGGCGTTCAGCGATCCAATCCGCGGCGCGGTGCATATCGGCGGCGTGTTCGCTGTAGGTGGAGATGCTCGGGATGCGGACCAGCTCTTTGAGCGATTCAACCGCCTGCGTCTGGTGGGCGCGGCCGTGGGCAATTGCCTTTTCCATCGACATACTTCCTCCAGGTTTCCTCACACGGTGGATGCGCAGGCGGGGCTAGCGCCGCCCGACGATATTCGAAGCCAGCGCGCCGAACAGCCCCACCCCCGCCAGGGCGATGATGACCAGCGCCGACGGAAAGCCGCTCGGGGCCGCGCCGCCGTCGGTGGTCAGGCTGACGGGCGTGGGCGGCGTGGCCGGGGTGAACGTGGGCAGGCGCGTGGGCAAGACCGACGAAAACTGCGCGGCGAAGGTCGGGTCGATCGTGGGCGTGACGCGCGGCGTGGCGGTGGGCGGCGGCTCGATGATGCGCAGCACTTCGCCCAGCGTGAACAGCCGGACGATGGGCGCATACACCCAAGCCAGGCCCGCGGCGACGGGCGAATAGCGAATCTGGATCCAGTCTCCTCCGGTCGACCGGCCGAGCGCTTCGGCCGTTTGCCCTGTGACCAACACGCCGACGGACTCATATGTCACGGCCGGGCCCGAGCGGATGTTGACGAAATCCGAGTTCAGGCAGCACTCGATAAAGGGGCCGGCCGGTGTCGCGGTGGCGCCCGAATCTTGAGCGCTGGCGAAGGGCGCGCCCATCAACGCGATGGACGCGACGATGAGCACCGCCAGCGCGAGCAGCCCGGCCCTACCGCGCAGATTCATCCGCATCTCAATCCTCTGCCCCTCATGGCATCCACAATTCTTCAGGGCTATAATCCCCCACGAGTTCTCACCGGGAGAGACAATGCTGCCCATTCCGCTTGTCACGACACAGACTTGGCTCTACGCCGCCACCGTCTTCTTGGGCGCCTTCATCGCGGCTCTGTGGTTGAGCCTGGTCCTCTGGACCGTGCGCGACATTCGCGCCCGCACGCCCGACCGGCGGGCCCAGATCCTGGCCGTGGTCGTGGTCGTGTTGCTCAATCTGCCCGGGCTGTTGATCTATCTCCTGCTGCGCCCGCCGCTCACGCTCGACGAGGCCTATCAGGCCACGCTCGAAGAAGAAGCGTTGCTGCAGGGTTTGGCGGAGCGGGCACGCTGCCCCGGGTGCAGCCGCGCCGTGAGCCCCGATTGGCAGGTGTGTCCCTCATGCGCCACGCGCCTGCGTAAGCCATGCAGCAAGTGCACCAAGCCGCTCGACCTGACCTGGAAAGTCTGCCCCTACTGCGCTACACCGCAGATTTAGCCGCCGCGCACCCGGCGGTACTGTCAAAACTGACGTTGCAGGAGCCCCCTCCCTGCAACGTCAGTCGCTGATTCTGCGGGCTGCGATCCTTATCCGATACCACCGTTGCGCAGCGCGGCGTGCCCGGCGTAGGTGGCTTCGTCGCCCAACTCGCGCTCGATGCGCAGGAGTTGGTTGTACTTTGCCACGCGATCTGAGCGCGCGGGCGCGCCAGTCTTGATCTGCCCCATGTTGAGGGCCACGCTCAGATCGGCGATGGTGCTGTCTTCGGTCTCGCCCGAGCGGTGCGAGGTGACCGCGCGCCAGTTGGCCCGATGGCACATCTCCACCGCCTCAATCGTCTCGCTCAGCGTGCCGATCTGGTTGAGCTTGACCAGCAGCGCATTGGCCGCGTGCTCGGCAATGCCGCGCCGTACAAGTTCCGGATTGGTGACGAAGATGTCGTCGCCGACGATCTGGGTGCGGCTGCCGACCTTCTGGGTAAGCATCTTCCAGCCGTCCCAATCATCTTCGGCCAGGCCATCCTCGATGCTGACGATCGGGTAGCGCTTCAGCCAATCTTCCCAGAACGCGACCATCTCCGCCGGCGAGAGTTTGCGGTTCTCGCGGCGCAGGTTGTAGGTACGGGTCTTGGGGTCGAAGAGTTCGGACGCCGCTGGGTCAAGGGCGATTGCAACCTGCTCTCCCACCTTGTAGCCCGCCTTGGCGATGGCTTCGAGGATGACCTCCACCGCCTGGGCGTTCGACTCAAGCGCGGGGGCGAACCCGCCCTCATCGCCCACCAGCGCGGTGAACTTCTTCTCGCGCAGCACGACTCGCAGCGCGTGATAGATCTCCGATCCCCAGCGCAGCGCCTCGGCAAAAGAGGCAGCGCCCAAGGGCATGATCATGAATTCCTGTATGTCGGTGGATTGCCAGCCTGTGTGTGCGCCGCCGTTGAGGATGTTGAGCATCGGCACCGGCAGCACGTGGGCGAAAACACCGCCGATGTAGCGGTAAAGCGGCAGATGCAGCGAGGAGGCCGAAGCCTTGGCCGCCGCGAGACTCACTCCCAGGATGGCGTTCGCGCCCAGCTTCGATTTAGCCGGCGTGCCATCCAGGTCGATGAGTGCCCGGTCGAGCGCCCGCTGGTCAATCGCATCCCAACCCACCAGGTGGTCCGCGATGACGTCGTTCACATTGCCCACGGCCTTGAGCACGCCCTTACCGCCATAGCGGCCGGGGTCCTTATCGCGCAGCTCGAGCGCTTCGCGCGTACCGGTGGATGCGCCAGAGGGCACAGCTGCCCGCCCCCACGAGCCGTCCGCCAGCGTCACCTCCACTTCCACCGTCGGGTTACCGCGCGAATCGAGAATCTCGTGTGCAATGATCTGTTCAATGGTCGTGTCCATCAGTTGGCCCCATCCATAGAGAAGGATGTCGAGTGATATGCGCGGCATCCTGAAGAGCTGCCCCGCAGGACGCCGGAGGTGCATTATACCCCCCCCTTCCGACGAATCGCGCTTTCTCGCGGGCGTTGCCGATTCCGTTGACCGGGCCCGAGGCAGACGGTACAATCGCGTCGTGACCGAACACGAGGCTCCGCGGATCTATCTGGATCATGCTGCGACCACACCGCTCGACCCGCGCGTGGCCGAGGCTATGCAGCCGTACTTCAGTGAGGCCTTCGGCAATCCCTCATCGCAACATGGCTGGGGCCAGCGTGCCGAAGCGGCCGTCGAGGACTCGCGCGAGAAGGTCGCGCGCGCGCTCGGCTGCCGGCCGGAAGAGGTTGTCTTCACCAGCGGCGGCTCGGAAAGCGATAACCTGGCCGTGCGCGGAGCCGCGCTGGCAGCGCGTGCGCGCCGGGGGGCCGACCATTTGCTCGTGAGCCCCATCGAGCACCCGGCCGTGCTGGCCACGGCCCGCGCCCTCGCCGCGGATTTCGGATTCACCCTCGAGCTTCTGCCGGTGGACGCCTTGGGGCATGTGGACCCGGATGACGTGACCCGCCGCCTGCGCCCGACCACCGCGCTCGTCTCGGTGATGTACGCCAGCAATGAAATCGGTACGATCGAACCGATCGCCGCCATCGGCCGCCTGTGCCGCGAGCGCGGCGTCCTCTTCCACAGCGATGCGGTGCAGGCCGCCAGTCAATTGCCGATCGAGGTCGAGGCGCTGCAGGTGGATCTGCTCTCGCTGGGTGCGCACAAATTCTACGGGCCGAAGGGCGTCGGCGCACTCTACGTTCGAAAGGGAACGCCGCTCACGCCCCTTCAAACCGGCGGCGGGCAGGAGCACGGCCTGCGCGCCGGCACGCACAACGTCCCCTACCTGGTGGGCATGGCACGCGCGCTCGAGATCACTGTACGCGACCGGGAGAGCCACAACGCGCGCTATCGCACGCTCCGCGAGCGGCTCATCGGCGGCATCGACGATCTCGTACCCGAGGTGCGCCTCACCGGGCATACGCTCGAGCGACTGCCCAACCACGCCAGTTTTGCCCTGCGCGGAATCAAAGGCAACCATTTGCTGGCACACCTCGACTTGGCCGGCATTGCCTGTTCCTCCGGGTCGGCCTGCAAGACCGGGGACCCCAAACCCTCCGAAGTACTGCTCGCGCTCGGCCTCCCGCCGGATTGGGTCTACGGTTCGCTGCGGGTCACGCTCGGCCGCCAGACCACCCAGGCCGAGATCGATCGCCTCTTGCAGGTGCTGCCCGGCGTGTGCGCCAAACTGCGCGCCACGGATCCGCGATGAGCGACCGGCCGCTGGTGGCCATGGCCATGAGCGGCGGGGTCGATTCGTCGGTGGCCGCGGCGTTGCTCGTCGAACGCGGCTACCGCGTGGTGGGTCTCATGCTGCGCCTGTGGAGCGAGCCCGGCCGCGCGGCCGAGAACCGCTGCTGCACGCCGGCCGGCATCGCGCTGGCGCAGCGCGTGGCGGCCAAGCTTGCCATTCCCTTCCATGTGATTGACGCTCAGGAACCGTTTGCGTCGGCGATCCTTTCGACATTCGTGTCGGAGTACCGCCGCGGACGAACGCCGAATCCATGTCTCGTGTGCAACCGCGAGATTCGCTGGGGGTATTTGCGCCGCCACGCGCAAGCGATGGGCGCGGAGATGCTCGCCACCGGCCACTACGCGCGCACGCGCGAGCGGGAGGGGCAATTCGAGCTGCTGACCGCGCGCGACGGGGAGAAGGACCAGTCGTACGTGCTGAGCGTGCTCGATCAGGAGGCGTTGCAGCACAGCCTGTTCCCAGTGGGGGACCACACCAAGCCGGAAGTGCGCGAGATGGCACGCCGCCTCGAGTTACCCGTGGCGGATCGCCCCGACAGCCAGGATCTGTGTTTCCTCGCAGGCGACGACTACCGCGCTTTCCTCAAGCGCCAGGCGCCGGACGTTTTCCGTCCGGGGGCAATCGTCACGACCGAAGGCCGGCGGGTGGGCACGCACGAGGGCCTGGCGGCTTACACGATTGGCCAGCGCAAGGGCCTCGGCCTCTCGGCGGCCGAGCCGCTGTATGTTGTGGATCTCGATGAGCGAAGCAATCACGTTGTCGTTGGCCCGCGCGAGAAGCTTGGGCGAGGCGCGCTCGCAACCGAGCGCGCACATTGGATCAACCCGCCGGCCCCGGCGGGGCCGATCGAAGCGCAGGTGAAGATCCGCTACAAGGCCGCGCCAGTGGCCGCGCGCGTGACGCCGCTCGCGGATGGGGCGTGCCACGTCGAATTCGAGCGGCTGTTGCGCGACATCACGCCCGGGCAGGCGGCCGTGTTCTATCAGGGAGAGCGCTGCC
The DNA here is from genome assembly GCA_035288225.1 of Anaerolineales bacterium. Taxonomy (GTDB): domain Bacteria; phylum Chloroflexota; class Anaerolineae; order Anaerolineales; family RBG-16-64-43; genus RBG-16-64-43. Next base: position 81,643 of record DATEAT010000129.1, on the reverse strand, counting down.
TGGGCCAGGCGACGATCGCGCAGTCGCTGGCTGAACCCGCCTGAGCGGCCGACGAGCAGTCAACCCGCACCGAACATGCAGAGTGGAGGTCCACCAATGAACATACCCGCAATTGCGCTCGGCGCGGTGATTGCCACCCTTTACGGCGCGCTCTTCTATCTGGCGTGGCCGCACGGGTCGTATCGGCGGTTGCTGCTGTGCCTCGTCCTGGCGTGGTTTGGGTTCGCGCTGGGTCACTTCGTGGGCAACCTCACCGGCTTTGCGCTTTGGCGGCTGGGGGCGATCAACATGGCCGGCGCGACGGTGGGCAGCCTGATTGCGCTGGCAGGGATGCGCGTGCTGGCGCTGAGGGAGTGGAAGTAGGGGCCCAGGCGCGCAACTCCTGGGGCTCGCGGCACCCGCTGTCAGTCTCCTGTCCGTCTCCCAGATGAAGCAGTTGGCCCATGAGAATGTGTCCAGCCTCCTCGCATAGCAAGGGGACCGGGGGCTGGCGCCGATCATCACAGCACCGCGCATGCAGATTGTGATTTAGGCCGGATGCGCAGAGACCTGCTCGACGCGATGGCCCTCAGGAGGTTCCATGAAGCTCCGATACCACGATGTCGTTGCCTATGCCGTCCCCCTGATTGTCGCGTTGTCACTCTCTGTGGTTCTCGCGAAACAAGCACGCCAGATCGCGCTGTCCAATGTGGACAATGCCAAGGCATTCCACTCCTTTTCCGCAGGTCTCGAAGAGTACCAGGAATTGAGACCCGAGTGGCGGACCCGATTCCTCTCAAACCTGCTTGCCGGAGGGCTTGTCAATCTGGTCGAAGTTGGCTTCGCTCCGGCGGATCGTGACGCTGCTATGGGCAGCATCACGGCCAAATGGACTGCCGGCTGGATCATGCTTGTCTTCTTGATCTACATCGCATTCCTCCGGCAGGAGTCCCTGCTATTCATTCTCGGCACATTCTGCGCGGTGTCGTTTGCGTACACTCCGGGCCTGGGATCGATTCGCATCTACCCCTGGGATCTCCCGGCCCTCTTCTGGTTCGCGGTCTCCGTCGTCCTTCTGAAGTCCAACCGCCCGTATCTACTCGCGTTCCTCGTTCCGATCGCGACGCTATTCAAGGAGACGGCGCTTCTCATTCCGATAGCCTTTCTTTTCTGGGGCGAAATCCCCTGGCGACGAAGGATTGCCTTATGCGCACTGTCAATGCTTGCGGGACTGGCCGCAAAGGGTATCGTCGACGTCGTCACGGGGAGCCCGTCCCCTCTTATTACAATGACCCTGGCAGATGCCCACACTGAACTGCGTCTCATCACGAATCTGCGACTCATCACCGAATTGAGAGCAGGGTACCCGCTCTTCATCAATTCTGGATTGCTAGCGGCCCTGCTGCTGCTTCCTATTTCCGATAGGCGAATCCTCGGGTGGAAGGTCATCGCCCTCCTTTTCATCGCTGGCAACATGCTTTTTGGTCTCATCAACGAGTACAGGATTTGGCTCGAGCTTGTCCCCCCGTCGCTCCAGGCGATCTATCTCCATTTTTCCAGGCAGGTCCCAACCAAACCGGCGGGGCTTCCTCCGCCGTGATCAACATGGCCGGTGCGACGGCGGGTCGCCTGATCGCGCTGGTAGGGATGCGGGTGTTGGAGCTGAGGGAGTGGAAGAAGAGGCACGCAGAAAGCCAAATCAAGACCCCGAGTACGTCATTGCTTTCGATTCGCTGCTCCAGGTTTTTGCGTCGGTCCTGTATGGTGGCTGGCAAGACCATCCGTTGGTGATATCAGACCTCCAAGTCCTGGCTAGGCAAATTCCCACAAGTCATGTGCCTTGCGCATCGACGATGCCGAAACCTCGTGTCCGTCCAAACTCATTGAAAGGGGGAGAGAATGTGCCTTACCAAAGAGACGATTCAAAGACTTGATGCTCGGCAGCCACGCGATGGAATATGGCTTGGACTATTGAGGTCGATCGAAACGTTGAGGGCCAGCTGGAGCGTAGTCTCAATAGTCAACCGCGGCATTGAGAGGAAGAGCCGGCGTGACCACCCGTGGACCACCGAGACTCTTATTCCGCTGCTGGTCTTGCTTGACGTTTGCATGCTGTTGATAGCGAGACCCTTGACAATCTCGTGGTGGCTTCCAGTTCTCTTGTTGCTGCAACTTTGGGTCCTATACCGAACGCTAGACATCTTCCTCTTCGCCGTCGGCTGGGTCTTCGTCCATCGAGGCGCGCTGCACTCGAATCGTCGCAGTCTGCTGGGCTTCATGCTCAATCTGCTTGAGTTGGCGATATTGTCAGCGAGCGCCAAGTACACCCTCTTGCCGACCCCCACGGACCCGAAGTGGCGCGTCGTCATTGTCGACTTCTCGAGACTGATAACACTCTCTCCCCCCACATTTCCCGAGGGTGTCTTCGCCTCAACGCAATGGGTGGATGTGGCGTCAGTAATCCCAGGCGCATTTCTGTTACTTGTCATCCTGGCCGGGCTAGCGGGAAGCATCGTACGCGCAAGTACCGACCCAACCTAAGATACAATCGCTCAATTGCGCGTGGCGGTTCGATGCTCATCCAGCGTACTATCCCGCGTATGCGTTACCCCCAATTCCATCTCGTGTGACGAGGTCTTCGTGCTCACTCGCTTGCGCCGGCTGAGTGCAACGTACCCGCGCCAGTTCTGGATCCTCTTTTGGGGCATGCTGCTTAATGCCTCCGGATCCTCCATGATCTGGCCCTTCCTCACGATCTATATGAAGGAGCGCTTCGACCTGCCGCTCACCTCGGTGGCGCTCGTCCTGACGATGAACTCGATGATCGGGCTGGTGAGTTCGTTCATCGCCGGCGCGGTCGTCGACCGCGTGGGGCGCAAGGGTGCGATGGTCGCCAGCCTCGCGGTAACCAGCCTGACGATGCTCGGGCTGAGTCTGGCGAATTCGCTGCCGGTTTGGGTGGCGCTCATGGCGGTCAACGGAGCTTTTGCGCCGCTCTACCGCGTTGGGGTGGATGCCATGGCGGCCGATCTCATCCCCTCCCCAAACCGCCCCAGCGCGTATGCCCTGCTGCGTATGAGCCAAAACCTGGGTGTGGCCATCGGACCAACCATCGGCGGTTTCGTGGCTGCGATCTCGTACTCATGGGCCTTCCGTGGAGCGTCTGCAGCGCAAGGGCTGTTCGCCCTCTTACTGCTGGCAACTGTCGCCGAAACGGCGCCCTTCCGCGCGGCTCTCAGAACGGCAGAAACGAAGGACACCCGGCCGAACGAGAGGTTTGCCGGCTACGAGCACGTGCTGCGCGACCGGCGCTTCATGGGCTTTGCCATCACCTATACTCTTGCGGGCATGTGCTACGCGATGATGTGGATGCTGTTGCCGGTGTATGCCAAGGACAACTTCGGGGTGCCCGAAAACATGTACGGGTTCATCCCGGCCACGAACGCGGTGATGGTCGTTCTACTCCAATACGGAGTGACCAGCCTGACACGGCGCTACAACACGCTGTGGGTTCTCGCGGCTGGGACGCTCTTCTTCGCCGTGGGTGTGGGCAGCGTCGGCTGGGGCGCGGGCTGGGCCGCCTTCCTGATCAGCATGGTCATCGCCACCATCGGTGAGTTGATCGTGGTGCCCACCTCAACCACGTTCACCGCCGACCTGGCGCCGCCCGAGATGCGCGGGCGTTACATGTCCATCTACAACCTAACGAACAGCCTGGGCATTGGGCTGGGGCCGGTGATCGGCGGCCTGCTCAACGACAACCTGGCGCCGGTGGCCATCTGGTACGGTGGGCTTACGATTGGGCTATTGGCCGTGGCCGGATTCGTTCGCATGGCATGGTCTTCGCCGGCGCGCGCCGGGCCGAACGCGGCTGAGGCAGTCGAACCGCCTGCTTAGTCCCGAAGCAACACATTCTCAATTGATCGTCATCCCCGCGTGGTCGGAGCGGGAATCCAGGAGGGCATCCTTGTAAGCGGACCTTCTGCGCAATTGGCGTTGAAGCGGCGTGCAGATCACAATCACCGACCACTGGGTCCCCACCTCAAACACGCGGGGACGACGAGCCTTGCTGAAGCGTTCGTCATTCCCGCGTGGTCGCAGCGGGAATACAGAAGATGCTGCAGGTGAGTTGACATCCTGCCTTGTTGATGAAGAAGCGTCGCGCAGATCACGATCACCGAGCACTGGGTCCCCGTCTCAAGCATGCGGGGACGACGAACTAGAGGATCGTCATTCCCGCGTGGTCCTGGCGGGACTTCAGCGCGAGGACTTACATCAACCCACCCCGCACTCTTCGCAGCAGTCCGTTGAGCAGCGCCAGGCCGGGGAGCAGCGCGGCGTCTACCACGATCGTCATCGAGAAAGCGAGCGCGACGGTTTGCGCGATGCGCAGCGCCGGTTGGCCGGCTGCATCGACCACCCAATTGCCCACACCGGTCACCAGCGTGATTCCAAGCAGCACGCCGAGCACCAACCCGACCCACGGCCATGAGCGCCGGTCGGAGGCCGAGGGGAACATCGTGTTGCTCACCGCGAAGATCAGGTAGATCCACAAACCGGCCAGCGGAAGGCCGAGGATCTGCACCGCCAATTGCCAGGCGATGTCGAACTCACCGCCGGCGATCGCCAGGCCGACTGCATCGATGTGCAGGATGCGCTGCCCGAGTACAAGCAGTGCAACAATGGCCACGACCAGAGGCGCAACCCCCACCAGCGAGCTGCGCAGGAAGTCCGCGCGCTCGGTCTCCACGTAGCCCAGGCGCAGGGTGCCATCGCGCTGCAGCTTGGGCCACAACGAGATTCGCCCGGTGCGCATGCGCAACAGCTTGGCCGTGAGCCAGTGGCTTCCCTCGTGGAGGATCACACCCGGCAGGAGCAGAAGCGCAAACAAGAACAGCGCCCACTCCACCCGGCCCGTGAGCAAGAAGAGCGCTTGCTGCATGATCTGTTGGACAAGGCGCTGAACGAGGACGAGCAACAACGCGGAAAGTATCAGCCAGAGCGCAGCGGCGAGGGCGCCCTCCATGAGATGGTCAGGCGGCGCGCGCCTGCGCGGCGCGAACGATCTCGACGAACTCGGGTTTGAGGCTGGCCCCGCCGACGAGCGCGCCGTCGATATCCGGCTGGGCGAAGAATTCGGCGGCGTTCTTGCCGGTGACGCTTCCGCCGTATAAGACGCGCACACCCTCAGCCACCGCCGCACCGAACATCTCGCGCATCACGGGGCGGATGGTCGCCGCGACAACCTCGTTGGCGCCCTCCGCCGTGGCTGCACGCCCGGTGCCGATGGCCCACACCGGTTCGTAGGCGATGACGACCACGCCTGCCTGCTCCGCGGTGAGCCCGGCCAGCCCGCCGCGCAACTGGCGCGAGACGACGGCTGAAGTTTGGCCGGCCTCGTTCTCAACGAGCGACTCGCCGACGCACACGATCGGGACCAAACCGTGGGCCAGCGCGGCGTGCACCTTGCGCGCGACACCGTCATCCGTCTCTCCGAAAAGAGCTCGCCGCTCTGAGTGGCCGATGATGACGTAGCCCGCCCACTCCTTGACCATATTTGGCGCAAGTTCCCCGGTGAACGCCCCCTTCCCCTCCCAGTGCATGTTCTGCGCGCCCAGGCCGATGCCGGATCCCTTGAGCCACGGAGCAACCGTTGCGAGCGCCGTCGCCGGCGGGCAGAGCACCTGCTCGACGCCGGGGATGGCCACTAGCCCCGGGATGCTCTGGCGCACAAAGGCGGCCGCCTCGGCGGCGGTCATGTTCATTTTCCAATTGCCGGCAACAAACGGTTTTCGATTCATGGTGGGAACCTCGTCAGGCACGCCTGGGCAGGCCCGCTTGGCAGCCTGCGGCTAGGAGGCCAGGTTGCGATTGATCTCGGCGTTCAGCCAGCGCGGGGTGCGCGGATCTTGCAGCACCTCACGCAAGATGGATCTGGCATCGGTCGTGCGCCCGCTCAGGTCGAGGTACTCGGCCCACATCGTGCGCACCAGGGGCGCATCGGGTTCCTGCGGCAGCGACTGCGCCTTCTCCAGATCCTTCGCTCCGGAATCGCGCTGCCCGTTGAGGAGCTCCCATCGCCCCCAGGCGGAAAGCCCCACGGCCCACTCGGGCGCGATCTTGAGGACCTCCTGCAACGGCCCACCGCCATCGGCCAACCCACTCGAGCGGTACATCGCCTGCTGCATCTGCAGGCGCACATCTTTATTTTGGGGATCGTTTCGTAATGCCTGCACATAGAAGAGCAGCGCCTGCACCCACTCCTGGCGCGCCTCCAGTTTTTCTGCAGCCAGTCGCAAGTAGAAGGGTGCCTTGTCGGACGCAAGGGCCCGCGCTTTGTCGAAGGCAGCCGCGCCGCCGGCGCCATCACCGGCATCCAAGAGGCGCAGCCCTTCCTCGAAAAACTTTGCAGCCTCGCGCGCCGGGCTGGCATCTTCGGAGGGCTTGGGTGCGACCTCTCCCGGGACAATCGCCGCCGGCACCGCTGTTGCCGTGGGTGTGGCATCCCCTTCCTTGTTGGTGGTAAGCAGCAAGGCAGCGACACCCAGGCACAGGCACAGTCCGGCTGCGGCCAGCAGCCATACCCACCAGGGTGTCTTGCGCGCGGCGGGTTTCCCTGCCACTGCACCCGCGGCCGCCGGAGGCGGAGCTGCGGGCGGCGCGGCCGGCTTGCCCTTGACCGTAGTTGCGGCCGCAACTTTCGCAGCAGTTGATCCGCCGCCGCGCAGCGACTCGACGAACGCGCTCACCAGCGAGTCGACATCCGCGTAGCGGTCGGCCCGTTCCTTGGCCAGCGCACGCAGCAACACGCGTTCGACGGGTTCCGGCACGCGCGGGTTGACGGTTCGCGGCAGCGGCAGCGGCTTGAAGATGTGATCGTGCACGATGGAGAACGGCGTGTCGGCGGTGAAGGGCACGCGCCCAACGACGATCTCGTAAAGCACCACGCCCAGCGAATAGATGTCGGTGCCGGCGTCCAGGTCGCGGCGGCCCTGGCCCTGCTCGGGCGAAATGTAATGCGGCGTGCCGAGCAGCATGTCGGCCGAGAGCGTCGTGGCGCCGAGTTCGGCGATGCGCGCCAGGCCAAAATCCGCCAGGTAGACCTCGCCGTTCGGGGTGAGCAGGATGTTGGAGGGCTTGATGTCGCGGTGCAGGATTCCCTGGCGATGAGCATGCGCGAGCGCCGCGCCCACGGCCTGCAGGATGTGCAGCGCCTCATCCGGGGCAAGCGGCCCGCGCGCCAGGCGCGCCTTGAGGGTCTCGCCTTCGATGAACTTCATCACCAGGTACGGCTGCCCCATGTGCTCGGCATAGTCGTAGATGGGGACGATATGCGGATGCTCGAGCTTGGCGATGACTTTGGCTTCGCGCTGGAAGCGCATGAGGAAGCTGGCATCCTCACGGAAGGCCGGATGCAGCACTTTGAGCGCCACGTAACGGTCGAGGGCCGGGTGGTAGGCCTTGTAGACCGTGGCCATGCCCCCTTGGCCAAGCTGTTCGATGACGCGGTACGGGCCGACCGTCTCTCCCGCTGCGAAAGGCATGCACCCTCCCGTTGGATACAAAAGAGGGCGCCCGTTGACGGGCGCCCTCTGGACCTCGGCGAACCTAACGGTCCTGCAAGATAACCACGCCGGGAAGTTTCTTCCCTTCGAGGAACTCGAGCGAGGCTCCGCCGCCGGTGGAGATATGTGTGATCTTGTCCGCCAGGCCGGCGCGGTTGATCGCCGCGACCGAGTCGCCTCCGCCGACGATGGAGGTGGCGCCCGAGGCGGCCACCGCCTGCGCCAGCAGAGTGGTCCCCTGATCGAACGGCGGCACTTCGAACATGCCCATCGGGCCGTTCCACACGATGAGCTTGGCGCCGCGCAGCGCGTCGGCGTAACGCTTGGCTGTCTTCGGCCCGATATCCAGCGCGCGCCATCCGGCCGGCACGGTGCCTGCGGCCATCTCTTTCACCTGCGCCCCGGCCTCGGCCTTATCGGCGATGACCAGGTCTTCGGGCAACATGATCTTGCTGCCGGCGCCGGCCAGGATCTTCTTGGCGGCCTCTACGCTGCCCGCTTCCACGAGCGAATCGCCCATGGCGATGCCCTTGGCCGCCAGGAATGTGTTGGCCATGCCGCCGCCGATGAGCATCTTATCGCACTTGGCGAGCAGGTTTTCGATGACGCCGATCTTGTCGCTGATCTTGGCCCCGCCCAGGATCACCACGTAGGGATGTTCGGGCGCGTTAGCTGCCTTGTCGAGGTATTCGATTTCCTTTTCCATCAGGAAGCCAGACACCGCCGGAAGGTAGCGCGCCACGCCCTCGGTGGAGGCGTGCGCGCGGTGGGCCGAGCCGAAGGCATCGTTGACGAACAGCTTGCCCAGGATGGCCAAGCGCTGGGAGAAGGCTGGGTCGTTCTTCTCCTCCTCCGGGTGGAAGCGCGTGTTCTCGAGCAGCACCACTTCGCCCGGCTTGAGTGCGGCCACGCCTTCTTCGGCCGCCGGGCCCACGCAGTCGCTGGCGAACGCGACCGGTTTGCCGATCAGCGTAGCCAGATGCGCGGCCACGGGCGCCAGGCTGAAGGCCGGGTCCACACCCTTGGGCCGGCCGAGGTGCGAGCACAGGATGACCATCGCACCCTTCTCGATGAGATAGTTCAGCGTGGGCAGCGCAGCGCGGATGCGTGTGTCGTCGGTGACTTTGCCGCCCTTGATGGGGACATTGAAATCGACCCGCACCAGGACGTGCCAGCCGGATACTTCAACGTCGCGAACGGTCTTCTTGTTCATGGCCGCCTCGCGCTTAGAGCTTCTTGGCCATGATCGCCGCGAGATCCGCCGTGCGGCACGAGTAGGCCCACTCGTTGTCGTACCAGGCAATGACCTTGACCATCGTTCCGCCCAGGACCATCGTCGAAAGGCCATCCACGATCGAGGAGCGCGCATCGCCCTTGAAGTCGATCGACACCAGCGGCTCCATGGTGAGGCCGAGGTAGCCCTTCATCGGGCCTTCGGCCGCCGCCAGGAAGGCCGCATTGAGCGCCTCCACCGACGTTTCCTTCTCGACCTCCGCCACGAAGTCCACCACCGAAACAGTCGCGGTCGGGACGCGCAGCGAGAAGCCGTCGAACTTGCCCTTCAGATCGGGGATGACCTTGGCCAGCGCCTTGGCGGCGCCGGTGGTGGTGGGGATGATGTTGAGCCCGGCCGCGCGCGCGCGGCGCAGGTCCTTGTGCGCCAGATCGAGGATGCGTTGGTCGTTGGTGTAGGCGTGGACCGTGGTCATCAGGCCTCGGCGAATCTTCACCAGGTCGTGGACCACCTTGGCCGCGGGCGCCAGACAGTTGGTGGTGCACGAGGCATTCGACACGATGTGATGCTTGGCGGGATCGTACATCTCGCCGTTCACGCCCAGCACCACGGTCAGGTCCTCGTTCTTGGCCGGGGCGGTGATGATGACCTTCTTCGCCCCGCCGCTCAGCATGTGAACGTTGGCGCCGGCCTTGCCCTTGGCCGTGTCGGGCAGCGCGTCGGTGAAGACGCCCGAGGATTCGATGACCAGCGACACGCCCAGGTCTTTCCAGGGCAGCTTGGCAGGATCCTTCTCGATGAAGACCTTGATCTTCTTGCCGTCTACGACCAGGTCGCCATCTTTGACCTCAACCGAACCGCCGTAGATGCCATAGTTCGAGTCGTACTTGAACAGATGGGCATTGGTCTTGGCGTCGAACAGGTCGTTCAGCGCCACCACTTCCAGCTCACGCGGGTAGCGCTCGATCATTGCCTTGAGCACCTGTCGGCCCACGCGGCCGAAACCGTTGATTGCTACTCGGATTGCCATGTCGAACCTCCTAAATGGAAGGAATTTTGACTCGTCACATGCGCAGCGGCGCGCGGCGGGAACTCAAGACCGCCAGCAGCGCCGCCGAAAGCTTCTCAGGGTGGTGATGCCCGGGCAGACGTGCATCCGCCAAATCCAACGCCCGCACCTGACCGCGTGCTTCTGAAGTCGTTCCGCTCACCCAGGCGACGCCCTCAGGAAGCGGGAATGATGTGTTCGAGTTTACCAGAATCATATCGAAGGGGCTGGGCCCGATATGACGTTCGAGGGCCATGAGATGGTCGCCGACACTGAAGCCATCGGTCTCCCCGGGCTGCGTTGCCAAGTTGCACACATAGATGCGCAGCGCGGTAGTGACACGCAAGGCCTCGCGAATCTCGCGGATGAGCAAGTTCGGTATGACACTGGTGAACAAGCTGCCTGGGCCGACGACCACCAAATCGGCACCCAGGATGGCCTGCACCGCGCCCGGGTAGGCGGGAACATCCTCCGGATTGAGGGCCACACGCCATATGGCGCCTGGCATCGCCACGATCTCGCTCTCGCCCTCGACGCGCTTCAGCCCGCTTGTGGCCGCATCGACCAGTTCACCTACCAGGGTCACATTGCGCAACGTGGAAGGCATCACCTGGCCGCGGATCGAAAGCACCCGCCCGGCTTCGAGCAACCCCTTCTCGAAGTTGCCGGTCACGCCGGCCAGCGCGCTCACAAACAGGTTGCCGAAGGAGTGCCCGTCGAGGCCTCCCCCTTCGGCGAAGCGGTACTGAAAGAGCTGGGTGAGCAACGATTCGTCGTCGGAGAGCGCCGCCAGGCAGTTGCGAAGGTCGCCCGGGGGCGGAATGCCCAGCGAGCGACGCAAGCGGCCAGATGACCCTCCGTCGTCGGCCACCGTCACGATCGCGGTGATATTGGCGGAGTGGTGCTTGAGCCCGCGTAACAACGTGGAAAGCCCGGTGCCGCCGCCGACCGCCGCGATGCGTGGACCTCGCTCGCGCCGGCGAAAGGCCGCCATGGCCTCTGCTGCCGGGCGCCCCGCCACCTGGAACGGCGCCAGCAGCGCACGGCTCAGGGCGAGGACCGACAAACCGACCGCCGCTCCGCCGCCCACGATCAGCACCACCGCGCGAATCGAACGGTCGATGAAGCGCAGCGTCAGCCAGTAGAGCAAGAGCGAGTTGGGATTCGAACGATTGAGCTCGATCAGGAAGACGGAGAGTCCTAACCCGACAAGCAGTGTTCCCAGGACGAGGACCAGGATCCAGCGCTTGACACCGATACCGGGCGCGAGCCAGGCTCGCAACGCCCGCAGCGCGCTTCGGGCGCGCCGCCAGAGTGAACTTGCGACATCATTCATGCTTACATACCCGTTGGATGTTAACAGGAAAGGCACACGTCGTCAATGAGTCAGGGGGCAAACCGGAGACTTTTGGTGGAGATGAGAGGCTCGGCGATGTGGGCCGCTGTATAATTCGCAAGAGATGGGAATGCCGACCGCAATGGCATTCGAGAGCGCAGACCCTCTCGACCATCTCGACGTGACACATCTCTAGGATTAATTCCTCTTTCGTGCAGGAGGCACAACGCAGTGGCCGACTTTCGCTTGATGCAGGATCTGGCGCAAGACGCAAAGACCAAGATGGTCCTTCTGGTGCTGGATGGGCTGGGAGGGTTGCCGCAGACCCCGGGCGGCCCGACCGAACTGGAGTCCGCCGCGCGGCCCAATCTCAATCGTCTGGCGCGCGAAGGCACCCTTGGCCAATCCTTGCCCGTGGGCTACGGCATCACCCCCGGTTCGGGACCGGGGCACCTCAGCCTCTTTGGATACGATCCGTTGCGCTTCGATATCGGGCGCGGCGTGCTGGAGGCTTTCGGCATCGGCGTCGAGGTGGGCGAAAAGGACGTTGCGGCACGCGGTAACTTTTGCACCGTGGATCCGGCCGGCCTGATCAGCGACCGGCGCGCCGGGCGCATCGCCACCGAGACGGCCCGCCCGCTGGTCGAGAAGCTGGCCACGATCCGCTTGCCCGGCGTGACGACCGAAGTGCGCCCCGTCAAGGAGCATCGCTTCGTCGTCGTCTTTCGCGGCGAAGGCCTCTCGGCGGAGCTTTCGGAGACTGACCCGCAGCGCACCGGCGCGGCACCGCTGCCGGTGCGCGCGCTGGTGGCGCAGGCGGCGCGCACGGCGGAGTTGTTCAATCAGTGGATCGCGCAGGCGCACAAGCTGCTCGCGGACGACCGGCCGGCCAACATGATCACTCTGCGCGGATTCTCAGGCGACCCGCGCCTGCCGAAGTTCGGCGACATCTTCAAAGTGCGCCCGGCCTGCGTCGCGGTGTATCCGATGTACCGCGGCGTGGCCAAGCTGGTGGGCATGACGACGATCAGCTTCGAGGGAGACACCCCGGGCGACGAGTTCGCTGCGGTGGCCCGCGCCTGGAAAGACTACGACTACTTCTTCGTTCACATCAAGCCGACGGACTCGCGCGGCGAAGACGGCAACTTCGAGGCCAAGGCGAAAGCGATCGAGGCGGTAGATCAGGCGCTGCCGGCGTTGCTGCAACTCGCCCCGGATGTGCTGGTGGTCACCGGCGATCACTCGACCCCGGCGGTGATGAAGACCCACTCGTTCCATCCGTGCCCGGTGCTGCTGTGGGCGCCGGCCACAGTTCGCGCGGATGAAGAAACGACCTTCGGCGAGCGCGCCTGCATGCGCGGCGGCCTGGGGACATTTGCCGCCAGCGAGATCATGACGCTGATGATGGCACATGCCAACCGTTTGGCGAAGTACGGCGCCTAGCTGCACACGGATCAAAATAATCTGTAGAGGGCATAGCACGCCTTACGATTGCCCGCGAGTGTGCGGCATGCGCTCGGTTACCGCGCACGATGGACGCTGCCGTGGATTTCCCTCTTCTTCGCGCGCCTCGTGATCGTGACCGTCATTCCCGCGTGGTCTTGTGTTTAGATCGCCATTCCCGCGTGCTCGTAGCGGGAATCCAGGCAGCCCGTCCGTAAACGACGCGTGAATCGCGTGCGCCTATCCTCCCGGGTCCCCGCCTTGTGCACGCAGGGACGACGAGCTGTGAGTTCTCGTTCGTCATTCCCGCGTGCTCGTAGCGGGAATCCAGGCAGCCCGTCCGTAAACGACGCGTGAATCGCGTGCGCCCGTCTTCCTGGGTCCCCACCTTGTGCACGCGGGGACGATGAGTTCTTGACTCTTGTTCCTCATTCCCGCGTGGACCGAGAACTTGCGGGACAACCATCCCCCGCCTCACCCCCTGTCCCCTCTCCGCCTCACAACCTTTTTCGACAAAACGGACCGTGGCGGAGATGGGGTGGAGAATCCCAAGGAGGCGGGGGGCCTTCGGCCCCCCGCCTCCTTTAAGACCTCTCCCCTCCCCCGGCTTGACGACTTCGCGGTGACGCCCCAGGTTGCCGGGGGAGAGGTCAGGGGTGGGGGAAGTGGAGCGACGGTCCTTACTCTGCAGCCTCCAAACACTCCTTCGTCATTCCCGCGTGCTCGAAGCAGCAATCTAGGAGATCATCCCGTGAGCTGACCCTATGCGCAATCGGGGAAAGAAACAGAGCGGCCGAAATCGGCCGCTCTGTTGGTTTTCTCAGCGCGAGCGCGATGGGCGCCGCTTCTCTGCGGCCGCATGCGCCCGCGGTGGCCGCTTGCCTCCCACGAACGCCGGCGCTGTGATCGCGTACACGCGGCACAGACGGGTGTCGAGCATTCGCGTCTGGATGCGCGCATCGATCGCTTCCAACTCATCGGATGTCGTAATCACGGTCGGCAATTCCGCGTTGTACCGATAGTTGAAGAGTTGGTACAGCTTCTCGCGCACCCAGGGAGTCATGTTTTGCGTGCCCAAATCGTCGAGCACCAACAGTTGCGCCGAGCGAATCTCGTCGAAACGCCGATCGTAGCGCGCGTTGCTGGAGGGGCTGAACGTCGCGCGCAGATGGTCTAGCAAATCGGGCACCTCCACGAACAGCACCTCATGCCCGGCGCTGTTGCGGTAGTTGGCAATGGCTGCCGCCAGGTGTGTCTTGCCCGAGGCGTAGGCTCCGAGCAGCACCAGCCACCCGCGCGGATCCTCGGCAAAATGGTGCGCCGTCTCCAGCGCACCCTTGAGGTTGCGCACCTCTTCGGCGGTCAACCCGCCCTCCTCACGCAGGGAGAACATGCCAAACGTTTGACGCGCGTGATGCGCGAGGGTCGAGAGGTCCGACTGGGATGTATCCAGGGTGGGTTGACGATAGTCGGGCGCACGAATGTGCACCCGCGTGACGAGTTCGGGGTCGGCCAGCCGCGAGCGGATGCGTCCATCCATTTCGTCGAGGTCGACATTGGTCGTGATGACCGTGGGCAGGCGGCTCACATAACGATGATTGATGATTTGGAACACCTTTTCCTGCGCCCAGGGCGTCGCGCTGTGCGAACCGAAGTCGTCCAGCACGAGTAACCGCACGGTGCGAATCTCTTCGAAGCGTGCCTCGAAGGTCGATGACTCATCATCGTATGTCGCGCGCAGCCAATCCAACAGATCCGGCACGGTGAGGTAGAGCGTAGGCACGCCGCTATCGACCGCCTGGTTGGCAATGGCCGCCGCCAGATGGGTCTTTCCGCATCCGTAACCCCCGGAAATGACCAACCAGCCGTTCTGAGCGGCAGCGAAGGCACGCGCCTGGTTGAACGCCTGCTCCAAAGATGCCTGCTGCGTCGCGCCCAGGCCGATTCGGCCGTGGGGCTGGAAACTCTGGAAGGAGTAGTGGCGCAGTCGATCGAGCCGGCTCAGCCGTTGCAGGCGCTCGGTTTGCCGCCCCCGGTCCATTTCCGCAACGCAGGTGCAGGGCGTCACGCGGCCGAAGTCCGGATGGTCGACCGCCAGGTCTCGGCGCACGTAGCCGAGGCCGCCGCACACCGGGCAATCGGGGCGGCCGCGTCCGGGCCGCGGGCCTATGGGTCCCGAAGGACCAGGTTCCGTCTGGGGCTCAGTGCTCGATGAAATCTTTGAGTTCGCCTTCGACATAGCGTCGCCCGCCTTTTTCCGCTCCGGGCTCCTGGCCGCCGCGCCCCTCGGTCTTCCACCGCTCGAGGATTGCGGCGATATAGCGCCACGATCGCGCGTTGCTTTCCACGGCCAGGTGCATCGCTTCCTCGATCCATGCGGCCGGGTAAGCCTGCTCGGCATCCCGCAAGATGTCCGCCATCACCGGCGTCAGCGCACCGATGTTCTCTTCGTAGATTGCGAAGATGTTGGGCCGCTCCAGATGGACCGGGCGAGCCGCACCTCGCTCCGCTTCCGGCTGCCAATCCCCCCGCTCCAGGCCCTCCGCGGCCGCCCGTCCGCGCGCGGTGTTCAGGAAGATCACCTGCGCCCCGCCCCCGGCTGGCTTCCCGCGAAGGAGAACTCCACGCGCCAATGCGCGCTCCATAGCATGTTCAAGCCGCTCGCCGCCGTCGCGGCCTTCTTCCACCAACGCCTCGCGCAATACCGGATCGGCGGCGAGATCCGCGTGCAGAAGATACCTCGGTTCGCCTTCCTGGCGGGAGAGGGCCCACATCACATACAGCGTGAGCTTGAGCTCCGCCAGCTCGTCGATGGCTGGAAGCAGCTCACTGAAGAAGGGTTCGGGCAGCGACACCCAGCCCACGGGCCCGTCGCGAAAGCCCTCGAAACGCTTCATTTGCTTCTGGCGGTCGGTGCGCCATCCATACCGCGCGTGGCGGCGTTTTCGAATCGAGCCAGCGTCGGCAGGAAGATGAGTTCCACGCTGCCTGTCGGCCCATGGCGGTGTTTGGAGATGATGATCTCGGTGACGTTGGTCCGGTCTTCCTCGGAAACGTAGGGATCATTGCGGTGGATGAACAGCACCACGTCGGCATCTTGCTCGAGGCTTCCGGATTCGCGCAAGTCCGAGAGCACCGGCCGGCGGTCGGAGCGCTGCTCCACCGCCCGCGAAAGTTGGGCCGCAGCCAGCACCGGGACGTTGAGCTCTCGCGCCAAAGCCTTCAAGCTGCGCGAGATGAGCGAGACTTCCTGCACGCGATTCTCAGTGCGGAAGTCGGTGCCCATGAGCTGCAGGTAGTCCACCACCACCAGGTCCAGGTTGAACTCCAGGTGCAGGCGGCGGCACTTGCTGCGCAACTGCAGCGGCGTGAGCGCCGGCGTGTCGTCGAGGAAGATCTGCAGTTCGCTCAGCACGCTGGCCGCGTGGGTGAAGCGCGGCCATTCGTCCTCTTCGATGCGCCCCAGCCGCATGCGGTGCGAATCGATGCCAGATTCTTGCGAGATGAGGCGCTGCACCAACTGCTCGCGCGACATCTCGAGGGAAAACACGCCCACGTGCTTGCGATAGAGCTGGGCGGCGTTCTTGGCGATCGACAGCAGCATCGCCGATTTGCCCTGCCCTGGGCGCCCGGCCACGATGATCAGGTCCGAGCGCTGCAGCCCGCCCAGCTTGCGGTCCAAGTCGATAAACCCGCTGGGGATGCCGTAGGCCTCGTCTTCGGGGGCGCGCGAGAGGTACTCGACGCGGTCGTAGTATTCACTGATGACGCGCCCAATGGGCTCCACGTCGCGCGCCAGGCGACGCTGGCTGACGTCGAAGATGGCCTTCTCGGCCTCGCCCATCACATCTTCGATGGGCACCCCTGTATCGTGCGCCTGCCTGGCCACCACGCTCGCGGCCGCGAGCAGCTTGCGGCGCACGGCCTGCTCTTCGACCAACCGGCCGTAAGCTTCGGCGTGCAGCGAGCTGGGCACGTTGTCCATGAGCGCGGCCAAGAAGGCCGGGCCGCCGGCTTCGGCCAGCCGCCCTGCGCGTTCCAACTCCTGGGCCACGGTCATCACATCGATGGGCACCCGTTTTTCCACGAGTTGATGGAAGGCCTCCCACACCCAGCCGTTGCGGTGCAGGTAGAAATCGCCCGGCCCAAGGAAAGAAGCCACCTCATAGTAGGCCTCAGGGTTGATGAGCACCGACCCGAGCAGGGCCTCTTCGGCCTCGCGGCTGTGCGGGGCGACGATCGGGCCGCCCGCCGGCTGGGGTGTGGATTCGGAGGGAATGAAAGTCTCTCGCTCTGTCATGGTCTGCAGGGTGAGCAACGCGGCCGCATCCGCGGGTCCCCGCTGTGCGGCCGCCAAGGGTCGCGCGCCCGCCGGGCGGGCTGCGCCTGGCTGAGCTAGCTTTTCGTTTCGTCGGGGGGAATGTCGTCGAGGTCAAGCTTCTCGACGAAGTCCTTGAAGACCGAAAGCCGGTCGTCGCTCCCGGCGCCTTCGCCTTCGGCCTCGGGTGCACCCTCGCGCGCGTCGGCCTCGGGTACGACCCCCGCCCGATCCATTACGCTTTCCTCCACAAACACCGGCGCCCGCACGCGCACCGCCAATGCCAGCGCATCCGATGGGCGCGAGTCGATTTCCGCCTCGCGCCCATCGACACGCACGATAATGCGTGCGTAAAACACATCCTCGCGCAGGTCATGGATTTCTATGCGCACGGTCTCGGCGCCCAGTTGCTGCAACACACTCTTGAGCAAGTCGTGGGTCATGGGGCGGGCCGCTTCCACATCTTGCAGGCTCATGGCAATGGCATCCGCCTCGAAGGGTCCGATCCATATCGGCAGGAAGCGCTCGGCCGTGAGCTCTTTGAGGACGACCACGCGGCTCTGCGACACGAGGTGCACGCGAATGCTGTCGATCGATACTTCAATCATCTCCGCCTCCAGCTTCACTCCCCAAATGTGCGCGGGGAGTGCGCGCATGGCGTGTCCAGAGATTGTAGCACAGGCATTTTTCTCGGGCGCAGCCTCGCTTAGGGCGAGCGGCGCCGGGCCTCAGGCCAGAATGCGTTGCGGGTGGCTGTAGACCAGCATGCGCCCCTGTCGCCCAGGGTGCGAGCGCAGATACCCGACCAGAGTGATGTTCCACTCGCGGGCCAGGGCGACCGACAGGCTGGTGGCGGAGGTGCGCGAGACGACAACCGGGCAACCCATGCGCGCCGCTTTGGTGATCATCTCGCTGCTGATGCGCCCGGTGGATATCAGGCACGCGCCTTGCGGGTCGATGCCGCCACGCAGACAGTGCCCGCGCAGTTTGTCGAGCGTGTTGTGGCGGCCGACATCCTCGGCCGAGGCCAGCACCTGGCCGCCTCGCCACAGAATGGAGGTGTGAACGCCGCGCGTATGGGGGTAAAGCACTCCCGCCCTCTGCAGCGCCGCCATGCCGGCCACGATGTCATCCACCGACATGCCCGGGCTGGCCTGCAGTGGAACCAGCCGCTGAACCAGAGTGCCGAAGGTGATGCCTCCACTGCAACCGGAGGTCAGCACCTTGCGCGTCGGTGGGTCGATGTCGTGGTCGAGCCAGATGTCGACGCATGAGCCTTCGTGGCTCAAGTGCAACTCGCGCACTTCGGCCAGGCTTTGGATCAGCCCCTGGTTGGCCAGGAACCCCAGCCCGAGTACTTCCTGGTCGACCGGCGTGGCCGCCATGGTCGCTAATTCCTGGCCGTTGACATATAGGCACAACTCGAATTCCTCTACAACCAGGCCGCCCGGCGCCTCGCGCCAGGATCCTTCTTCATAAAGCTGGTAGCCTGCTGCCACCGCGCCGGGGAACGAGCTATCCGGACGCGGCGCAGGCTCGCGACGGCCCGGTGTCTCGGCTGGTGCGGCACCGCGCATCCCAGGGCGCGGAGCATCTCGGTCTTTTCGAGGCGACATGTCCTGGCCTGAAGCCGCGCCGGGCGCAGCGCGCGATACGGCGGCGCCAATGAGATCAGGTGAATTGCTGAGATGTGATGGGCGATGAGGCACACGGCGTGCACAGCGCGCGTTCACATCGGGAGTGGGAAGGCGTGAATTATAATGCCGCCGACGATGGAATTCAATCTCACGCCTGTCAATCCGAACGGCCGGCCACGCAATGAAGTCCGGATCACATCGATCAGCGCGCTGCCTTACGGCGATGGGCGGCGCATTCACTTGCGCGTCGTCCTAACCCCCTTCCAGGAACGTCCCACGCTCCATGTTGAGGTGATTAGCCCTTCCGGCCGCGTCGCCGGCTCGCTCTCGGTAATCGAGAGCGATGCGCACGACATAGAGCTTACGGTCCACGTGCGAGGCGAGATCGAGCCTGGTCTTCACCGTGTGCAGGCGGTGCTGCAGTTCGGCGAAGATCCGCCACAGGATACAGCAGAGACCACCCTCAAGATCGCTCCTCCTTCTTCGTACTATTGACTCTCACGTGTTTCACAACGGACTTGGGGACGTTTCTGCCCGCGTCGTCCCCGCGTGTTCCAAGCGGGGACGCAGTGTTCGGCGATCGTAATCTGCACGCCCTACCTACCCCGATTGCGGAGAGGGTCAGGTTCCGGAATGATCTTCTGGATTCCCGCTAGGACCACGCGGGAATGACGAGCATCTTGTGCGTCGTCCCCGCGTGCAAGAGGCGGGGACCCAGTGATCGGTGACCTTGATCTGCAAGTCGCTTCTTCCCCAATTTCGCAGCAGGTCAGCCGACAAGGATGACCTCCTGGATTCCCGCTAGGACCACGCGGGAATGACGATCCAGAGCACAGATTCTTCCTGGCACGGCTGTTGCACCCAAAGAACCGACGGTTGTGACATACGGTCGCCTCCGTCCATGGATGCTACCCGGATGCTCCGATTTCCTCGCGCATCAGTATCCTTCGCGGCGAAGAGCCGGCTGGAATCCCAACGGTATAATCCGCGCATGTCCGCGTCAAGGGCCGCCGCGCTGGCGACGCACGTGATGGCAATTTGCTGCCTGGGGCTGTTGCTCAGCGCGTGCGGTTCTTCGCTGGCGGGGCTCCTTGGGGGCCAGGCGCCCTCGAGTTCGCCTACCGTCGACTCGCAACACCTGACGCTCACCGCGGCGGCAACCCCCGAGCCGATCTCGTCCCCCTCGCCCACAGCGAGCCAGACCCCTCCACCGCCCACACCGTCGCTCTCAGTTCCCACGCCTGTCAACCTCCTGCTCGAGTCCGGGACGATCGCTTACGCCTTGCGCCGCGATGGTCGGTCGACCGTTTTTCTCCTGCCGCTCGGCAGCCCCGATGCATTGCCGCTCGCGCTGGGCAGCGATGACCGCGACCCGGCATTCAATCCTCAGGGCACCGCGCTGGCTTATGCCTCGCGCCGCGACGGCAAC
The DNA here is from genome assembly GCA_035288225.1 of Anaerolineales bacterium. Classification (GTDB taxonomy): domain Bacteria; phylum Chloroflexota; class Anaerolineae; order Anaerolineales; family RBG-16-64-43; genus RBG-16-64-43. The sequence goes on along the minus strand of DATEAT010000129.1, from coordinate 61,654 downwards.
TGGGATATCTACCTGACCGATCTGGCGAGCGGAGAGACCCGCCGGCTCACCGATTCGCTCGACTACGACGGCCGTCCCGCCTGGTCGCCCGATGGCCAGTGGATTGTCTACGAGCACTTCGCCGCCACGCGCATGAGCATCTGCATTCTCGCAACCGCGGGCGGCTCACCTGCCTGGTGCGATGAAGGTCCCTTCTCGTCATTCGCTCCCTCGTGGTCGCCGCAAGGCCGTTCGATCGCCTTCGCCTCGCGACGCGAAAAGGGAACCGACCTCTATCTTCTCGATTTGGACACGCTCCAATCACGCGAGCTGACCCATACAGCCGAGGTGGACGAGGGCGACCCGGTTTTCAGCCCGGACGCGCAGCGCCTCGCCTTTACCGCGGTAGAGAACGGCTACCGCTGGGTGTTCGTCCAATCCCTGGATGATTTGCAGGCGCCGCCCCAGACCGCCGCTCAGGGCGTGCGCCCGGTCTGGAGCCCCACCGGCGACCGATTGGCTTCTTCCTTCTATCCGAGCGCGCTGACCTCGTTCTTGCAGGTGGCACCGCCCACCTCGGTCCTGGCGCCGTCGGTACTTCCTCTGGAAGGCTATCTTGGCGGCATCAGTTGGACAGCCAAACCTCTGTCCGATCCGCTGCCGGACTGGTTGCAGGCCAACGCCTCCCAACTGGCCGCCTCGGCCGCCACAGCCGCGGCCACCGTGCATGCCGGTCCGCTCGGTGCGACTCTGACCGCCATCAATGTTCAGGCGCCGGATGCACGCCTGAGCAGCTCCGTGGTCGACCGGTTTGGAGTTCTGCGCCAAAGGATCCAATCGGACGCCGGGTGGGATTTCCTGGGGACCCTCGACAGCGCCGTGATTGGGCCCGGCGCCCCGCGCCCGCCGCAGGATGAACTTTCGTGGTTCCGCACTGGGCGCACGATTGCGATCGCCCGTGCCGCGGCTGTGCAGGGTTGGCTGGAAGTCGTCCCCGAGCCGCTCGGACAATACACCTACTGGCATCTCTACTTGCGCACTCGTGCCCAGGATGGATCGATGGGCGAACCGCTGCGCGATGCGCCGTGGGATTTCGAAGCGCGCGCCTCCGGCTCACCTTCCGATTATGACCGGGGCGGCGCCTATCGCAGCACGCTTCCGCCCGGCTACTACGAGGATTTCACCCTGCTCGCCGCTGAACATGGCTGGCTGCGGGTAGCCGCCGACGCCAACTGGCGCTCCTTCTATTCCGGGATTCGTTATTGGGAATTCCGTGCCGCCGACGGACTCGACTGGGCTGCGGCGATGGGCGAGCTCTTCCCGTTGGAGGCTTTCCTCACGCCGACGCCCTCCATCACGCCGACGCCGCGCATCTATCAGTACTGGTTTGGTCCGCGCCCAAGCGACACGCGCTGGCCGACGCCGACCTATTAGGAGCGGCCTCGATGAAGTATGTGTTGAGCCTGATTGTTCTGGTGGTGGGTTTGATGAGCGGCGAAGCATTGCTTGCGACGGATGCATCGCCCGCCCCGGCGGCCGCGGCGCAGGTCACCGCGGTGTTTCAGACTCCCACGCCCATCCCGGCCGAACCACCGATCCTTGCCCCCATGCCGCTCACGGTCGACACGCGCCCGGAGGGATTGCGCCCTCCACCTTATCGCATTCCGCTCCAACTCCGCCCGGAAGACCATTTCTGGTTCGCCCGCCCAATCGCCTCGGGCGAGGTCAATTGGCCGAACCCCGAGTACCGTTATGGCGGCAACTACTTCGATGACATGCACACCCACTCCGGTATCGACATGTCCACCCCCAGCGGGCACCCGGTGCTGGCGGCGGCCGATGGAGTCGTCATGTGGGCCGGCTACGGGCTTTTCGGCCACTACCCCAATCGCGATGACCCTTACGGGCTGGCCGTGTCTATCCAGCACGACTTTGGTTTTGAGGGCAAGCCGGTCTACACCGCCTATGCCCACATGCGCGCGGTCAACGTCAAGGTCGGGCAATATGTCCATGCGGGGGAGCAAATCGGAGAGGTGGGCGCCACCGGCAAGGTAACCGGCGCGCACCTGCATTTCGAGGTGCGAGTCGGCGAGGATTCCTTCTTCGCGACACGCAACCCCGAGCTGTGGCTGGTACCGCCTCAGGGCTGGGGCGTGGTGGCCGGGCGCATCGAATCGGTGGATGACTGGCCGATCCCCAAGAAGAGCTTCACCATCACCTCACTCGACACGGGTCGCGTGTGGCGCAGCTGGACTTACATCGACGACGTGGCCCACCCCGATGACGAATACAACGAGAACTTCGTGGTGAGTGATTTGCCGGCCGGCTACTACCGCATTACGGTGTGGGTGTGGTGGAAGAAGTACGACGAGGTGTTCCAGGTGCTACCCGGCCAGACCACCTTCTTGCTCATCCACTCCGGGCATCCGCTGCAGGTCAACCCCACACCGCCTCCCGCGACGCCAATCGGCCCTTAGGCTTCGCAACACGCAGCCGTGAGGCACCGCCCGCCTCACGGCGCCTTCTCGTTGAGCTCGGCCAACGCCGAACCCAGCGACTGGGCTACATCGCCCGCAAGCACCGCGGCCGATGTCTGCAACTCCTCTTCGGCCAATTCGCCCGCGCGTCCGTGGACATAGGCACCTAGGACCGCCGCGTGCCAAGCGGTCAGCCCTTGCGCCACAAGACCCGCGATCGCGCCGGTGAGCACATCGCCCGTGCCGGCCCGCGCCAGCGCCGCAGTCGCGAACGGCTCGACGGCCGTCTCGCCCGTCGGCGCTGCGACTACTGTGAACGCGCCTTTGAGTACGACCACCACGCCCCAGTCGCGCGCGCAGCGCTGCGCGAGGCCAATGCGATCGGCTTGAACTTCCTCTTTGGAGAGGCCGGCCAACATGGCCATTTCGCCTGGGTGAGGCGTGACAATACTTCCCGCAGGCACATGCGTCCACCACTGGTCGACCTGGGCGAGGAGCTTGAGCCCATCCGCATCGATCACCATCGGCGGCCACCCATGCGCCGCACTCGATGCAGAATGATTGGAGCCGAATCCCATTCTCGTCGGATGGGGCGCCTCCTCCACGCCCATCAACCGCCGAACGAAACCGGCCGTCGCCTTCTCCACGCCGAACCCCGGTCCAAAGACCATAGCTTGCGCTTGGCCCATCTCGCGTTCAAGTACCTCCACCGCCGATTCGGCCACCACCCCCATCTCGTCCGGCAAGATCATCCAGGTGGCTTCGGGCAGGCGTGGGACAATCACCTTGTAGACGGGTGCAGGCGTGGCCAGGGTCACCAGGCCCGCGCCTACGCGGTACGCCGCTTCACCGCTCAGCAGCGCGGCCCCGGGATAGTTGATCGAGCCGGCCACAACCACCACCCGGCCGAAGGTGCCCTTGTGTGCGCTGCGTGGGCGGGCGGGGATCCACGCCCGCAACAGCCCAGGCTCTGCCAGCCACAGACTCACCTTCTCGAGTGGCGCGAACCCGAGGGGCAGGCCGATGTCGCCAATGACCAGCCGTCCGACTAGCTCGGCCCCAGGGAATCGCAAGAGACCCGCCTTGGCCGCAGCCAGGGTAACGGTCAGATCGGCGCGCACCGTTTCGGCCGCGGCCGCGCCAGAATCGCAATCGACACCCGAGGGGCAATCCAGTGCGACGACGAGCGGCCGGCGCGGCGCCGCGGCGAGACCCGTGGCCACCGCAGCCAGCAGCCTGGGCACCGGATCCTTCAGCGGCAGGCGGGTTCCCGTTCCGAGCAGCGCATCGAGGAAGACGTCGGCCGCGGCCAATGCGTTGGCCAATTCCTCGTAGGCGTTCTCATCACGCGGAACGTGGAGCGCCAGGCCCTCGGCCACGAGGCGGGCAGCGTTCTCATCGCTCGCCGGGCGTGCTTTCGCGAGGAAGACCTCGACCTCAGCCCCGCCGTGATGCAGCCAATGGGCGGCCACCAGCCCGTCGCCGCCGTTGTTGCCCACGCCGCACAGCACCACCACGCGCTGCCCTTGAAGCCCGCCACACACGTGCTCCACCCAGCGCGACACGCTGTGCCCGGCGTGTTCCATCATCTGCGCGTAGGAGTGGCCGGCGGCATCGGCTTGCTTCTCGACAGCGCGCATCTCGTCGACGGTGAGGATCTTCGCCATAAGTGGGCTCCGTGTGGACCTGACGCGGCATGCGGCGCGGACGGGCGGAGAGAGGCAAACAAGGCGCCCCTGGCGGGACTTGAACCCACAACCTGCGGATTAGAAGTCCGCCGCTCTATCCACTTGAGCTACAGGGGCGTAGGGGCATTCTACATCCAAGCCACGCGCCCTGCAATTGCACGGCGCCTGACGCCTGCCGCCGAAGGACGCGTGAGATTGAACGGGGGGCTGGAGCGATGGGTCGAACGCGGCTCACCCGCTGACTGGGCGCAACCCTTTGTACACGCGAGCGCCGCCGAGCGTTCGGAGGATGGTCGAGGCCGGGCGGCCGGTGCGCTCGGCGAGTTCGTTCAAGCTGAGCGGAGAATTGCCGTTGGCCAGGAATATGCGGAATACGGCGTCCACCAGTGAGGTATGCGGGGTCAGGTATTCGGGTTGCTTCGCACAGTGCGTGATCAATGCGTGCTGCACGCCGTCCACCTGACGTACCTCACCCGTGTCTTCTTCCACCCAGTCGATCATCTCACCGGCTTCCACCGCTTCCAAGGCCGTACGATGGTCGCTGCACAGATGCGAGAGCAAGTAGACCCGCCACTCGCGGTCCACGCGGCCCCACCACTCGTAGTCGATGTGGTACGGGGTCGATAGGCTGGGTTTCAGGAGGCGCGCCAGCTGAGGCAGATCGCTCATTTCACATCCACCCAACGCGATTCGTCGAAGCGGAAGTACAGATCCCCGACGTGCACGAAATACGGGCGCATAGCCAGCTCGGCCAGGATCGGGCCGGGCGGCAGGCGCCGCGCCACGTTGACCGCACTGTACAGGGTTTGGGCGTGAACCGTGCTCTGTGGGTTAAGCTTGGCCACCTCGCGGAAGATCTCCGAGACCAGCCGCGCCAGCGAGGTGCGCGCCTCGCCGCTGCGCAACCACACTTCGTCCACGGCGTTCACATCCGCGGCCGAGATGACCATCAACTCATCGTACTCCACACCGATGAGTTGCTTTTGCATTGAGAAGGTCAGCCGCCCGCCGGAGGCGACCGCCGCCGTGCGTACCCATTCGCGCACCGGTCGGCGCGAGCCGGCTTCGATCAAGACCTCGCCGGACTTCTCCCCCTGGCGCACGCGCACGTACGCGCCGGCCATCAATCCTTTGGCGGCGTACCATTCGCCCAGTCCAAAGACATAGCGCTGCGGGCGGACCACCCAGCCCGGCACACGGCTGCCGTTCTCCGCATCCACGAACTCGAAGCGGATGCGCGGCGCCTCGTAGGCGGTGGGAAAGAGGCGCGCCAGGCGCGTGGTGAGGGGTAACGCCCCCACCCGCCAATGGGGATAGCTCAGGGTCAGGCTGACTTCGGTTTCGCCTGGGGCCGGTTCAACGGCCGGGCCCCATTCATCTTCGAGTTGGCGCTCGAGGCGACGCAGCGGTTCGATGAGACGTGAGGCGTCGTATTCCACCGGCTCGTAAGCCAGGCGTCGCGGGGGGAAGACCACCTCGGTCGGCTCCAACCGGCGCAGGAACCACAGTGTCTGGCCCGCTGGGCCTACCTCGTCAAACCGATCGTCTTCTTGCAGCGCATACTCGAGCGAGAAGGCGCCCAGACTCGGATCGATGTTTTTAGGCAGCTCGATGTGCTCGAGCAGCGCGGGCGTGGGCAGCGGCCCGCCGCCGGCCACGTCGAGCACGGCCTCGGCCAGGTTGAGATGTCCCGGGCTGATGTCCGCCAGCAGAGCCCGCGGGAACCAGCGCCCGGCAATGCGCACGATCTCGCCCAGGCCTCCCAGCCGAGCCTCGAGGGCCTCGGCAATGCCCGCCCCGTGGTCGCGAAGTACGTCCTCAGCGGACAGGCTTTGCGGGTTGGCCAGCGATTCGAGGGAGATCTCGTTCAACTTGTGGGCCGGCAGGCCGGCGGCAAACTCCCGCAGGGCGCCGTCCATCTGCACCTGAATGACCTCGAACGCTCCCAGCTCCGGGTTGTGCCCGGAGCGCACAGCGCTGACCCGCCCGCGCGTGAAGCCCAACGCCGGAAAGGCCAGCTCGTCGCCCACCTGGAAGCTCAACTTGGGTTGATATATCTTTTGGCTGGCGCTCAGGTTGGCGCGGCGGCGCGCCTCGCGCTGCAAGCGGTCGCGCACCACCGCTTCCGCCATGGCCTCCGAGGTCAGCGGCACGCCCGCTTCGAGGAGCAGGTTGTTGATCAGTTCGGTGTCGCTGTCGCTGACGGAGAAGCTCTCGCCCCACCCTTCGGGGGCGCCGAGATGGCGATCGGTCACAAGATCCTCGAGGCAATGGTCCGGCGTTGGCTCATTTGGCCTATCAATGAGGGGCTCATTATACCGCGTGAGAACTCCGGCGCAAGCCGTGGCCAGCCAAGCTTGCACAATCGATGCATCCGGAATATCATCCGTGCGTCCGATTACTCGCATGACACCTCCCGACCTCCCTCCGCCCGACTCCGACCTGCGCTGTCCGCACTGCGGGTCGTCCGTCCCGTTCGGGCAGCGCAACTGCCCCGAATGCGGCGTTGACCTGTTGCTGGCAGCCGACCTGATTTTCCGCCGGCGGCTCAGCGAGGTGGTGACGCCGCCGCCTGCCTCGCCCTCCAGCGCCGAGGAGCTTGTTCCCCGCCTGGGCGATGCGCTCATTCAAGAAGGTCTGCTCAGCCCCGAGCAACTTGAGCATGCTCTTGCCGCGCAAAGCGATGCGGCAGCGCGCGGGGCGTCGCGCCGCCTGGGGGAGGTGCTGCTCGAGCAAGGGCTGCTGAGCCCCGGCGATCTGGATCGAGTCGTGGCCCGTCAGATCGCTCAGCTGCAACGTGCGCTGCAAGCCGCCAACCTGACCCTCGAAGGACGCGTCCGCGACCGCACCGCCGAATTGACCCGCGCCCTCGAGCGCCTTTCGGAACTCAACCAACTCAAAGCCAACTTCGTGGCCAACATCTCGCACGAGCTGCGCACCCCGCTGGCGCACATCGTGGGTTACGTGGAATTGGTCGGCGACCAGGCCCTCGGGCCGCTGACGCCGGACCAGGCCAAGGCCATGGAGGTGATGCAGCGCGCCTCCCAACGGCTGCAGGTGCTCATCGAGGATCTGATTCAGTTCGCCGGCGCGTCGCAAGGAGCCATCTCACTCCAATTGTCGCCCGTCCCGCCTGCGGATCTGGTGCAAGAAGCCTATGAGAAGATATCGGCGCACGCCGGGCCCGGCGCGGCCGCGGTGGAACGGGAAATCACCGAAGACCTGCCCCAGGTGCACGTCGACCACCCGAAGATCGTGTGGGTGCTCACCCAGTTGCTCGACAACGCGGTCAAGTTCACCCGTCCGCCTGGGCGCGTCACAATCCGCGCCGCGCGTGATACCTCATTCGTCCGCTTCGAAGTGACCGATACCGGCATCGGCATCCCTCAGGCGCGCCTGGGCGAAATCTTCGAGCCGTTCCACCAGCTCGACGGATCGGCCAACCGCCGCTACGCCGGCACCGGGCTCGGCCTGGCGCTGGCCCGGCAGATCATCGAAGCCCACGGTGCGCAGTTCGATGTGCGCAGCCAAGAGGGCGTGGGATCGGTCTTCGGGTTCAAGTTGCCGGCGGATGTGCCGGGCGAGGGTGCGGCCACGAGCGCGGAACAGGCCGCGCAGTCCGCGGCTTCGCGCGGCCCGAGCCCGTGACGCACGGCGCATGCCAGGGAGGCAAGAATGCCCAGCTACACCGACCCGAAAGGCAAGTTCTTCACCGCCGTCGTCCAAAAGCGAGCCGTGGCGGCCAAGATCCAGACGCCCACGCATCTCATCGAGGGCAACCTGCACGTCCACCCGGACGATCGGGTGAGCGATGAACTCAACCGCGATGAACCCTTCCTGGCCGTGACGGATGCGCGCTTGCTCGGCAACGACGGGCGCGAGGTGGACCGCACCCCCTTCATCTCCATCAACAAGAAGCACATCATCTGGTTGGCCCCCTCCGAGAGCAGCTCCGAGGAGGCTACCAGGCCATGACCTCGCGACCCACCCCGGCCAGCGCCTCTCTCAGCCTCGAGGAAATCGCGCGCCTCGAAACCTGGCTGCATGAGCAGGTGCAGGCCAATCAGGATCCGAAAACCGGCCCCGGTTACGCGCGCGAACTGGGCGCGCGCGATATTCTGGCCCAGGCTTACACCCAAACTCGCCTGAACCTGAGCGAAACCCGGCGTGAGGAACTCTTTGGGCGGGTGATGATGAGGCTGTTCGGCCTGGGGCCGTTGCAGCCGCTCATGGAGGACCCGGGCGTCAACGAAATCCTGGTCAACAGCCCGGGCACCGTCTTTGTCGAGCGCAAGGGACGGCTGGAGATGCAGCCGATTTCGTTCGAACGCGCCGACTACATTCAGGTTCTGATTGACCGCCTTCTCTACTCGATCGGCCTGCACGCCGACGCGTCCAACCCGTTGGTCGAAGCTCGCCTGGCAGATGGCTCCCATATCAACGTGGCCGTGCCGCCGGCCGCCGTGGATGGACCTTCCCTGGTCATCCGCAAGTTGCCGCGCGAACGGCTGACCCTCGACAATCTGGTGGCGCTCGGCACGCTCACCCAAAACATGGCGGAGTTTTTGCGTGCGTGCGTCATGGCACGCCTCAGTATCCTGGTGGCCGGCGGTCCCGGTTCCGGCAAGACAACTCTGCTCAGCGCGCTCGCCGCCTGCGCACCCGGTTCCGACCGAATTCTCGCGATCGAAGAAACCAGCGAGCTGCAAATCAACCACCCGCACCTGTTGCGTTTGGAGGGGCGGCTGCCCAACGCGGAAGGCCGCGGCGCAATCACTTTGAGTGACTTGATCCGCAATGCGCTGCGCATGCACCCGGACCGGATCGTGGTCGGCGAATTGCGCGGCCCCGGAGCGATCGACCTGCTGGAGGCGATGAACACCGGCCACGAGGGCTGCCTGTTCGCTCTGCAAGCCAACACCCCGCGCGAGGCCACCGCGCGCTTAGAGACCTTGTGCCAGATGGCCGGCGGAACGATCCCCGCGCGCGTTATCCGCGAGCAGATCACCACGGCGGTGGATATGGTCGTGCAGATCGCTCGCTTGCGCGATGGAACGCGAAAGCTCTCGGGCATCACCGAAATCGCCGGCATGGAGGGCGAGGCAATCGTCCATGCGGATGTCTTCCGCTTCATTGAAGAGGGCCTGAACCCGCAAGGTAAGGTGACCGGCCAACTGCGGCCCACCGGGCAGCGGCCGTTCTTTGCGGCTCGCCTTGAATCCGTTGGCTACCGGCTGCCGGTCGTCCTCGGCAGCCAGGGCGATACCATCTCAACCCGAATGCGGTAGCGGGTGGCGCCCCGCAGGTGGTTGCGGGGCCCAGGTCGATTGGTGACCATAACCTGTTGGCGAGCCGCGTTCGATGGCGCGGCCTCCGTTCCCTGGGCACTCGGCATGAGGAGTAGCGTCAGGCAGGTGAGCATCGATTCGCCGCCGGGCATCGGCACGGCAGAGCCTGGGCCTTCGCAGGTGGCACGGGCCGCGATGGCTGGGCTATAATCATCGGCACCCGAGAATTGCACATGCCAACCCAAAAATCCCTCGAGCTACGAGGCAAGATGCTGGGCATTAGGCTGCAGGAGGCGCGCGAAGCCTGCGGCAAGACCAGGCGCCAATGCGCCCAGGCTATGGGCGTCTCTCCGGCCCGTCTGAGGACGTACGAAACAGGCGCCCGACCGATATCTCTCCCCGAACTCGAGGTGCTGGCCTATCTGATCGACCAGCCGCTGAGCACACTGCTCGGCACCCGCTCGTCCGAGGCTGCCTCTCGTCCGGCGCGCGATGATTTCGTTCAGTTGATCGCGCTGCGCCAGCGCATGGTGGGCACTCGCCTGGTGGACATGCGGAAGAAGCTGGGCAAGACCCGCGACGACCTCGCGACCGCAGCCGGCCTGGGCACCTCACGCCTGGCTGCCTTCGAAACCGGCCGGCAGCCCGTCCCCATCCCGTTGCTCGAGGATTTGGCCGCCGCCCTCGGTGCGACCCTGCAATCCTTCTTCATTGCCAGCGGGCCGGTGGGCGAGCGCGTGTCGTTGCTCGATGCGTTCGACCAATTCGGCCGCATGGCGCCGGACGTGCGCGATTTCGTCACCCAACCGGTCAACGAGCCGTACCTGCGCCTGGCGATGCGTATGAGCCAGCTCTCGGCTGAACGGCTGCGCAGTATCGCCGAGGGCCTGCTCGAGATTACCCTTTAGCCCCATGCCCGGCCTGCATCTTCAGCCAATTCTTGCGGCGGAGCGCGACTCGCTCGCCTGGTGGATCGATCACGCCCCGTTAGCTCACATCCACGTCGGTTGGCTCAACCCTGCGCGCTGGGTCGGCCGGCCGGTGTCGCTGCAGCTAGCCGACCGCCACGGGCGCACGCACGCCGCGCTCGTGACGGCGCCGGATGGCCTGGGGGTGGCATGGGTGCAGGCATTTGCCTGCGGCAAGGGACATGCACCGCAGGCCTCTTGGCAGGCGTTGTGGGAGGCTGCGCGCCAGGCTCTGATCGACCTCGGCGTGCGCCGCGTATGGGCCATGACAAGCGAGGCCTCGTTCGCCGCCATCTTGCTTGCTGCGGGTTTCCAGCAATCGAGCGAGGTCGTCACGCTGACTTACCTCGGCGAGCGGGCTGACCCGCCGGATACCCCGCCGGATACACCGCCGGCTGTAGTGCTGCGCGAGATGCGGGCCGCGGATCTCCCCGCCGTGCTCGCGCTCGATAACCTTGCCTTCACGCCACCATGGCAGATGGACCGTGAGGCGCTCGAAACGACATTCCATGCATCGGCTGTGACCGCCCTTGCCCTCCACCAGGCAGAGGCCGCCGGTTACCTGCTCGCCACGCAGTCTCAGGGGCGGCTGCACTTGGCGCGTCTCGCAACCGCCCCGGGCTGGCAGCGCAAGGGCATAGGGCGCGCGATGACCCTTCACTTGCTGCATCAGGCGGACCGGCAGGCCGCGGGTCACCTCACGGTCAACACCCAAATCGAGAATTACGCCTCGCTCAAGCTGTATGAGGCGCTCGGCTTCGGGGGCAGAGGCCGTCCGGTGGCGGTTTACTCCTTGAACCTGGAGCCTTCTACGCCGCTGGCACGCGTCTGAGGCCGCGGCTGCGGCTGCCGTACGTACCCTCCCCAGCCAATTCACAACTGAATGCGGTCAGGACCTCAGGCTCGGACCTGGACAGACCGCGTCGTTTATGGCAGACTCGGCCCAATCCGGTTCCTGGAGGTCTCATGTCAAAGCGCGAAGAAATGCGCGATCGACGCCGCCGTTCGGCGCGCCGGCGGCAGCTTTCATTCTTGGCCATTGTCGGCGGCCTGGCAGTGCTGGTGGCAGCATTTATCATCTGGCAAAACACGCGCCCGGTGGGCGCTATCGTCGCGATCACTCCCGAAGCCGTCCCCATGGCCAGCGGCCGCGAAATGGGGGACCCCAATGCACCCGTAGTGATGGAAGAATTCTCCGACTTTCAATGACCGTACTGTGGCGATTTCGCCGCTGACGCGGGGCGTCAGATCACCGAACAGTACGTGGCCACCGGGAAAGTCCGCTTCATCTACCGCAACTTCGTGATCATTGGGCCCGAATCGATGGGCGCGGCACGGGCTTCGATGTGCGCCGCCGAACAGGAACGCTTCTGGGATTATCACGACATGCTGTTCGCCAATCACACCGGCGAGAACGTGGGCGACTACATCGACAGGCGGTTGCTGGCCTTCGCCGAGATGCTCGGGCTGGATGAGGGTAAGTTCCGCTCGTGCCTGAGTTCAGGGCGTTACGACGACCAGATCAACCAGGACAAGGCGCGCGGGCAATCGGTGGGTGTCGCCTCCACGCCCTCCTTCATCATCAATGGGCAGCTCGTCCAGGGCGCCCTGCCCTTCTCGGAGTTCCAGAAGGTCATCGAGGCCGAACTGGCGAAAATCGGCAGTTAGTGCACCGCTGGCCGGGTCACGAATCACAAGCGGGCTGCTCTGCAGCCCGCTTGTGTCATTCTATGGGGACGGTGTCTCAGAACGCGATCGGGAAACCGAGACACGCGATCAGCCAAACGAGGAGCGGCGCAATGACCAATGCCGGAAGCATGTTGCCCACGCGCACGCGGCGCACTTCGAGCAAATTGAGGGCAATGCCCATCATCATTACCCCGCCGGTGGCGGTAAGTTCGGCGATCATCGCCGGCGTCAGCGCCGCCTGCGCCCAGCCGGCCAGCAGCGTCAGCGCACCCTGGTAGATGAAGAGCGGCAGCGAGGAAAGCATCACTCCCACCCCGAGCGTCGAGGCCAGCGTCAGCGAGGCGATGCCGTCCATCACGCCTTTGGTTGCCAGCAGGCGGAAGTCCCCGGTCAGGCCGTCCTGGATGGATCCGAGGATGGCCAACGGTCCGACGCAATAAAGCAGGCTGGCCGTCAGAAACCCCTGCACGAAGCGAGAAGAGGCGCCCACCGAGTCGCGCGCGAGGCGCACCTCCAGCCACGCGCCGAGGCCTTGCAGCCTGTCTTCCAGCCGCGCGGCCTCGCCGAGCAAGCTGCCGAGGACGATGCTCACCAGGACCAGGATCGGGTTGGCAGTCTTGAGGAACTGCTGCAGGCCGAGGCCGAGGGTGAAGAGGCCCATGCCTGCCATCAGCGTGGAGCGCAGCCGCTCGGGCAAACGCGTACCGATGAGCAGCCCCAAGACACTCCCCACGACAATCAATGCCACGTTGATGAGGGTGCCGGTCACTTGCCGCTCCGCCCTATGATGGATGTAGAATAGTAGGGACGACGCGCCATTATACCAGCGGGCCTGCACGCGGCGTTCGTCGCGCGCGGCCCCAGGGGGTGGACATGGCCGGCTGGCGTTTGTTCCTCTTCGGCCTGATCACAGGGCTGATCGCTTCGGCTGTCATCCTCATTCTGGCCCGCGGCAGCCCTGGGCGCCCGGTCGAACTCCTCCCGCCGCCGGATCCTCCCGGCATACAAGTGTTCGTGCGCGGCGCGGTGCGCGCCACGGGTGTGTTTCACCTTCCCGCCGGAAGCTTGGTCGAGCATGCACTGCAGGCCGCCGGCGGCGTGTTGCCGCAGGCCGACCTGGAGGACCTCAACCTGGCCGCGCCGCTCAGCGCGGGCGATGAGGTGAGCGTCCGCTTTCGCCCTACCGCCGTGCCTACCCCCATGCCCGGGGCCCTGCCCGCCGCCACAGCGCCAGCCCCCAATCACCGGGTCAACGTTAACGCCGCCAGCTTGGCCGAATTGGACACCCTCCCCGGCATCGGCCCGACCCTCGCTCAGCGCATCATCGATGAACGCGAACGTCACGGACCATTTGTCCGGGTGGAGGATCTGCTGCGCGTCTCGGGAATTGGGCCTTCGCTGCTCGAGAAGATACGCGATCTGGTGTCGGTGGATTAGGTTGCGGAACAGCCGCTCCACCTCACCCCCCGCCCCCTCTCCGCCGAGAGGCGGCATTCGCCAGAGCGGGGTGTGGCGGAGAGGGGGCGAAGTAACCAAGGAGACGGGGGCCTTCGGCCCCCGTCTCCTTGTAAGAACTTCCCTCCTCCCGCAGATCGGTCCCGCACGCCGCAATTCTTACTTGCCGGGAGGAAGAGCAAGGGATCGGAGTGAGGATCTTTCCCCCGCTCTCTGGTAGCGCCAAGGCGAATCCGCTGCGCTGCCACCCGAGCGGGCACGGCTTCACGGCTAGCCTCTCACAACGAGCGCGAGAGCCGCTTGAGCGCTCACACGAACGCGGGAAGAGGGCGCGCACCGACCCCACGCGAACATACGTAAGGCGTGGTGTGCCCTCTTGCGGAAGATGCTTTGGGAAATCTCCCGCGAATTAAGCTGTCAAACCTTGGGCAGAACGATCGTTGTCTGGCGCTGGTATTTGCCGCGCTTGTCGGCGTACGAAACCTCGCAGGGCTCGTCGCCCTCGAAGAACAGCACCTGGGCGATTCCTTCATTGGCGTAGATGCGCGCAGGCAGCGGCGTGGTGTTGGAGATTTCCAGCGTCACATAGCCCTCCCACTCGGGCTCGAAGGGCGTGACGTTGACGATGATCCCGCAGCGCGCGTAAGAACTCTTGCCCACGCACACGGTCAGCACCCCCCGCGGAATGCGGAAATACTCGACCGTGCGCGCCAGGGCGAAGGAATTGGGAGGAATAGTGCAGATGGCGCCCCTGAAATCCACCATCGACCGTGGGTCGAAGTTCTTCGGGTCGACGATGGTTGAGTGGACGTTGGTGAAGATCTTGAATTCATCGGCCACGCGGATATCGTAGCCGTAGCTCGAGACTCCGTACGAAATCACCCCGTCGCGCACCTGCGCGTCCTCGAACGGTTCGATCATGCGCTGCTCGCGGGCCATGCGCTTGATCCAGTGATCGGGTTTCAGTCCCATGCCTCTCTCCTCAACTGATCGGTCTCCGGGCCGCCGGTGGGGCAACGCGCCCGGGAGCCGCCAAGCGCACCATGTTGCGCAACATGCCAATGCCCTGAATCTCGATTTCGATGGCATCTCCGTCGACCAATGGGCCCACGCCTTCCGGCGTGCCGCTTAGCACTACGTCCCCCGCCTCGAGGGTCATCACCCCCGAAATGTAGGCCACTAATTGCGGCACCGAGAAGACCATATCCTGGGTGGAAGCCATCTGGCGGATGACGCCGTTGACTCGGCAGACGATGCGCAGCCCCGCCGGATCGACCGCCGTTTCGATCCACGGCCCGAGCGGGCAAAACGTGTCGAAGCCTTTGGCCCGAGTCCATTGGCCGTCGCGCTGTTGCAGATCGCGCGCGGTGACGTCGTTGGCCACGGTGTAACCCAGGATGTGCGCGGCTGCTTCCTCCGGCGTCACATCGCGCGCACGACGGCCGATGACCACCGCCAGTTCGGCCTCGTGCTCGATGCGGTCCGATTGCGGCGGCAGCTCGATCGCCTGCCCGGGGCCGATCACCGCCGAGGGCGGCTTGAGGAACAGCAGCGGCACCTCGGGCACTTCCACGCCGCGTTCGTGCGCGTGAGCCAGGTAGTTGCGCGCCACGCACACGATCTTGCCAGGCACGAGCGGCGCCAGAAGCTGAAGATCGCCGAGGGCCAATCGCAGGTCCTCACGGCGATACGCACCGAACGGGTCGCCCGTGATGAGCCCGGCGCGATCGCCCTCGGCCCAGCCGTACTGGGGCGAGCCACCCTCCGCCGGCGAGAAGCGCATGATTCTCATGTGTGCCCTCTTGTCACTCGCCTCATATGTCGCGCCGGGAGCCAACGCCCAGCCGCTCCCCTGGCCGGATAACGCAAGGCGTCGGAGACACCGACGCCTGCCGAGCGCAGGCTCGACGTATGTGCTGCACTCCGCCCAAAGCAAAGTGGTGTGGCTTCCACCTCATTCCGCAGCGCCCTCTCCACACCCGGGGAAAGCGAGGCCTTTCCCGTCAGAGAGAGCGCAGCCGATGCGCGGCCAAACATGCCCGTAGGAATCATTTCCCCTCCCCACGCTGTGGGGAGGGGTTAGGGGTGGCGTGCTAGAGGACCTCTTGGCAATCACGCAAAGGGATAATTCGAGCCGTCTCAGAATGCATCTACTCGTGCCGTTCGAACATGCGCGCACCCAGCGCTTCGAGCGAGGCCTCCACCCGCCGCGCTTGCGCTTGGAAGCGAGCTTCCTCTTTCCAGCGCAGCGCGGAGAGCAGGATGTGTGCCAGGATCATGAGCGAGACCATCGCCCGCACCGGGTCGCCCGTGGCCTGGCCGTTGAGCACCACGTCGGCATAGTTTGCAGCATCCAGCGAGGCCGAGGCCACCACCGCCGCGGTCTGTGCTCCCTGCGATTGCGCCAGGCGCAGCGCGCGCGCCACGGTGTCGCTCTCGCCGCTGGCGTCAAGCCCGATCGCCAGGTCGCCCTTGCCGAGCAGGCTGATCGAACGCGCCAGTTCGGCGCGGCTGCCGCGCGATACGCGCACCGAGTAGCCGCCTTCTTCAAGAACCGAGGCCACAATCTCGCCTGCCGCGAGCGACGCGCGTTCCGCCACCACCAGGATGTGGCGTGCGTTCTGGATGAGCCCCACCAGTTTCTCGACCGTGGAGTCGCGCAGCATCATGCGCGTTCGCTCGACGAAGGTCGTCACTTCGCTGAGCGCCTCTTCCGTCTTTTCGCGCAAGCCAGCGGCCGCCTTGGGCTCGCCTTGCAGGTGCAAATCCTCGCGCACCCGTTGGCGAATCTCGCGTAGAAGTTCCGGGTAGCCCGGGTAACCAATACGCTGCGAGAAGCGCACCACGGTCGCCGGGTCGATATCCAGGCGGTCGGCCAATTCGGTCGCGGTGAGGAAGGCCGACTCGGTATACGAGTCGAGAAGGAAATCGGCCAGGCGCTTGAACCCCGGCGAGAGCTGGGCCATCGTCTCGCGGATGCGATCTTCGTAGGCGTACTTCATGGCTCCCTCCTGCGCTTGCGCGAGCGCGCCGGCGCAGCACACATGCCAATCGATGTTACCACAGCCCCCATCGCGATGCAACAAGAATGGCAAAATGCACGAATCCGGGCTTCTCAATTGCAGGCATTGTCCGGCGATTCTTGGGAGGGGGGCGTGGTCAGCCCGAGGCGCGTGGATAGACTCTTAACGCGTTACACCTTGGCGCGTCACCGTGATAGCCCCCGGCCGCAGGCCAGCTTCAGGCCGTGATGATGAAGCAACGCGTGTCGCTCACGCGCAACCCTGGGCAACCGCTCACGGCTCTGGCGGCAGTAGCGCGGACCTTTCACCACTGAGATCACGGAGCGGGCTCTGGGGAGGGCCCGTACACGCAGCCGATTACAGGTACGCTTCTCCGCATGTTCGGAAGTAGACCCTCAGAGTCCGACACCGAGAACCCTAGGAATTCTCTGTGATCTCTGTGGTCTCCGTGGTGAATGGCTCTGCGATCTCGGCGCTCTCCGCGGTGAAAGCTCTTGTTCTACCCCCACACGCGGAAGTGATCGAGGATCGACCCGCCGATGAATTCGCGCAGGATCGAGTCGTCGGGGATGTACTCGGTCGAGCATGGGCGGATCCATGAGAGGAAGGCCAGCAGCCGCTTGACCTCCACGCGTTCGGGCGCGTCGGCCGGCACCTGAAAAAGCAGCGGCTCCGCAAGCGGCCGCAGCGCGGCAAGTTCGTACACCAGCGTCGAGTTGAAGATCACGTCGGCGTTTTCTTGGTAGGGGAAGATGTAGCGCTTCTCACCGCGCCGCACCGATTCCCAACGCCTGAGTGTCGCCAACGCCGAGTGCCCGCGGGTGGTTGCGTCGCGCACCAGGCGGCGCAGCAAGCGCGAGTCGGTGGTGGACACGCGGTTATGGCGGTCGAGGTTGAGATGGGTCAGGGCCGAGACATAGACGCGGAAGATGTGCTGCGCCGGAAAGCGCGGGAGCAGGTCCGGGTTGAGCCCATGGATGCCCTCCATGATGATCAGCGCCTCCGGCCCCAGGCGGATGGCTTCCCCCCACCCGCGCGTGCCGCGGGTGAAGTCGTAGCGCGGCAGAGTCACCGTTTCACCGCGCATCAGCCGCTCGAGGTGGTCGCCCAGCAGATCGCGATCGAGGGCCTCGATCGTTTCAAAGTCGAAGACCCCGTTTTCATCGCGCGGCGTGGCCTCGCGCTCAACAAAGTAGTTGTCCATCTCGAGCGGGTAAGGCCGCAGCCCGAGCGAAAGCAGTTGGATGGCCAGGCGCCTCGCGAAGGTGGTCTTGCCGGCCGAGGAGGGGCCAGCCACCAGCACCAGCCGCAGGCGCTCGCGCTCCGAGGCAATGGTGCGGGCAATCTCGGCGATCTTCTGGTCGTGCAACGCTTCCGCGACGAGGACGATTTCGCGGATCCGCCCGCGCTCGATGGCGTCGTTGAGCGTGCCGATATCTTCGATCCCCAGGCGGCCCAGCCATTCGCCGTATTCGCGGAATGTGGCGCGCAGTTTAGGGAAGTCACCGCCGGCTTGAATGTCCTCGGGCGCGTGGCGTCGAGGGTAACGCAGGGCAAACCCAGGCGGGGCCGCCTCCAGGCGGAAGAGGCGCAAGTACCCGGTGGAGGGCACCATGTAGCCGTGGAAGTAGTCTTCCCGGCCGCGCAGCGAATACAGGATGACGAAGTCCTTCTCGCGCGCCTGCAGCAGGCGCACCTTGTCGTCAAAGCCTTCGCGGCGGAAGATGTCCATGGCGGCGGCGACGGGCACCTGATGCTTGAGGATCGGCTCGTCGCCTTCGGCGATCTTCTGCATGCGCGCCTGGATCTGGGCCACCTCCTTAGCGCTGAACGGCGCGCGCCCGTGCACGCTGCAGTAGTAGCCGCCGTCGGAGATCGAGTGGTCCACCGCCACGTCGGCCTGTGGGAAGAGCTCGCGCGTGGCAACGATGAGCAGGAAGACAATTGAGCGCCGGTAGATGCGCGCGCCGTCGGCAGTGGCAATAGTCACCGGCTGGAGCTCGCCATCCTCGCGCACCGGGAAGGTCAGCTCGCGCAGGTCGCCGTTGAACATCGCCGCCACGACCGGCGCCGGGGTCTGGAGCTGCGCCGCCCGGACGAACTCTTCGAGGGTTGTGCCCTGCGGGCCCTCCAGCGTGCGTCCATCCGGCAGGTGGACCTGGACCGTCGTGCGGCGCAGGGCTGAGTGGATCTGGGTAGGTGTAGTCATTGTTTGTCGCAATTGTGGGCTGGGTTGCTTGACAACCCTTTTGCGCGATGATTATAATCGTTCCACCTTCCTCGGTAGCTCAACCGGCAGAGCGGGCGGCTGTTAACCGCTAGGTTCCAGGTTCGAATCCTGGCCGAGGAGCCTGGGCCTCCCATGGCGAGTTCGAACCCGGATGCGCGATCCGGGTTTTTGATTCTGTATGCGCTGGGCCGGGGCGCCGAGAGGGTCGTCATTTATGCATGCTGTTGGCCGGGAATCCCAGGCAATCCCTCGCCCGCGAGACGCGCTTCCCCTGCGGCGGCAGTGCCAACCCCCACAACTTCTTGGCCGTCAATCCCGCGTGGTTGAAGCGGGCTCTGTGCTCTTGATCGTCATTCCCGCGTGGTTCCAGCGGGAATCCAGGAAGCCCGATCGCCCTGAGCCCGAGAACCGCAGGTGCATCTCCTCTTGGGTCCTCGACTTGATCTAGCGGGGACAACGAACATGCCGGATCGCCTGATACCCGGTCGCGGTAGGCCCTGCGCGGGCCTATGGCCCATTCGGCCCCCCCCCACTAATCCGCCATTTGATGCATGACGAGCCCAAGGGCCGGTTGTATGGTTAGGTCGATAGCCGAAAGCCCAAGGCGCCCTGCCTTCTGGGGAAGGTCCCGCCAATGCCACCTATCATCCGCGCTGTTGAGATCTCCAAACGCTACGGAACCGTCAGCGCCATCGATCGGGTCACCCTCGATGTTCAGGCTGGGGAGATCTTTGGCATGGTCGGCCCGAACGGCGCCGGCAAGACCACGACAATCGAGTGCCTGGAGGGCCTGCGCGAGGCCGACAGCGGGTCTCTCGAGGTTCTGGGCTGCAACCCGGCCACCGCACGAACGGATTTGGCCGAATTGATCGGCATTCAATTGCAGCAATCGAACCTGCCGCCCCGCTTGCGGGTGGGGGAGGCCATGCGCCTGTTCCGGGCGCAATACGCTCGCCGAGCCGACCCGGCCGAACTTCTCGAACGGCTGGGCCTGTCGGAAAAGAAGAACGCCTCGATCGGAACCCTTTCCGGCGGCCAACGCCAGCGTCTGTTTATTGCTTTGGCACTGGTCAACCAGCCGCGGCTTGTCTTCTTCGATGAGTTGACGACCGGCCTCGACCCCCAGGCGCGGCGCTCGATGTGGGACTTGGTACGCGAGATTCGCGACCGCGGCTGCACCGTCTTCTTGACCACGCACTTCATGGAAGAGGCCGAGCGTCTGTGCGATCGAGTGCTGATCCTCGACGGTGGCAAGGTTGTCGCATTGGATACGCCTCAGGCTCTCATCCATTCGCTCGGCCTCGGGCGGCGCCTGGTCTTCACCCTGCCGCCCGGCACCACGCCTCCAACGCAGTTGGAGGCCGCGGGGGTAGAGAAGGTGGAAAGCGAAGGCAACCGCGTGAGCGTCCAGGGCCGGGGCGAGCGCTTCGCAAGCTCAGTTGTCGGCGCCCTGGAGAAATCTGGAATCCCCTTCCTCGATCTATGGACCGAGCAGCCAACGCTCGAGGACGTTTTCCTCGCCCTGACCGGGCGCCAGATGAGGGAATAAGCGATGCGCGGCCTCGGACAGCTCATCCTCACCTCGATCCAGTTGTACGTGCGCGATCCGATCACGGCCTTCTTCACGCTTGCCTTCCCGCCGCTGCTGGTGCTTCTTTTTGGCGCGATGTACGGCAACGAACCCAGCCCGTTGTTCGGCGGGCGAGGCAGTATGGACGTTTCGATGCCGGCCTACACCGCGCTCGTGGTGGGCGCGGTCGGGCTGATGACCATCCCGATTGCCACCTCCGCTCAACGCGAGCAGGGCGTGCTGCGCCGCTATCGGGCAACCCCCATGTCGCCGCTGGCCTACATCCTGGCCGATGTGATCACCAACCTGGTCATGACCGTGCTGGGCATGGGCTGCCTGGTGCTGGTGGGATGGCTCATCTACCGCGTCCACTTCGAAGGAAGTATTGTGAGCTACGCGGCGGCGCTGCTGCTGAGCTGCCTGGCCATGTTCTCGGTCGGTTATCTCATCGCGAGCGTTACCAATACGGCGCGCATGGCACAGGTTATTGCCATGGCAGTGTTCTACCCGATGATGTTTCTCTCAGGCGCCGGTATGCCGATCGAACTCTTGCCGGAGTCGCTGCGCAGGGTGTCGCTGGCGTTGCCGTTGACCTACGTCGCGCGTCTGCTGCGGGGCACGTGGTTTGGTGAACCGTGGCGCGATCACTTGCTCGAGGTGGCCGTGCTGGCGGGCATCGTGGCCGTCGCGGGTGGGCTATCCGCGAAGTTGTTCAAGTGGGAGTAGGGCGGCCCGGGGGCGAACCACGCAATACCTGCTCTCGGTCGTCATCCCCGCGTGGGCGCAGTGGGCTCTGAGCTCTTGATCGTCATTCCCGCGTTGTTCCAGCGGGAATCCAGCAAGGTCGACTGCCCGCAGCGCGTGAATCGCATGCGCGCCTCCACCTGGGTCCCCGCCTCGAGCACGCGGGGACGACGAGCTTAGTGCTATCGGTCGCCATTCCCGCGTGGGCGAAGCGGGCTCTGAGCTCTCGATCGTCATTCCCGCGTGGTTCCAGCGGGAATCCAGGAACCCCGACCGCCCGCAGCACGAGAATCGCAGGCGCGCCTCCACCTGGGTCCCCGCCTGGGGGCAGACGAGTGTCGCCTAGACCGTGCCGCTGCGGAGGAACGTGCGAAGCGCGCTGACGAAGGCTTGCGGCTGCTCATCCGTCGGCAGATGTCCCGCGTCCAGCTCCACCAGCTGGGCTTGCTGAGCGCACCGCACCAGGCGGCGGCCCTCTTCGGGGGGGACAGTCGTGTCGTGCGTCCCGACCACCACCAGCACGGGCAATGTGAGCCCGGCCATGTGGTCGGTCAAATCGTGGTGGATTGCCGCACGCGCACTGCCCAGCACCGAATCGGCCGTGGTTTGCGCCAGATCCTGCAGGTTGCGCTGCAGGTATTCCTTCATCCGCGCACCCGCCCCGCCCCGCGCCGCCCGCCGCAGCAAGTGCGCACGGGCGCGGGGCCACACTCGCCGGCCAAGGTCGAGGATCGTCTGACGCGGTACCCTACCCGAGAGGGCGTGAAGGTTATAGCTGACGCGTCCGCTCACCACAGGATTCACCAGGACGATTCGGCCAAGACGTTGCGGATGCCGCATCGCGAGCTCCACGACCACCGCCCCCCCCAGCGAGTGACCCACTGCTACACGCGGCAAGCCGCCAAGCTGATCGGCCCAGGCGCCGATCGCCTCCGCGAAATTCGACACTGAATACCACGAGAAGGGCGGCTTGTCGGATTGGCCGTGACCGGGCAGGTCCGGGGCCAGGCAGCGCCATTCATCGCTCATCGCGCTCATCGTTTCGTGCCACATGCGTCCGGAACTGGCCCAGCCGTGCACAAACAGAAGCGAGTCCTTATGCGAGGAGCCGCATTCGTAGAAGTGGATTTGGAGTCCGGCGGCTTGCAGTGCATCTTCTCGGATCATGTCGGCAGATACGCTTTCGTATTTTCCTCCTCTGGCGGTGCTTCACTCGCGCGCGCCGGAGAGGTTGTGTGCGGAGGCAACAGCGCGCATGTCTTCCTCGACCAACAGCCTGCGCAGCACTTTGCCCACGAAGCTCTTCGGCAGGTCATCGCGGAATTCGATTTCCCACGGCACGGCATATTCCGCCAGGCGCCGGCGGCAGAGCTCCATCAGTTCCTCCGGGCTGGCCGTCTCTCCTGCACGCAGCACCACGTAGGCCTTGATCACCTGGGAGGGTGAGTCGCTGCGCTGGATTCCGACCACCGCCACCTCTTTGACTTTCGGATGTTCGTACAGCACCTCTTCCACGTCGCGCGGGTAAACCTGATAGGCGCCGGCCAGGATCATCTCGCGCTTGCGCGCAATGATTTGGAAGTAGCCCTCCTCGTCGGCGCGCGCCACGTCGCCCGTGAGCAGCCACCCGTCAGGGCGCAAAACTTCGCTCGTCTCAGCGGGCGCCCCCCAGTAGCCGCGCATCACCTGCGGACCGCGCACGGCCAGTTCGCCGATCGCCCCTGGCGGCAATCGCTCGCCGCTGAGGAGATCGACGACCATCGCCTCCGTGCTCGGCACCGGCAACCCGATGCAACCGATCTTGCGCCTCCCGTAGAGCGGGTTGGCGTGGGTCACCGGGCCGGCTTCGGTCAGGCCGTAACCTTCCACAAGCCGTCCGCGGGTCAGTTTCTCAAAGGCTTCTTGCACTTCCACCGGCAACGGGGCGGCTCCCGAAATGCACGCGCGGATCGATCGGATGCCGTAACGCCGCGCCCCGGCGAAGTTGTTGATGGCCGTGTACATGGTGGGCACCCCAGGGAAGAGGGTCGGCCGGTGGCGGCGGATGGCACGCAAAACCTGACCGGTAATGAACGTGGGCAAGATCACCATAGTTGCCCCCATCATCACCGGGACGATAAGAGCCGTCGTCTGACCATAGCTGTGGGTAAACGGCAGCACGCTCAGGAAGACTTCGCGGCCCTCGCGCAAGTCCGGCACCCAGTGCCGGACTTGCAGGGCATTGGCGGCCAGGTTGCGGTGGCTGAGCATGACCCCTCGCGGGGCGACCGTCGTGCCGCCCGTGTAGGCAATCACCGCCAGGTCGCCGACCCGCGGCTCGCTCATCGGCTGAGGAGCATACTGGCCGCTCAGCAAAACCTTCAGCGTGTGCATCCCCTGCTCGAGGGGTTTCGGCAGGCGATGCCCCTCGGGTCCCTCGCGCAGCAAGCGGAACAGGACCTTCTTCCCTGGGGGCAGATAATCGGCCACCGAGGTGAAGATGACATGGCGAACTGCAGTGCAGCGCAGAACCTCGCGGCCAACCTCCGCCAGCTTCGTCAACGTGATCAGCCCGTCGACCTGAGCATCGCGCACCTGGCGCATCACTTCGTCCGGCTCGGAGACCGGGCTGGCCAGGACCACTGTGGCGCCGGCCTTGAGCACCCCAAAGAAGGTCACCACCGTCTGAGGCAGATTGGGCAGCAGGATCATCACGCGGCGACCCGGGCCAATCCCCAATCGAGCCAGTGCCTGCGCCAATCGGTCGCTCTCCTGATCGAGGCGGCGATAAGACATGCCGCCGCCCTCAAAGACTATGGCTCTCCGGCGAGGGAACCTGCGTGCGGAGGACTGCAGAAAGCGCTGCAGTGGCACATCCGGCACGGCGATGGTATGCGGCACGCCGTTGTCGTAGTGAGCCAGCCAGGGGCGCTCCCCGAGGAGCGATCGCGGGCCGGCCCCGCGATCGGAGGGGCTTTCGCCCCGCCAGGAGGAAGCTTGGCCGAGGAAGCGGCGGATCGCGCGGTTGACTGCCTCCGATCGTTCGATCATCACCATGTGCCCGGAGGCGCCAACATCCACATCTTGCGCTCCGGGGATGGCTCGCGCCACACCCTCCAAGGAGTCGCGACGAAAGACCCTGTCGCCATGGCCGCGGACAACCAAAGTCGGCACACGCAAGCTGCGGAACAGGCTCCATCCGTTCCAGCGCGCCACGCTCTTTTCATGCATCATCTTGAGCACGGACGGCGGCGCATGCAGCGTTTTGCGGAACAGCGGGTAGACCAGGTCGAGCACGGTGGTCGGCAGCTTCAGCGCTGTTCGGTAATTCCACGCCAGGCGGAACTCGCCTGAAGGTGCCACGAGGACCAATCCCTCGATGCGCGACGGATAGGTCTGGGCGAACTCCGCCGCCAACGCATTGCCGAAGGAGTGTCCAACCAGGACGATGCGGTCCGGAGCTCCCAGAAGCTCGAGCGCCCGCTCCAGGTCCGCCCGCAACTGGGGCGTGGTGAACGGCCCGCTCGCATGCGCATGGGCGAGGTGGCCGCGCAGGCCTATGGCGATGACCCGGTTCTCGTCCGAGAAGTGGGTCAATTGTCGTTTCCACTGTGCAACGTCGCCGCCGAAACCGTGCAAGAAGACCAACGTCCGTTCGGGGCGCTCGGGGGCGATGTCGATGACGGCGATGTGAACGGGTGGGTGTTCCGAAAGCACGAGCTCGTGCCGATACAACTCGATATCCACCTGCATGGCTCACCCCTCGCCCCGAGCTCGGGCTGTCGATCGACGCGGATGGACAATTATATGGGCTGCGGGCAGGCACGCCAGTGGTGCTCTTTCCATGGGCTTTTCCCGTCCGCCAAAGCCGGTGACGGCCATCTGTCACACAATCCTGCCTCGTGTGCGCGCCGCCCGCCGGCGGCGGATCGGCCTCAGCTCCCGTTCTAGGAGGACCAGGATCGTGTGATTGATTGTCATTGCCGCGAAGGTGGGGATCCTGGCGCTCACGCGGTTGGGATGGGCTGGCTGCGTGAAACGCCAGGGCACTCCTCCCTCCTCGTCGCGGCCCCTCGACATGGCGAATGCCCGCCGTGGGTCCCCGCCGATGCACGGGCGACGGGACTCCCTCACCTATCGTGCCTCGGTTGACGGCCGGGCGCATCCGCTTATAATCAGATTGCCGCTTGGATCGGGCCACGACCGAGACGGCAGGACAATCTAGCTCCATCACGTTTGTCCCGCCCTCCCGGTTGCCCTGGAGGGTTCTCTTGTCCCCGGCGGCGATCGCGCTTCGGCATTAGGCACCTGATCAGCGTCTACCGTACCAAGGGAGGCGACCGTGTCAGCGACCACCAGCCCGGAACGACGCACGACCACGCTCGACCTGCGCCAGAAGAAGGCGCGTGGTCTCCCCATAACCTGGCTCACAGCCTACGACTACCCCACTGCCCTGGCCATCGACCGGGCCGGCCTGGATGGGATCCTGGTCGGCGACTCGCTCGGCATGGTCGTGCTAGGCTATGCCACCACCCTTCCCGTCACCATGGACGAGATGATCCATCACTGCAAGGCCGTTGCACGCGGCGCACACCGCGCGCTCCTGGTTGGCGACATGCCGTTCCTTTCCTATCAGGTCAGCCCGGCCGAGGCGGTGCGCAACGCCGGGCGCTTCCTGCAGGAGGGCGGCATGGACGCGGTCAAGTTGGAGGGCGGCGAAAGCGTACTGACGGCCCTTCAGGCCATACTCGCCGCTGGCATCCCGGTCATGGGGCACTTGGGGCTCACGCCGCAGTCGATCCACCAGCTCGGCGGTTATCGCGTGCAGGGCAAGACGGCCGCCGCGGCCCGCCGCCTGATTGATGACGCGCTGCTGCTGGAACGCAGCGGGTGCTTCTCGATCGTCCTTGAGTCCATACCCGCACGCCTGGCGGATTACGTCTCGCGCCGCCTGACCATCCCCACCATCGGCATCGGCGCGGGGGCAGGCTGCGACGGCCAGGTGCTGGTGACCCACGACCTGCTCGGGTTGTTCGACCGCTTCACGCCAAAGTTCGCCAAGAAGTACGCCGACCTGCATGGGGAGATGGGACGCGCATTCTCCCAGTATCGCGAAGACGTCGAGCGGCGCTCCTTCCCCGCGGCGGAACACACCGCCGAAATGCCCGATGCAGAGTGGCAGGCTCTTGTGGATGACCTGGGCGAATCGGGCCGAGCGTAGAGCGGCGGTTTGTGGCGATCTCTCGCCGTCGGTTTCGATCTGGATTTAACACGATGCGGTCAATCACGGAAAGGACTCTCTGAGATGAAGGTCACTCTCCTGGGTACGGGGGCCATGGCCTGCCTGATGGGCTATCGCCTCGCGCCGTGGGCGGACGTGACCTTGCTCGGGACGTGGCAGGAGGCGGTGAAGGCCATATCGACCCGTGGCCTGCTGGTGGACGACGGCCGAGGCGAGCAGACCATTCGCTTGCGCGCCACAACTAATTCCGGCGAATGTACTGCGAGCGACCTGCTGCTCGTCCTGGTCAAGGCCTGGCAGACCGCAGATGCTGTTCGCCGTGCAGGCGCAGCCCTGGCCGACGAGGGTCTGGCGTTGACGCTGCAGAACGGCATCGGCAACTATGAGGTGCTGAGCGCGCTGTTCGGTGCTGAACGGGCTGCCGCCGGGGCGACCACCTCCGGCGCCACGCTGGTGGGCCCCGGTCACATTCGCCTGGGAGGCGACGGCGCGCTGCAAATCGGAAATCATCCGCAGCTGGCTAAGACCCTCGCGCTCTTCGAACGCGCCGGTCTGCAAGTGACCGTCGGCGCGGACCGCGATTCGATACTGTGGGGCAAGCTTCTGATCAATGCGGCCATCAACCCGCTGGCGGCTTTGCTGCGCGTGCCCAATGGGGAATTGGCGCGCCGACCGAGCGCCCGCGCCCTGATTGAGGAACTGGCTCGCGAAGGGGCACGGGTGGCCGATCGCTCGTCGATCGCTCTGCCATATGCCGATGCAGCCGCCAGTGCGCTCGAAGTGGCGCAAGCCACAGCTCACAACCGCTCCTCCATGCTCCAGGATGTCGAGCGTGGACGGCGAACCGAGATCGATGCGATCAACGGCGCCATTGTGAACCAAGCGCAGCGGCTGGGGCTTGACGTGCCGCTTAACCGTGCCGCCTGGCACTTGGTGCAGGCGCTCGAGGAGCGTGCGGCGGCCTGATCTCCGCACCGCGCGGCGCACAGAACCGGTTCCACGGCGTGCACCTGCCTGCTCACATGCGAGCTCAGATTGAGGTTTGCTCGGGAGGATAGCGCATGGTCATCGTCGAATCCGTCGCCGATCTGCGCCGAGCGCGCGCCGAAATGCCGAGCCCGTTGGGACTTGTGCCCACGATGGGCTTCCTGCACGAGGGGCATCTCTCGCTCGTTCAGCGCGCGCGGGCCGATTGCGCCTCGGTGGCAGTCAGCATTTTCGTCAACCCCACCCAGTTCGGTCCGGGCGAGGACCTTGAACGCTATCCGCGCGACCTGGAGCGCGACCTGAACCTGCTGCGGCCGATCGGGGTGGACCTGGTGTGGACGCCACCGCCGGAGGTAGTCTACCCGGCCGGGTATCAGACCTTCGCGACAGTCGAGCATGTGAGCCGGCCGCTGGAAGGCAAGGCCCGCCCAACCCACTTCCGCGGCGTCGCGACGGTGGTGGCCAAGTTGTTCAACCTCTTCCAACCTCAGCGCGCCTACTTCGGGCAGAAGGACGCGCAGCAGACCATCGTCGTGCGGCGGATGGCGCGTGACCTAGATTTTGTAGTGGAGGTTGTCGTCTGCCCAACAGTGCGCGAAGCCGACGGACTGGCCATGTCCTCGCGCAACGCCTACCTTACGCCCGCCGAGCGCCCGGTGGCCAGCGTGCTCTACCGCGCGCTGGGCGCGGCCAAGGAAGCCCTGGATGGCGGCGAACACGACGCGGACATTCTGCGCTCGGTCATGTCGCGCACTCTGGCGGGCGAGCTCATGGCAACCGAAGAGTACGTATCGATTGCACACCCTGCAACCTTGGACGAATTGGAGACGATCGAAGGGGAGGCGCTCTTCTCGCTGGCGGTCCGCTTGGGCCGCACGCGCCTCATCGACAATTTCCTGTTGCACGAAGACGAGTGGAGCACGGGCATCTTCACGGACATTCGCGGGCGGGGCGCGGCGGACGCCGCAGGAGCATAGCCATGCTGCTGTGCATCGACATCGGGAACACCAACATCACCCTCGGTCTGTACCAGGGCGAGACGCTTGGACCGCGCTGGCGGCTGGCGACCGACCACGATCGCATGCCGGATGAGTTTGCGCTGCAGGTACTGGGGCTTTTGCAGATGGCCGGCCTGAGTCCCACGGACGTGGACGGAGCCGCGGTCGCCTCGGTCGTTCCGCCGCTGACCGGCAAGTGGCTGGATGTATGCCGCACTAACCTGCGCTGTGAACCGCTGGTGGTGGATGCCGGAGTGCGCACCGGCGTGCGCGTACGGTATGACGACCCCAAGGCGGTCGGCGCCGACCGTGTTGTGGATGCAGTGGCCGCATTCCGCTTGTACGGCGGTCCGGCGATTGTCGTCGACTTCGGCACGGCGACGACCTTCGATGCCATCTCCGCCGACGGTGACTACCTGGGCGGGGCGATCGCGCCAGGGATCGGCATTGCGGCCGAGGCGCTCTTTTCGCGCGCGGCCAAGCTCACCCGAGTCGAAATCACCCGCCCGCCAGCGGCCATCGGCCGCAACACGACCCATTCCATCCAGTCGGGGCTGCTGTTCGGCAACGTCGGTTTGGTCGAGGGCATGGTAGACCGCTTCCGCCGCGAACTGGGCGGGCAGGCCAAGGTGATCGGCACCGGCGGGTTGGCCGAGCTCATTGCGCGCGAAACCCCCGTCATCGAAATCCTTGCCCCTTGGCTGACGCTGGACGGGCTGCGCATGATCTATGAGATGAATCGGTGAATGGTTCGCCTGCGAAATACTTCTCCGCAGTTCAGGCAACCGCCGGCTGGGACCGCGTGCTTGAATCCTTTGCCGGATTCTGCCGCGTGCAATCCGGTTGGCGCGTGTTGGATGTCGGCTGCGGGCCCGGCGGCTTGGCGCGCCATCTGGCCGCCCAGGGGTGCGTGCCCATCGGATTGGACCGCGATATGCAAATGGCCCTCCTCGCAGCCCGATCGAACCTGGCGAAGTACGCGTGTCTGCAGGCCGATGCCCATCGCCTGCCCTTCGCCGCCGAGCGGTTCGACCTGGTGACGGCAACCAATGTGGTTTTTCTGTTGGACCGTCCGCAGGACGGTTTGGCGGAATTGGCTCGTGTGGTGAGGCCAGGCGGGCGTCTGGCCATGCTCAACCCGAGCGAGCACCTATCGACCGGCGCGGCCACCGCGCTCGCCGACGAGCGCGGTCTTACTGGCATCGAGCGAACTTCGCTCCTGGGATGGGCACACGCCGCCGAAGAGAGAGAACGCTTCTCTGAAAGCCAAACGCGGCGCATGATCGAATTCGCGGGTTGCCAGATCATTGAAACGGGGACACGGATGGGTCCGGGGTTCGCGCGGCTCACGCTAGCAGAGCGAACGCAATGACCACGCGGCGAGCCAACCCGCTTCACGGGATTGCGCTCCTGGCCGCGCCGGATTCGCTCGTCGTCCACGACCTTCGGCCTTCGGATTCGGGCGGGGTCGACTCCGTGGTGGGCCGAGCTCTCGAAGAGAGCAGCTTTGCGGGGTCGGTTGACATCCGCCCAGAGCGGGTCGGCACATGCTCGATCACCTCGATAATCTCGGGAGCGACCGTCACCGGCACTCGCGAGCGTCGCGGAGATACGATCGAGGTGCGCTGGTTTCGAAGTGGAACCCAAGGGCGTGCACAACCCACCCCCTCATCCACAGGAGTCCTGCACGGGACGTGGTCGCTGGATGAGAGTTTTCGACTGGGGCTTGAGACCCCGACGCCATACACCAACCCATGATTCAAACACCCTTGTCGTCCAAACGAATCGTCTTAGGAGTCACAGGAAGCATCGCGGCCTACAAGGCCGCCGACCTGGCCTCCAAACTCGCGCAGGCCGGAGCGCTCGTGGACGTTGTCCTGACCGAGTCCGCAACCCGGTTTGTCGCGCCGCTCACGTTTCAGTCGGTGACCGGACGGCCGGCCTTCACCGATGCCGACTTGTGGGGGCCGCAGGCTCACGTCTTGCACGTCGGGCTGGCCCACAGCGCGGAGTTGTTCATCGTCGCTCCGGCGACGGCTCACACCCTCGCAAAGTTGGCCACCGGCTCAGCCGGCGACCTGCTCAGTTTGACCGCCCTGGCCACGCGCTGCCCTTTGCTCATCGCTCCGGCAATGGATGCCGGCATGCTCGAGCATCCGGCCACGCAGGAGAACTTGCGCCTGCTTGCCGAACGCGGCGCGACGATTCTTGGGCCCGAACTCGGCCATTTGGCCTCCGGGCTCTCGGGCATCGGGCGCATGACCGAGCCGGGCGACATTCTGGCGCACGTTCGATACCTGCTCTCGCGCGGCGGGCCATTGGCGGGGCGCAAGGTGGTGGTCACCGCCGGCGGGACGCAGGAGCCGCTCGACCCGGTGCGCGTGCTCACCAATCTTTCGTCGGGCAAGCAGGGCTACGCCTTGGCCCAGGCCGCTTTGGACGCAGGCGCAGAGGTCATACTCATTGCCGCCCCGGCTGCGCTCACGCCACCGGCGGGGGCGGTACTCATTCAGGTGCGCACTGCGCAGGAGATGCTCGAGGCGGTGCTGCGCACAACGGACGAGGCGGAGGCGTTGTTGATGGCCGCAGCGGTCGCGGACTTCCGCCCGCGTCAGACCGCAGCCCAGAAGATGAAGAGAGAGAAGGGCGTGCCGGTGCTCAGCCTGGAGCCTGCGCCCGACATCCTGGCTGCTGTCGCGGAGCGGCGTCGCAGCCGCGGCCGGCCGCGGGTTATGGTTGGTTTCGCGGCCGAGACGGAGAATCTATTGGCCAACGCACAGGCCAAGATGCGCGAGAAGGCATTGGATATCATCGCCGCCAACGACATCTCGCAGGCCGATACCGGCTTCGGCAGCGACACCAATCGCGTCACATTGATCGATGCCAGCGGCCGCGTGGAAGAGTTGCCGTTGCTTTCAAAGGGCGAGGTTGCACAGCACATCGTTGCCAGGGTCATCGCATTGCTTGCGTAGCGAATCGGGAGTACGCACAGTACGTGGGGCCGCCGCGGCCCGAAAAGGCCATGTTGGGCAACGCGAGACGTTGTTCCCGGAGCATTCGGGCGTTGTGGGGTTGGGTCGTCGTGCCGGACGTGAGCCGGCCAGTGTACGCGTCGGCGCGGACAAAGGCACGCGCTGAGTGGAGGTCTAGATCCAGCGTGTAAGCCGGGCGCGGATCGAGCTTTCGGGCAATGCACCTGTCCATCGGTCAACGACCTGCCCGCCCTGGAAGAGGATCATCGTGGGAATGCCGGTGACACCGAACTGCCCGGCGACAACCGGATTCTCGTCCACGTTGAGCTTGGCCACGCGCAAGCGGGCCGCCTCTTCACGCGCCAACTTCTCCACAGTCGGAGCCACCATACGGCAGGGTGCGCACCACGGCGCCCAGAAATCGACCAGCACCGGCAAGTCGCTGTGCAGCACGTCATGGGCAAAGGATGCGTCCGAGACAGGGAACGGTTCGCGATGCATCCCGGCCGAGGACGACCGGGGTTCGGCGCCTCCCGCGCTGTGGTCCGTCACCGTGGGCAATGGTCCCTCGCCCAGGAGGTGGGCAAGATGTGCCTCGAGGGCGCCTGCATCTGCAAGCGGCTGGCTGCCCATCGTTTCGCCGCCGCGCAAGCTGACAAGCCACGGCACTCGCTCCACCCGATATTCGGCCGTCAGGCGCGGATTCTCGTCTGCGCGTACACGGACGAGCAAGGCCTTGCCCGCATGTTCGCGCGCCAAGCGGCGCATGGCCTGGTCGAGGTCCTCGGCCAGCTCACGCCCCGAGAAGACAGCCGCCACGGGCAGCCCGGCTGCAAGCACGCGCTCGAAGCTTTGATCGCTCGAATGAATGGGAGCGTCGAAAACCCTGGTCATCATCTCACCTTCAACGTTTTGATGACTCAGCCTAACAGGTCGGTATTTGAATTCGGTTAACACCGCGGCGGCATGCCCGCCGCGCGTCGCATCAGAGTTCGCCCGTCTGGAGGATAAGCATGTCACTGAGCAACGCCATCACCGATATTGAGGGCGTGCGGGTCGGACACGCGCATGACGATGTGGCACTGACCGGGTGCACGGCCATCTTGTGCGAAGGCGGCGCCGTGGGCGGCGTGGACCAGCGCGGCGGCGCACCCGGCACGCGCGAAACCGACGCGCTGCACCCGGTTCACCTGGTCGAACGCGTGCACGGGGTGATGCTCGCCGGCGGCTCGGCCTTCGGGCTGGATGCCGCCTCCGGTGCGGTGCGCTACCTCGAAGAACGCGGTGTCGGATTCGACGTGCGTGTTGCCCGCGTGCCGATCGTCCCGGCGGCCATCTTGTTCGACCTCGGCCTCGGCCGGGCCGACGTCCGGCCGGATGCTGCAATGGGTTACCGCGCGTGTGAGGCGGCCTCCGACCGGAGGCCGGACGAGGGCAATGCCGGCGCCGGGATGGGCGCAACGGTGGGCAAGGTCTTCGGCATGGGCCAGGCCATGAAGTCCGGCATCGGCACCGCCTCGATGGAGATCGGCGGAGGCATTCGGGTGGGTGCCATCGTGGCGGTTAATGCCTTCGGTGACGTCATCGACCCGCGCAACGGCGCAATCGTCGCGGGCGCTCGTTCCAAACAGCTCGGCCCGCTGCGACTGGGCGCGCCGGGTTACTTTGCCGACACGTTGGAGGTCATGCGCACGTTGGCCGGCCGTACTATCCTGGGGTTCGCCTCGCGCGGGAACACGGTTATCGGCGTCGTGGCAACCAACGCGCGGCTGAACAAGGAACACGCCACCAAGCTGGCCCAGATGGGTCAAAACGGCGTTGCCCGCACCATCCGCCCAGCGCATACCATGCTCGACGGCGACACGATATTTGCTCTGGCCCTCGGCGAAAAAGAAGCCGACGTCAACATCGTCGGCGCGTTCGCGGCCGAAGTTGTGGCCGAGGCCGTTCTCAACGCCGTGCGCAGTGCCAAGCCGGTGGCCGGGTTGCCCGCGGCCGAGGCCGCCAAGTGACGAGGTCCGCGCACATATCGCCGTCGGAGCCGATGGTGAGCGGCAGCCAGCCCACAACCTCCGGCTCCCCTTCCGACTCTCCCTTACCACGCGCGCACCCATCAGGTCGACCGGCTGCAGGTGCGCGGGAGGAGTTTCTGCGCGGCATCCTGGCCGAGATCCCTCTCCTGCTGGGCGTCGTCCCATTCGGGCTGATCTACGGCGTGATCGCCATCCAGTCTGGATTGACCCCAGCGACGGCCCAGGCGGCCTCGGCCGTCGTCTTCGCCGGCTCGTCGCAATTCGTGATGTCCCAATTGGTCGCGGGCGGGGCCTCCGGCGTGGTGATCGTGGTTTCGATCACCGCCATCAACCTGCGCCACGCGCTGTACAGCGCCTCGCTCGCCCCGCACCTGGCGCATCTCTCCGCCGGCTGGAAGGCCCTGCTGGCCTACCTCTTGACGGATGAGGCCTACGCCGTGTCCATTGGCCACCTGGAGGCCGATGGCCCGCGCGTTCACCGACACTTCTTCTTGTTGGGCGCGGGCCTTACCCTGTGGGCCTCCTGGCAAGCCTCGACGGCCCTTGGGCTCTTCGCGGGTGCTCGCCTCCCCCAATCATGGTCCCTCGACTTTACTCTGCCGCTCTTGTTCATCGCCATGGTGATTCCGCAGTTGAAGGATCGCGCCGGTGTTGCGGCGGCACTCGTGGCCGGCGGGCTGGCCGTGGCATTGCGCGGATTGCCCCTTGGCCTAGGTGTGCTCCTGGCCGCGGTCGCCGGCATTCTGGCCGCTACCCCGCTGGAGAGAGGCGAGGCATGAGCATGGGGCTGACGCTGCTGGCGGCCGGGATCGCGACCTACCTCACCCGCCTTTCATTCATCGCGCTGGCCCACCGCGGCACGGCTCCGGCGTGGATCACCCGTCCGTTGCGGCTCGTGCCCGCAGCCGTCTTGAGTGCGCTCATCCTGCCGGCCGTCCTCGCGCCTCAAGGCATGCTGCAGCTCTGGCCGCTCAGCCCGCGCGCGCTCGCGGGGGTGGCCGCTGTCCTCGTCGCATGGAAGACGAGCAGCATCTTGCTCACACTCGTCGTGGGGATGTCGGTCCTCTGGCTGGCCGGCCTGCTGTTGCCCGGATGACATGCCACGCGCTCGCTTAGTCCACCTCCTCATTCGATGACGCGCAGACTGGCCGGCCCCTTCCAGCTTCAGGTTAGAATCGGGGCCACGGCACGACGCGCCATTCTCCCGCGGGAGTGACGTCCTGCATTCGTGGATAGACCTTGACCACCGACCCTCTGCCGCTTCTCATCCTGATCGGACGCCCGGCGTCGGGCAAGAGCGAGATCATCGAGCACCTGCGCGGTCTGCAAGCCGGTCGGCGCCTCGCCGATTTCGGCTTGGGCGAGCTGAGCGTGCTCGACGATTTCCCCACCTTGTGGTCGTGGATGGAGGAAGACCACCTGCTGGAGAACCGTCTCGGCCAGCCGCGGCTGCACACCGACGCGCGAGGTTTCTTCCTTTACGCGCACCTGTGGGACCTGCTGATTGAGCGCCTGGCGCATGACTATCTCGCCGCATCAGCGGAGCTTGGGCCTGGAGCCGCGGCGCATTCTTTCATCCTAGAATTCTCACGCGGCTCGGAACACGGCGGCTACCAGCGGGCTCTCGGCCGCCTGGACGCGGCCACCCTCGCGCGCGCCGCCTTGATGTACGTCGATGTCACCTTCGAGGAGTCGTTGCGCAAGAACCGCCGTCGGTTCAACCCCGCACGACCGGGAAGTATCCTGGAGCATTCACTTACGGACGAGAAGATGACCCGTCTGTACCGTGAAGACGATTGGCCGGATCTCAGCCGCAACGATCGCCGATTCCTGTCGCTGGGCGGTCGGCGCATTCCGTATGTCGTCTTTGAGAATCAGGACGATGTCACCACCGGGAAACCCGAAGCCCTGGACCGCCGCTTGCGCGAGCGGCTGAGCACCCTCCACGCGTGTTGGCACGCCGCACAGGCCGACCGCGCGCCCAAAAATCCCGCACCGTAAAGGAGCGCGATGCCGCCACGCCACCCCGTCTCCGACTCCAGACTGCTCACCTTCGAACAGGCGCTCAGCGCAAAGGAGCGCCGGCTGTTTCGCTCGTTCGACAGCCCCGCCTGCATCCAGGCGTTTCTGGATTCGATTCCCTACAGCGCCGATCCGCGCTACCGCTGCCCGTTGAACGTGCTGCGCGACCGCAAGGCTCACTGCTACGATGGCGCCTTGCTGGCCATCGTAGCGCTGCGTCGTCTCGGGCGCAGGCCCATGCTGGTCGACATGCTGGCCTGGCGCGATGACGACCATATGTTGGCGGTCTACCGCGAAGACGGCCACTATGGAGCGGTGGCCAAATCGAATTTCGTCGGTCTGCGCTATCGCGATCCGATCTACCGCAGCCTGCGCGAATTGGTGATCTCCTATTTCGAGGGTTTCTACAATATGGAAGGCTACAAGTCGTTGCGCGCGTATACCCGCCCGCTCGATTTGGTCACGCTCGATCATCTCGACTGGATGCGGCGCGACGCCGCCATGGATGTTATCGCCGAGAAGCTCGAGCACCGCGCAAGGACGCGCGTGGTGGATCGGCACATGGTTGCACGCCTGGCGCCTATCGATCGCCGGGCTTTCCGCGCCGGCATGCTGGGCGCCGTCCGCGCGGGCATCTATTTTCCACCCAAAGCCCGCAAGGGCTGAGGCGCATGATACACGCCGCGTGACCCGGCCCTCGCCGCGCACGGTCACGACTGGCGATCTCCCCGGCACCCCGCGTTTCACGACGAAGCTTGCTGCCGAGCCGACAGGCATCCTGCCTTTGACCCTGCCCGCCCGGGAAGGCCGCTGCCGGCTGCTCCCCCCTCGCTGCTACAGCCAGTCTTTGCGCCAGAATACGAGCAGGGTTGCCATCATGATTGTCACTGAGGCAATGCCGATGAACAGGAACGCCATCTCGTGCCCACCCAGCGGCAGCTTGACGTTCATGCCGTAGAAGGAGGCGATCATGGTCGGCAGGCTGAGGATGATCGTGACCGATGCCAGGAATTTCATCACCACGTTCAGGTTGTTCGAGATGATCGAGGCAAAGGCATCCATCATCTGGCTCAGAATGTTGGACGAGATGTTGGTCATGCCGATCGCCTGCTGCACCTCGGTCAACACGTCATCCAGCAAGTCCTGCTCTTCGGCAAAAGGTTCGAACAGGCGGCTCTTCTGCAAGTGCTGCAACATCAGCTCGTTGGAGGTCAACCCGGTCGCAAAAAAGGTCAGGCTCTTCTGGAACTTCAAGAGCTCCAGCACCTCGCGGTTGCGCAGCGAACGCTGCAATTGATCCTCCAGCCGATCGACCGATTTGTTGATCTCGCGCAGGTAGGCCAGGAATTGCGAGGCCGTCAATAAGAGGAGCTGCAAGGTAAGGCGGTTGGGCTTGCCGGTCAGCAGCCCGCGCGCCCGCCCCGCGACCAGCGCTTGGATCACGTCGGTTTCGGTCTTGCACACCGTGGTGATGTAAGACTCAGTCAGGATGATTCCAACCGGGACCGTCGTGTATGGAATATCGGCGGTCTGCCCCTGATAGTAAGGCACGCGCAGGACCATCAAGGTGGCGCCGTTCTCACGCTCGGTGCGTGCCATCTCGCCCACGTCCAGGGGATAGGTGATGAAGTCTTGGGGGACGCGCAACATCGCCTGCAATTCGGCGGCCTCCTCGGCCGAGGGGGCCACGACGTTGATCCAGCAGCCGGCCGCCGGTTGCGCCAGGATTTCCAATCCGTGATCGGTGCTCAGGTAGTAAGTGATCATTGACGTGCCTCCCGATAAAACCACGCTCCTTCCGCGAATGTCGCCCAGGCGCCACGCGCATCGACCGCACCGACGCCATCACCGGCGGGGTGCTCCCCACGCGCGTACCTGCCTGGACGAACGGGCCCCGTTGGGGAATGTTGCTCTCGCTTCAGTTGTCCCCTGCCACCTCCTTCCCCTGGCCTCGGGCGTACCGACCGGAGTGTCTGCCGCAATCCGGCTGCGAAGATCAACAGGATACTAGGCCTCGAGGCGGGTCATGTCAATACATACTTTCACGTAACCGGCCTCCCCCTCCCGGGTCGCTGGTCGATCCTGGATGACAGCCACCGCATTGCTCCCCGACTGCCCGGCGTGAGCCCCCTCGGTCCAGTGCCTTTGGGAGAGGTGCGCCGCGTTGCCGCGTGCCAGGCGGCCTGAGGGACATGCCTTGGCCCGGTCCGCCGCGCGCCTCCACATGGCCGCAGCGCCGGGAGATGGCCGCCTGCGCCCCGCCCGGTGCGAGTAGAATCATCCCAGCCAAGTTGAACGCGGCGATTACACGGATGATCGAGATCAGTCCGACCCTGCGTTTGCGCGACGATGAAGTGACCATCGAGTACGTGCGCTCGCCCGGCCCGGGCGGGCAAAACGTGAACAAGGTGGCCACCGCCGCCCAGTTGCGCTTCCGCCTGGCCGGGTCGTCCTTGCCCTCGTCCGTGCGCGAGAGGCTGGCCCAACTGGAGCGCAAGCGCGTAAACCGCCTGGGCGTGCTCACCCTGGTCGCGCATACGCATCGTACGCAGGAGGCCAACCGCCGCGAAGTGCTGCGTAAGCTGGCGGTTGCCATTCAGCGTGCCGCGCGCCCGCCCCGACTGCGCGTGGCCACCAAACCTTCGCGCGCAGCGCGGGAGAAACGCCTGCGTGCCAAGAAGCTCCGCTCACAGCTTAAGGGCTCCCGCAGCGGCGGGCGTGGCACCCGCGGTCAGGAGAGCTAGGATGACATTCCGCCAATTGCGCGGCCGCGCGGGCGCGCATTCCCTCTGTGCAGCACATTGGGCTTTCGCCGCTGGCGGGAAGGGCCGCGGGTGATCGTCGTCGTGATGGGTGTCGCCGGCGCGGGCAAGACCACCGTGGGCAGCGCACTCGCCCGTGCGTTGGGCTGGGCCTTCATCGACGGCGACGATATGCACCCGACCGCAAATGTCGATAAGATGAGGCGCGGCGAGCCGCTCGACGATAAAGACCGCATGCCATGGCTGGAATCGCTCGCCAGGCTCATGGCCG
This sequence comes from Anaerolineales bacterium, assembly GCA_035288225.1. Classification (GTDB taxonomy): domain Bacteria; phylum Chloroflexota; class Anaerolineae; order Anaerolineales; family RBG-16-64-43; genus RBG-16-64-43. Next base: position 23,277 of record DATEAT010000129.1, on the reverse strand, counting down.
GGATGGAGCGAGAAAGAAAAGACGCCGTGTTCGCGTGCTCGGCGCTGCGGGAGGTGTATCGCGCGATGCTGAGTGAAAACTCGCCGCGCATCCTATGGGTGTACTTGCGCGCCGAGCTGGCAACGATTCGAACGCGGCTCGCCGCACGCCGCGGCCACTTCGCGGGCACATCGCTCATCGACAGCCAGTTCGCCACGCTGGAAGAGCCGCGCCGCGGCCTGGCTCTCGACGCCGCCCAGCCGCCCGAGGCCATCGTTGCACTGGTCCTGGCAGAAATTCGGTCGCTCGAGGGCAAGAGCAGGGCGGCTCGCGCCGACCCATTGAGGACTCGCTCCACGTGATGTTCTCTTCGCGTCTTGACGCCGATCTAAGCCCGGGGCGCCTCCAGCGTGCGCTCGACCGGCTGCGCGCGTCCGGCGCACCCCTCGTGGATCTCACGCGCTCCAACCCGCCGCAATGCGGGCTGGGGCCGCTGCCCGAGGCTCTCACCCGCGCCCTGGGCGTGCCTCGCATCGCAGAGTACAGCCCCGATCCGTGCGGCATGCTGAGCGCCCGGCAGGCCGTGGCTCGCTATTACGCCGATCGCGGACTTCCTACGAAGCCCGAGGCCGTGTTCTTGAGCGCGAGTACCAGCCAGACCTACGCGGAGCTCATGAAGTTGTTCGCCAATCCCGGCGATGACATTCTCGTCCCGCAGCCCTCGTATCCCTTGTTCGAAATGCTGATCACCCTCGAGGGCTGCCGCCTGAGGCGCTTCCCTTCATACGGCTCGGCTGAGGGTGGCTGGCGTATCGACGAGCAGGCCCTCGAGCGGGCGTTTACCTCCCGCACACGCGCCGTCATCCTGGTGAATCCGAATAACCCGACTGGCGCCTACCTGGCCCCGGACCAGTTCTCGAGAATCCAGCGCTTGTGTGCAAGCAAGGGATGCCCGATCATCCTGGACGAGGTGTTTTACGACTACCCGGCCGAAGGCTTTGCAGCGCCGGCCGCCGCCGCCGAAGATGAGGCGCGCGGCCTGACGCTGCGTCTGAGCGGTCTCTCCAAGGTTATCGGGGCGCCGCAAATCAAATTGGGCTGGGTCCGCATGAGCGGAGCCGAGGCCGCAGTGCGTGAGGCCGGCGCGCGGCTGGAGTTCATTGCGGACGCGTATCTCTCGGCCTCGACGCCCGCGCAACTCGCCGCGGAATCGCTGCTGCCCGCGCGCGGCCCGCTGCAGGCCAGGATTCGCGAACGCCTGGGCGAAAACCATCGCACAGCGGGGCAAGCCTTCGGCGGCGGATCGCCGGCGCACCTGCTTTCACGCGAGGGTGGCTGGTACCTGGTAGTGCGTCTGCCGGAAGGCGAGGACGATGAGGACTTGACCTACCACTTGCTTGTGGATGACAGTGTCATCGTGCAACCAGGTTTCTTCTTCGACTTCCCTCAGGGTGAGCATCTCGTGCTCAGCCTGCTGACACCGCCCGCCGAATTCGGTGAGGGCGTGAATCGCGTGGCCGCCCGGATCGAGGCGCGGGGCTCCAGGTGAGGCAGGCGTGGGCGGCAAGCCCACACCGCTCAGCTAGTGTATACTTCACCCACTCCACCGGCCGTCTGGCCGTTGAAGTTCGAGAGCCTCCAGCGGTCGGCTGGATCGAGACCCCATTTGCCCCTGAACATCACCGTCCTATCGGCGAAGCCCGCAGGCCGGCTTCACCGGAAGATCGTTTGCCGGGTTGGTTTCCAACTGCCACAATCAACGCCGCCCGACCCTCGAGGTTGTTTCCCTTTGCCTGGAGTGAGTGAACGCCGCAGCCCCCAGACCGTGGTGACGTCGATACTCCCGCCCACCCATCGGACGTCTCGGTCGCATCTTCGCAGCGCACATACCAACGGGGAGAGCAGACATGAATGCAGGGTACCGCACCACGGCCGCGCTCATCGTGGCGTTTGTCATATCTTCCTCCGCTCCACTCCAGGCCCCGTCCGGTAGCCTCCCCCCTCTTCTCGGCGCCGCCGCACCAACCGGAGAACGAAGCCCGCAATGGGAATCCAGTCCCCCAGCGGCTCCGGCGACTCTTCCCCGGGCGTTCCTTCACGCCCGGGGAACGCTGCTCTTGTCGATGGATAGCGTACCGGTGGAAGTTGAGCTCAGTGGAACCTCCTCCGACGTCCTTGCCACATCGGGCGCGGGGGAAGCCTCAGACACGGATGTTGACGGACTCGAGCAGGTTGCCGCCACGTTCGTCGCGCTCAATCTGCACGGCTCGAGTTCCGTTGGCAGCGTCCTGGTGTGCCTACGCAGCGCATCTCTACCGCCAAATCAGGCAACCTTGGGGGACATCGAGGAGCAGGCAAACGCCTCACCTGGGACTCTTGACTTGCCGCCTTTCACCTCGACCGGAACAGCGCGGGGGACTTACGCCGCCTACCTTGAGATTGAAATCGCCGGCACCGTCTACCACAATGAGCTTCCCATGAATCTTGCGGGCATCTTTCACCATACTCCACCGCTGCCCGGCGAGGCCTATCAGAGCCTGGACTCCGTTCAACTGTATGACGAAGGCGGCGAAGGAACGCGCAATTCCATATCCAGCTTCTCGTACATACCCGTGCCGTGGCTTGTGATGCTGCCGCTCGTGCTACGCAACTAGCATGCGCGTATGGTGTTCACAAGCGGCACAACCGAGTCGTGGCCCACTTCCTGCGGTCAGCTTGAGGCGCTCACGCTGCTACGCCGAATTCACAGCTGTGCCAGCACAGGTGCGGTCAGCAATCGGAGGCGGACTGGCGCATAAGTCACGGTGTGCCCCCCCCGCGAGGAAATCGAATCGCATGAGCCGAAATATCTAAGAGCCGGGGCCAACGTGGCCCCGGCTCTTGTTGCCGTTCCTTGCCGCATCACCCACCCTCATCTCGGGCCGGTTCGTGCGCCTCAGGAGTCGAGCGGGGTCACGCGTCGGCCTCTAGTATCGGACGATTCTCGGCAGCCGCTTTGCGTGCCGGATCCAGGCGCCGACCTGCTTCTTGGTCGACATCTGATTGACCAGGTTCTTCCTGAGATTGACTGCGCCCATCGCCACGAAGAGCTTGGCGGGATCGCGCTTCGCGAGTTCGACGACCGTGTCGACTCCGGACTTCTCGAGCAGGTCGGAATACTGCCGGCCGACGCCCTTGATGCGATAAAGGTCCGCCCGGTTAACCCATTCAAGAATCGTCCGCGCCTGAAAGCCAGCATCCTTGGCGATTCGCTTCCGCGCCTTCGGAGTGGCGCCCGCTTTCAGGAGCCCTTCCACGGAGCGGATCCCTACCTTCTTCAATTTCCTTGCAAAGGCCGGGCCAATTCCTTCGATATCGCTCAGCTTCATGATGTCCTCATGTTGGGCCAAACAAACGGAACTCGCTGCGAGAGTCGCTCACCGGTTTGAGGCCGGTCGCATGTGGTATTCCCCAGACCGTGAGAGACCGCCCGCGACCGGCCGCATCTGCGGCGCACATGACAGGCGTTGCCTCGAACGGACAGACGCCTTGTCCCGGTCAGACGACCTCTGCTCTGAGGTTCCAGTGCAGCCTGAGACCGACCAGCAATTCTAAGACGGACGTTGGGCCAAAACTCGCCGACGGGAGACCCCTCGGTACTATCATCCGAAAGAACCGAAAACGCAAGTTGTGTGACCTTTTCCGAAAGGGTTCCCGGGAGGGACACGGAGGCCAGGGCACCTGGCCTGGCTCATTCCGAATTTGGAGGATAGATGCCTTGCCCGATTTGCTTGCCGAGGCCCGGTGGCAAATTCCGGACGCGGCGGGGGCGGTCCACTCCAAAGCCGGCAGCGCGCCGCATGCAGCGGCGGCCGCAGAACAGATCCTTGAGGGCTTTCGTTCGATACGCCCGGGCCGAACACCGAGCAACCGCGGTTCTTGCGCTATACTTCTATTCGGACCGACGGCATTCTCGCCCCCGCCGCGAATTCGCCCGCACGACCGAACAGCACGGGGTAATGCTCGCCGGTGCCACGGGAGATCTGGCATGTCCAGCGTTGGCATTCTCACAGATACTACGGCCGCCATCCCCGAATTTCTGGCGAAGGATCTCGGCATCCGCCTCGTGCCCTACTACGTGCATCGGGGCCTCGAGACCCTGCGGGACATGGTGGATATCCGTCCGGATGAATTCGTCGCTTACTTGCGCCGGGCCGTCAGCCTGCCTACGACCGCCAACCCCAGCCCCGGAGACTACCTGGCAGGTTTGCAGGACCTGGCCCGAACGACGAAGCAGATCGTCGCTCTCACGATGACCTCCAAGGGGAGCGGCGCTTACCAATCCTGCAAAGCGGCGGTCGTATTGCTTCGCGAGAAAATGCCCGAAATCCAGGTGGAGGTGATCGACACTTTGCGGGTGGCCATGTCGCACGGTTGGGCGGCGATCGAGGCCGCACGGACTGCGCTGCAAGGCGCGGACCTGCGCGAAGTGACGGCGCGCGCGATCGAAGTCTCGCGCCGCGCGATGATGATTCAGACCGCCGACACGCTGCGCTACCTCTACATGGGCGGGCGCATCGGGCGAGCCCAGCACCTGGTGGGGTCGCTGCTCAACATCAAGCCGCTGATCGGCATCGAACAGGGTTCGATCGTGGCCCTGGGCGCGGCGCGCACCCGGCCGACGGCGTATGCGCGCATGGTGGAAATCGCTCGCAAGTTCGTCGGCGAGGGTGCCAAAGTTCGCGCCGCCTTCACTCACGTCGGGGTGCCCGAAGAAGCCGGCGAGCTGCGCCGCAAGTTCGAGAGCGTTATCGAGTGCGTGGAAGTGATCACCGGCAGCCTCTCGCCGGCGCTCGCCGTGCACTCCGGCCCGGGCACCGTGGGCGTCAGCTTTTTCGCAATTTGAGTCGCCGACCTCGGTCTTGAACCTTCTCTTGTCATGGAAGTCCGTCTGAATTCCTTCCTTCGCCTGCAAGCGGGGTCGCGCTCGTTGACCCTCGACCTCCGCCAGCCGACGCCGCTGGCTGAGGTCCTGGCACAGATCGTCCGCCTGCACCCCAAGCTTGGCCCTTCACTGTTGGGCGAGGGGGGAGGGCCCGCCGAACACCTGGTCGTGGTGATCAACGGCACCCAGTGGCGGGGGGAGAGAGGCGCGCTGCCACTGGTTCACGACGCGGATGTGCTCGATCTGTTCTTGGCTATCGGCGGCGGCTGAGATAGCTTCGGTGATCATGCGATTCGTCGACGACCCGTATGAGCGGGCCGGCGGAGGCTGGATGCTGCGCAAAGAGAATCCCAAGGTACCCGACACGATTCGCCCGGCGGCCAAGGTCGAGAGTGTTCTCGGGCCAGGCATCGCTCTGCAGGGGACCCTTACCGGCAAGGGCGGGGTTCGGCTGGAGGGCAGCTTCGAGGGCAAGATCCAGCTCGACGGGCTACTGGTGGTCGGCGAGACGGCCAAAGTCATCTCGGAGGAAATCCGCGCCCAATCGATATCCGTCGCCGGCACCGTGCAGGCCAATATTGTTGCCTCTCGCGTTCACATCACCCGCACCGGCCGGGTCTGGGGCGATGTCACGACGGGCAGCCTGAGCACTGAAGAGGGAGGGTTTCTCAAAGGTCGGGTACAGATGCAAGATGCGGAAGACGCCGAGGCGCCTAGCGAGGCTGGTTCATCTTGAGCCGGGTGTGAGCCCTGTGCCTCGCGCAGTCGCAGGCTCCAGGGTGTGAAAATACAAAGGCCCCCTCAAGCCGAGGGGGCCTTGTGAATCTTGTTCGACAGTACACGACGCCTCTCATGGGCTCGATCCGGCGCGGCGACTCGGCTTGAGGCTGCCCGAGCGGAACCCTTTCCTCTTCTCGCGACCGCCTCCCCGAATCCGGCTAATCTTGAAGCTCCCGCACGTAAGCCACCAGAGCGAGGATCTGCTCGTCGGAGAGCACACCGCCAGAGGCGCTGGACCATGGGGGCATGCCCTTCTCGATGCGGCCTTTGGCAATCGTGTCAAAGAGCTCCTGGTCGCTGGCGCCTGCAACGAATGTGCTCGTCTTAAGCGAGGGGGCGGTCAGCCCAACGCCTTCTGGACCATGGCAAGCACTGCACGTCTTCTGGAAGAGTTCGCCGCCGGCCTGAGCGTCGCCTGCTGTGCCGGAAGCGATCGGTCTGGCGGCCGCGCCAAGCCGCGGATCGAGTGTGGCTAGGGGACCGGCCACTGGGGCGATGGGAGTGGGACCGGGTAGCGGCGGGTTGGCAACGCAGCCCACCAAAGCCAGCAGCCCAGCGAGAGCAGCCAGAGTCATGAGAGTTCGATGTGGCATAAGGCCCTCCAGTCGCCGGGCGCCACGCGCGCCTGGCCGCAGCGCGCACTACTTCTGCAAGCTGCGCACATAGTTGATCACATCCCAGCGTGAGGCCGGAGAAAGATTCTCGGCCAGGCTGGGCATTTGCCCGCGGCCCAGCGAGATGACCAGAAAGATGTCGCTGTCGGCGAAGGCGCGCACCTTCTCGCCCGTGAGATCAGCCGGTTTGGGGTTGAAGTAGGTGGCCAGCCGCCCATTGCCCTGCCCCGTTTCGCCGTGGCACATGATGCAGTTGATGCCAAATAGCACCTGCCCGCGCTGAATGGAGGCGGGAGATGAGGCGACCTGGGGGATGGCCGGCATACCGGCAATGAAAACGGGACCCTGGACCGGCACGGCCTCGGCCGGCGCGGCCAGCCGCGGACCTTGCAAGTGGGCGATCGCAACCGTGTCGGCCATGTTGGTCGGGAAGGGGATCTTGATGACCTCGTAGGCGAGCATGACCACCACCACCAGAGCGAGCGTGGCCGCCAATCCCGCGCCGCCCACCACCTTCATCCAGGTGGCATTGTCGGCACGCGCCGAATTGTCGAAGCGCTGCACTTCGGAGGCGCCCGCCTCACGAAGCAGCCGTTCGATGCCGGCCGCACGGCCTTCTTCAGCCTGCACCAGCACGCCGATCAAACCGTCGGCCACATGCTCACTGAACGGCAGCCGGCCGAACACCGGCATACGGTTGATGAACATGAACGCGCCGAAGGCGGACCACATCATGCCCAGCATCATCACTTCGAAGACGACGATCAGGGTGGGCGGAATCGGGAATTGCGGCTGGCCTCCCACGGGAAGCGGATTGAGCAGATACGTGCCGAAAGTGATCGCCAGCCCGATCACGACGCCGGCCAGGGCGCCGATGCCTGCGACCGCCGAAATGCGGCTGGTGATTTCGGGCCGGCGCAGCATGCGCGACCGATAGGGCACACTGCTGATGACCGACACCTGTTCATCGCGCACACCCGCGCGACGCAGGCGCTCGATCACCTCGGCTGTGGAAGCGGCTTCGTTGAACAGACCCAGAAGTTGAGTGTCGGCCATGCCTGCCTCCTAGTCGGCTTCGGTCTTGGCGGGGAAGATGGCCCGACCGATGCGCCGCGTGCCTTGCAGCAACTGGCCTTCCACCACTTCCCAGATGGGGATGATCGGCACCAGGCGGCTGAGCACGGTGATGCCCAGCACCACGAAAGCGAACACGCCCAGGGTGATGAGGATCTCCGGCAGGCGCGGGATGTACACCGACCAGTTGAACGGCAATTCCGGGTAACCCAGCATCACCGCCACGATCAGGTAGCGTTCGATATACATGCCGACCTGAACGAGCAGCGCCACGCCCACGAGCGCCGGGATCGACGATCGCACCTTGCGCGACCAGAGCGTGGCCCAGGGAACGAGGATGTTGGCGATGAGCATCGTGAACCACAGGGGCGCGGCCCAGCCGGATGTGAACAGGCGGAAGATGACTGTCAGGATCGGTTCCTTGTGATACCACGGCAGCAGGTAGTCGTTGAAGTAGAAGTAAACCCAGGTGAAGGAGAGGATGAGCAGGAACTTGCCCATCGCGTTGAAGTGCTCGTCGCGCAAGAAGTACTCCAAGTGCAGCGCTTTGCGCAAGATGGCCATGATGATGATGACCGCACCTACCCCGGAGTACAGCGCGCCCACCACGAAATACGGGCCGAAGATGGTGCTGTTCCATCCCGGCTGGAGGGTCATGGCGAAATCCCACGAGACGACGGTGTGCACGGAGAACATCACCGGGATGATGCCGTAGCTGAAGATGTTGAGCGTGGTGTCGAGGTGCTTCCACTCACGGTCGGTCCCCCGCCATCCGAGTGCCAGCACGGTGTACAGTCGCTTGCGCCAGCCGCTGGACTTCTCACGGGCGGTGGCAATATCCGGCAGGATGCCCAGATACATGAAGAGCATGCTGCAGGTGAGGTAGGTGAAGATGGCGGTCATGTCCCAAAAGATCGGCGAGCGCGGGTTCGGCCACAACTGGCGCTGGTTGGGGAAGGGAAGCATCCAGTAGAACTTCCACACGCGGCCCATATGGATGAGGGGCATGGTGAACGCCACGAGCAGTGCGAAAACCGTCAGGCTCTCAGCGGCGCGGCTGATCGGTGCGCGCCAGTCGAACTTGAGCACGCGCAGTGCCGCGGAAATGAAAGTTCCGGCATGGCCGATGCCGATGAAGTACACGAAGTTGACGATGTAGGGCGCCCACATGATGGTGCGGTTGAGACCTGTGACGCCCATGCCCTGATAGGCCTGGTATGCCCACGTCACCAGCCAGGTGGCCGTGAGGCCGCCAAGCACCACGAAGGCCAGCCAGAAGACACGCCCTAATCTCGCCATCGGGCCGAGCACCTTCTCGGCTACCTCACCCGGCGGGCGGGCATCCTGCAGCAGATGCTTCTCGCGGATCTCGCGCACCTGTGCGGCGAGTTCCGGGTCGTCGGGCAACGGCCGGTTCCAGACCGGTGATTCGAGGCTAGCCTGCTCCGCCATCGGACCCTCCCGCCTTGAGGTAGTAGACGTTGGGTGCGGTGCCCAGATGTTCGAGCACCTGGAACTCACGCTGCCCGCCCAACCGCTGCGCCACCTGGCTCTGGGGGTCGCTGCGGTCGCCGAACACGATGGCGCTCGTGGGGCAGGTCTGCGCGCAGGCCGGCACCATTTCGCCGTCGCGCAGTGGGCGTCCCTCGACCAGCGCGTCTTCTTCCACCCGGCGAATACGCTGCACGCAGAAGGTGCACTTCTCCATCACGCCGCCGCTGCGCACCGTCACGTCCGGGTTAAGCATCTCGGTGATCGGTCCTTCGAACTGGGGCGCAAACCAGTTGAACTGCCGCGCGCGGTAGGGGCAGTTGTTGCCGCAGAAGCGCGTGCCCACGCAGCGGTTGTAGACCTGCAGGTTGAGGTTTTCGCGCTCACTATGCACCGAAGCGTACACCGGGCAGACCGGCTCGCACGGCGCATTCGAGCACTGCTGGCACAACATGGGCAGGAACGTGGCGCGCTGCGCGTCGCCCTCCCCCTCCCAGTAGCGCTCGATGCGGATCCAGTGCTGGCCGTGGCCGCGGATCACTTCCCGCTCGCTGCGAATGGGCACGTTGTTCTCGACATGGCACGCCACGACGCAGGCGTTGCAACCGGTGCACTTATCGAGATCGATCAGCATCGTCCATTTGTGCGACGGCAGCTCGGTCTTGGGCGCCGCCGCGGCGCTCGGACCTCGATCCAAGAGGCGTGTCTCCAACTCACTCATAGCCCAACCCCTCCGTGACACCCACCTTGCTCTCCAGTGAAGCCGTGGCGATTCGTTTGCCCGTGCGGGCCAGCGCCACTCGCACGCCGTTCCAGCGCAGGCCCCCGCCCTCATCGGTCAGGGCTGCACCCAGCAGCTGCACCACGTTTGAACCGCGATCGCGGGCGTAACGTCCCAAATCCTGGTGCCCCTGCCCGGCGGGGATGGCGACCGTATCCGGCCGGATGCCCGGGGTGACGTAGGCCGCCGCCACGATCTCGCCATGTGGCGAGGTCACGCGCAGCAGGTCGCCGTCACGGATCTCCAGGCGCCCAGCCGTTGCGGGGTGCAGCTCCACCCACGATTGCCAGGCGATGGTGGTCATCGGGTCTGGCACGCCCTGCAAGAGCGGCAGGGAGGCACCGCGCCCATCCGATAGCAATACCGAAGGATAGACGTGCAGGAAGTACGGGTAGTCCGTCTCGTTGCCGTCGAAGGCGGCGCGTTGCGCGGTGACGGTGAAGGGCTGTGGGCGAAGTGCGGGTGCCGCCGCCGCGGGCGCCGGCCACCAGCCGCCGTGTTGTTGGAAGCGCGCGCGCTTTTCTTCCGGCGTCGACGCCGGGTAAGCCGCCTCGGGCAGCCCGGCGACCATTTGGTTCAAGTAGTCGACCTCGTCGCCCCAGGGCATGGCGGCCGCGGCCGCAGGGATGCCGCGAGCCACGGTCAACAGGACATCGCCCGTGGCTCGCGCGTCGAAGACCGGCGTTACGACCGGCTGCTGGCTCGATACCACCGGCGATCCGAAGTCGGGCGACACTACCTCGTAACCGAACGATTCGAGGTACGAGCGATCGGGCAGGATGAGATCGGACCAGACAGCCGTCTCATCGACGATCGGCCCGAAGGAGACGACCAGCGGCACTTGGGCCAGCGCCTCGAGGAACCCGGCCGCTGCGGGGAGTTCATAGGCCGGATTGGTGCTGTGAATCAGAAGCACTTGGACCTCGCCGGCGCGCATGCGCGCGATAAGCGATTGAACATCCGCAAATGTATTGAGCGACTTGCGCGCCAACCCGAGGTCGGGGGGCGTTGTATTCACGCCAGCCGGTGCACTCCCGGACACTACGTTGAGCGCCTCGATGGCCCGCGCGGCATGCATCCCATTCGAAGACCCGGCCAGCGCGCCGCCGGGGATCGCCACGGCGCGTTCTGCCTCGGCAAAACGCCGCGCCCAACGTTGAAGCGCCTCCAGTGGAATCCCGGATTCGCGCGCGGCCTGATCGACATCCAGCGATGGCGCAAGCCCGCGTGCGCTCTCCGCGCGCCCAGGCAAACCCAGGTTGCCGTCGGCGATGATCCGCAACAAGGCCCCGGCCACAAGCCCTTCGCTTCCCGGCGCAATGGCAACGTAATCATCGGCCGTGACGGCCGTTGAGGACTGGCGCGGCTCGAAGTGGACCAACAGACCCCGCTTGCCGTAAGGTTGACTGCGGAACGCGCCGTACTCGACGCCGTAGCGGACGGCCGAGGTCCACGTGCCCAGGAACTCCGCGCCGAAGGAGAAGACCACATCGGCCTCCGCCAACCGGTAGGCCGGTAAGGCCGCGCGCCCGTAGACTTGACCCATGGCTTGCGCAAGCATGCGGTAGCCGCCTAGTTCCGTGTAAAGGTCGTAGATCACCGGCGCCGGAGCGTCGACGGCTGCCAGCAGCCTCGAGAACAAGTCGAACAAGTGGTCCGACATGGTTGCGCCGCCAAAAACCGCCACGGCCGGGCCGGCCTTTTCGAGCGCCTGGAACAATCGGTTGATGCCTTCATTCCAATCGATGGCGGAGAACTCGCGTGAGCCGCGCGTGGACTGCAGCAGTGGTCCGCTCAGACGATCCGGGTGGTACAGCATCTGCAGCCCGGCCTGACCGCGTGCGCACAGCTTGCCGCGGTTGAGTGGATGCTCGGGGTTGCCCTCCAGTTTCACCGCGCGTCCATTCATGAGACGAACGATCACCCCGCAACCGGCCGGGCACTGGCGGCACGTCGTGGCGTACCACGTGGCAACGCCCGAGACTTGCTGTTCCGGAGGACGGACAAACGGTTCCAGCACAACCCAGCGCCGGGGCGAGGTGCATCCTGCCAGCACACCGGTCGCGGCGCCGGCCGCCCCCAGCCGGAGGAAATCACGGCGTGAGATCTTCTCGGTCATGTCGCTCTCCTAGCGGTGACAGATGACACAGTCGCGCAATTGCGGCGCATTGGTTTGTTTGGAATGACAATCGAGGCACCAGCCCATGCTCATCCTCGCCACGGGCTCGACCTCCTTCATGTGGCCCACATCGCCATGGCAATTCTCGCAGTTGAGGCCGCCCGCCGTGAGATGGACTTTGTGGCTGAAGTAGACAAAGCGAGGCACGTAGTTGACGCGCGCCCAGGGGATGGGCTCGCCGCGCGCATAGTAATCGGCGAGTTGCTTGATGGCCGGGCGCTCGGCGGCGATTGTCTTATGGCAGCCCATGCACAGTCCCACGCTGGGCATGCCGGGCGAGGGCGAGCGCAGTGCATCATTGTGGCAGAACAGACACTGCACGCCGGCTTGCACCATGACTTGATGGTTGAAGGCCATCGGTTGGGTGGTGCCGGCCGGCGCGGCCGATCCCGAGAGAGCCAACGCACCTGCAACGACAACACCCGCCAGGAGGAAGAGACGTGCCGGTGAGGTTCTCACGAACCGCCCGACCCGCCACCACAAAGAGGAGAACATGGACGCCTCCTTCACAGGGATAAGACTCATGCACTGCACTTGCGCCATCGCGCGCCCGCGGAGCGTCCTGTGGGCGGCACGGCACTATCCCGTGAACGCAATTGGCATGCGCTTGCGACGGATGACACAGGGACCGGCCGTGCACGTTGACTTGGACAGGAGCGGCTGCGATCCGGGGCCGAGGCGAGCCCCTTTTGCTCATGAGTGGAGCCCAATAATCGCTGCCTACAGTCGCCGACCCGTCCCTTGCCGCGAATCCTTCCTGAAAAGCTCCCCCACAGCTAGCGCACACGAGGTCCGCCTCCCAGGAATGGGCGAGATTATATCTGATTTGCTCGAATTCAATATGCAAGTCCGCTCGCGAATTAGCAGGGGACTCTCATGCCGCTTAGGGCGACCGAATGGATGAAGGGATGCATCGGGGAGGCACAGAATGAGAGACCCGAAGCCACGGGTCTCTCGTCGAGAGTTCCACGATCTGGTCAGCCACTGTCGGGTGGTCAGGTCGCCGGCGCAGGTGTCGGGGTCTCAGTCACTTCCAAGGTAGCAGAGGGCGTGTCGGAGGGAGTCGGTGTCTCGGTTTCTGCCGTCTCCGTCGCCTCGACCTCCGGATGAATGACGATGCCCTGCGCCGTGAGCGGGCCGCCGGTGGGGTCGCGGCGAGCGATGATCGTCACACGCCGGCCGACGGCCAGTTCCTCGGCGCGCTCTTCGGGGAGGATTTTGCAGTCGCCTGTCAACACGAAGGTGACCAGGTCGCCATCGTTGCCTTCGATCGTGATGCTTACGCCCGGCGTGTAGCCCGTCACAGTGCCCACGTGGTGGATGTGGATCGGCTTGCCTGGAACAATGTGAATGCTGAGGGCCGTGTATCTGTCGCCCTGCTCTTGCTGGGCGAGCACCACGGCCTGGCTGCCGACATTGATGTCGCCGGCCCCGCCCCCCTTGCCCGACGGGATATTGATGCGCGTCTTGTCGGTGATCGCAAAGGTAAAGGCCCCTTCGGCTGTGTCAAGGGAAATCGAGCTCCCGTCGACCGCACTGACCGTCCCGCGATAGTGGGCTCGGCTTCGACGGAGTTCCCGCTCGGCTTCGCGTTCGGCTCGCTGAGTGGCCCGCGCATCCTGCTTGCTCGTGTCTTCTCCCGGACCGACCTGCGTCGGCTTGCCATGCGGGCGCTCGGTCGGTTTCGCCTGGGGCGCACCATCAGCCATGGGCAAGGGAGCGGCGATGGCCGATGTTACCATCAGCGCGGCGATCACCAGGACGACAATAGTTGTCACGTAACGTATGCGATACATCGCTCACCTCCAGATCTGACGTCCGGTCTCTGGCTGCTCGGAGGGATCACGAAGCCGGCAGGTACGAGACCGCCAGGGTGATAGAAACCTGATCGCCCAACTCATTGCTGGCCACGAACTCGAGCAGGTTGGTGCCCTCCTCGAGGTGCAGCGCGAGTGCGAAATCCCCTTGCGCATCTGCAATGGCCACAGCATCGTTCACGCTCACGACGACTCCCGGGCTGGTTTCGCCAACCACCACAATGTCGGGCGTGTCGAAGATGGCCCCGTCGCTGGGCGTTAGGAGACGGACCGAGAGTTCGCCCGAAGCCAGGATGATCGCCGAGGCCGAGTCTGGCGCGGCAGGCGGCGAGCTGGTTGGCGGCTGACCGGCCGTGCCAGCCGTTTGGCAACCAACCGTGGTCGCGGCGAAAAAGCCCATCATGGCCATTATGAGGAGAAATCGTCGTCGAGTCATGACCCATCCAGGGCACGCAATCGGTGGCTTGTGCCACCCCCAATAACGATGCCGCCGGAACGGCGTTACTTGCGGGATTCTTGCAGGGCACTTGACGGCGAGCGGACCTGCTCATATTCTTCCAGAGGGAGTGCGCGGAGCGTGCCAAGGCGATTTGTAACGCCATACGCTCCAATTCGTTGAGCCATGCAGGTATTGGATACCCCACCCACCGCACTTGATGATGCAGCGCTACGGCGCGCCCTGGCCGGAGACGTGCAGGCGTTCGGCGATCTGTATCTGGCCTGCCTGCCGGTCATTTTTCGTTACATCCGCTTTCGGGTAGGGGACCAAGCCCTGGCACAAGATCTTGCGGAAACCACGTTTCTGAGGGCCTGGGAGGCACGCCGTCGGTTTCGTCCGGGCGCGACGCCGATCCTGGGTTGGCTTTACCGTATTGCGCGCAATGCAGTGATCGATCACTACCGCACTGCACGCCAAACCGTGGCTCTGGACTCCAGCATGCCGGCGCGCGAGGTCGACGTGCAGGCCAAAGCCGAAGAGAACGAAGAACGCCGCCGCTTGGCCGCGGCGCTGGAGCAGCTGGACGATGTCGGTCGTGACGTGTTAACCATGCGCTTCGTAATGGAAATGAGCCACGCGCAGGTGGCCGCCCACCTTGGCCGCAGTCAGGAATCGATTCGAGTCATTCAATTCCGCGCGTTGCGCAAGCTCCGCGCGAGGCTGCAAGAAGGCGATGGACGATAGGACCGAGAAGCTCCTCGCGGATCTCCTGGCGCGCCGCCTGAGTGGAGCGCCGACGGAAGACCCCGGCCTGCCGACCGAGGCGTTGCGTGAATCCGAAGCCCTCGAAAGGCTTGCGCGCCGAATGGGACAGGCAGGCCGCGCAACTCCACCCGCGGCATTCATGACCCGCGCGCGCGGGCGCCTATTGCACGCGATCGAGGCGACCCAGCCCGCCCGGCCTCGGCCCGGCGGGCTGCCCATGCGGCCGCGGCCGCTGTGGGCCATTCCACTGGTCTCGATGTTGGTGGTGGGATTGGCAGGGACCGCAGGCGTTACCTACGCCACGGCCGCTGCGCTCCCCGGGGATATCCTGTTCCCCGCCAAAGCCGCCGTCGAGCAAGTCGCCCTCGATCTCGCGCCGGGCCCGTCCGCGCGCGCCGACCTCAGCCTGGCGATTACGGAGCGGCGGCTCAGCGAGGGGGAGCAATTGGCCTCTCACGGCCGTTGGGCGCAGGCGGGTCTTGCTCTTGAGGCGGCCTCCGGCGCACTCGATCGGAGCGTGAAGCTTCTCGAAGGCGTCCAGGAAGCTCGTGCGCTGGACCTACTGACCGGGCGTCTGGCGGGATTGTTGCCTCGGGTTGAGGGTGCCGTGGCGCTCGCACGCGGGGCACCCTCGACGCAAATGAAAGGCGCGGCTGAGATGTTGACCGCTTCTGGCATGCGCGCCTCCGAAGCGGGCAAGCACCTCGGGCCGCAGCACAAGTTCGACTTCCCGCTCTCCAATGGGAACAACCTTCCCCATCCGGACAAACCGAAGCACACGACACGCGGCGAGGAGAGTCCCACGTCGTCCAAGGACAAGGGCCACGGCTCGCAACCAACGCGTACTCCCAAGAAGCCGACCGGGGCGCCCAAGTGAGCGAAATACGCGGCGCCGTGCGCGGCTCGTACGACCAGAGCCCCGTGAACGCGTCGAGTCATCAGAGCTTGACACGCTCCTATTGACAGCCTCATGATTCCAGGTATAATCCTGCCAGTACGGGGAGAGGCGCCCCTCGCCGCTGCATGGCGGTGAGCCCCAGCCAATTGTCAACCGGCGCCCCCAGGGATCTGCCCGCGATCATATGCCCGGTGGCTCCCGCTTTACCGACCCCATCTTGGCCCACTAGCTCAATTGGCAGAGCAGCTGACTCTTAATCAGTTGGTTGTAGGTTCAAGTCCTACGTGGGTCACCTGTACGTAAGCGACCTGGTGGCACCCCATCTATCGGAAAGCTCGCCAGTCTATTATTCGCACACGGCCTACACTCCGGCTGGTTCGGGAGATCGCCGTACTCTTCCAGTGTTCACTCGCCCCGAGAGCGTCTGCACACCCTTAGGCTAAGACGGTCCACCGATCTCAATTCCGCCCAACGCGCCGCCGGCGATGCGGCCATCCGATGCCATTCCACCCTCCTCGAGAGATAAGCGAGAGCCCACAATGCATATAGCCGAATTGGAAAAGATGACGCTTGCCGAACTGCGCCGCACCGGCAAAGAACTGGAGATCCCCGCCTTCACTCGAATGAAGAAGGACGATCTGGTGCTGCGCTTATTGCAGGCCAATGCCGAGCGTCAGGGGCTCGAACTGCGCGGAGGCATTCTGGAGATCGTCGAAGAGGGGATCGGCTTCTTGCGCGCCGAACACTACCTGCCGGGGCCGAACGATATCTACGTCTCGCAATCGCAGATTCGTCGCTTCAGCTTGCGCACCGGCGATATGGTCATCGGACAGGTGCGGGCACCCAAGGAATCCGAGAAGTACTTCGGCCTGCTGCGAGTGGAAGCCATCAACGGCCTCGACCCGGAAGCGGCCAAACAGCGCCCGACGTTTGAATCGCTCGTGCCGATCTTCCCCGAGAAGCGCTTTGATCTGGAAACCGACCGCCACGAGCTGGCCACCCGCCTGCTCAACTTAGTCTCGCCCATCGGACGAGGCCAGCGCGGCCTGATTGTCTCACCGCCCAAGGCCGGCAAGACGACCGTGCTCAAGCATATCGCCAACGGCATCTCGCGCAAGTACCCGGATGTGCACTTGATGGTGGCGCTCATCGGCGAGCGGCCCGAAGAAGTCACCGATATGGATCGTTCGGTGGAGGCCGAGGTCATCTCGTCCACCTTTGATGAGCCTGTCACCTCACACGTGCGCGTGGCCGAGATCGCTCTCGAGCGAGCCAAGCGGCTGGTAGAAATCGGCCGCGACGTAGTCATCCTGCTCGATTCGATCACCCGCCTGGCACGCGCCTACAACCTGGTCGTGGTGCCCTCCGGGCGCACACTTTCCGGCGGCCTCGACCCGGCCGCACTGTATCCGCCCAAGCGGTTCTTCGGCGCGGCGCGCAACATCGAGGAAGGCGGCTCGCTGACCATTATCGCCACCTGCCTGGTGGATACCGGCTCGCGCCTGGACGACATGGTCTACGAGGAGTTCAAAGGCACCGGTAACATGGAGCTGCACCTCTCGCGCAAGCTGCAAGAGCGGCGCATCTTCCCCGCTTTCGACATCGAGCGCTCCTCCACCCGCCGCGAGGAATTGCTGCTCGGGCCCGATATCACTCCACGAGTGTGGTTGATGCGGCGCATGTTTGGGCAGATGATGACGGCGCCGCCGAACGGCGCGGGCATGGATATCACGACGGCCACCGAGGCCATCCTGACCCGGCTGAGCCAGACCGAGAACAATATCGAGTTCCTTGAGACTTTGACCAAAGACAACTAGAATTGTCCACCCTTATCGGTTGATCACCTGCGCGGGAGAGTGAGTGGTGCAGAAACGAATCTTGTGGATCGGATTGGGAATTCTCGTGCTGGCCCTGGCAGCCGGCGGCGTGTGGGCGTGGCGAGTTTATGGCCCGGCGCGCACCGCTGCAGCCAGCGGCGGGCCGCCAGTCACCGCGGCCTCCCCCTCGGGTGGCAACGGGTTGGCCAAGCTACCGGACTATTCGGCCCGGGCTAACGACACGCTCATCCGGCGCACGATTGACGTGCACACCGTACGCCCTGAGCGGCCCACCGAGGGCATTACCCCTTACACTGTGGAGCGCGGTGATTCGGTATTCTCCATCGCCACCAAGTTCCAGATCAAACCCGAGACTATCCTGTGGGGGAACTTCGACACGCTCGAGGATGACCCGGAGTTGCTGCGGCCGGGGCAAGTGCTCAACATCCTGCCCGTGAATGGCCTGTACTACAAGTGGCAGGAGGGCGACACCATCGAGAGAGTCGCGCAAGAATTCGACACCACGCCCGAGGAAATCCTTAGCTGGCCGGGCAACAACCTCAACCCGCTCGATCCAAGAGTGTTGACCGGGGATTGGGTCATCGTGCCCGGCGGCAGCCGGCCGTTCAAGGATTGGGCCGCACCGGTGATGATCGGGACGCGCTACTCCTTCCCCAGCCTTGGCCCAGGGGCATGCGCGGGCGGGTATGACGGCCCGGTGGGTTCAGGCGCGTGGTCGTGGCCCGGGCACTTCACCACCATTTCGGGCAACGACTACTGGGACGGCCACCCAGGGATCGACATCGCCGCGGCGCCCGGCACGGGCGTGTATGCGGCTGACGCCGGCGTTGTGGTGTTTGCCGGCTGGAGCACCCGCGGTTACGGATACCTGGTGATCATCGACCACGGCAACGGCTGGGTGACCTTCTACGCTCACATGGACCAGATCAATGTGGGCTGCGGTCAAGCCATCAGCTATGGCGGGTACTCGCTGGGGCTAGCCGGCAATACGGGCAATTCCACTGGGTATCACATCCATTTCGAAATGCGCTACGGGGGAGTTCCCGTGAACCCGCATCTCTACTACTAAACGCGCTGCACCAAACCGCAGAAACGCAATTGGCGGTGAGAGCTGGCTTGACAGAACGGGAGGCGAGAAGTTATCCTCCCGTTCTTCATTGGTGAAGCATGACTCCCGAACCGAGCCACACGTCATCCGAAGGTAACGAACCCTCCCGCGAATCGCGCCCAGCCTGGTTCAGGCTGTGGGAGGATTTGGTGCGCACCGGCCTGCGCGAGCCGATCTTGCGCAGCGCCAGCCACTTCCTGGTATTGGGGCTGGTGATTCTGTTCAGTTGGATGGCGCGCCCAAACTTGTGGTCGTGGCTTCCGGCACGCATCAATTTGAGCAGCGCGCCGACACCCACCCTGAGCGCACCGCTGGCTGCCGGGCCGGCCGTGCTGCCGTCCTTTGACTCAGGCGCCGGTGGCGCCATCATCGATCGAGAGATACAGCTGCACACCGACGTGCCCGCGCGCCCGCGGGTCGACGTGACTCAATACACCGTGCAGCAAGGCGACTCGCTCTTTGCTATCGCCGCGCGCTTCAACCTCAAGCCGGAAACCATCCTGTGGGGCAACTATTCCATCCTCAAAGATGACCCGCACACGCTGCGCCCAGGCCAGGTGCTCAACATTCTTCCGGTGGATGGAACCTACTACCAGTGGCAGCAAGGCGACGGCCTGAGCGGCGTAGCCAAATTCTTCAGCGTGACGCCGGACGTCATTGTCAATTGGCCGGGCAACGCTCTCGAACCGGATGTCGACCCCGCCGCGCCAGGCCTTGCGCCTGGCTCATGGATCGTCATCCCCGAAGGGCGGCGCGATTTCGTCCAGTGGCGGGTGCCCATCTTGCGCCGGACCGACAAGGACAAGTGGCAGTACGGCGGCGACGGCGCATGCCAGGGGCCATACCTGAGCGACGTCAAAGGCGAGAATTGGTGGGTGTGGCCGACGGATAGCCATGCGGTGACCGGCAACCAGTATTCATCGTTCCATCCCGCCATCGACCTGCACGGGCGCACGGGCGATAATATCTACGCTGCGGCGAGCGGCGTGGTGGTCTTTGCCGGCTGGTCCAATTGGGGGTACGGCAACCTGATCGTGGTCGACCATGGCAATGGCTGGCAGACGGTGTACGCGCACCTGAGCGCTCTGGCGGTGGGCTGCGGGTTCAATGTGTATCAAGGCAACGCCATCGGCTACATCGGCTCGACGGGCAATTCCACCGGCCCGCACCTGCATTTCGAAATGCAGAGTGTGGACTACGGCAAGGTCAACCCACTCGACTTCCTGCCCTGAGGATTACACCAACCGAGGATGGTAGCTGGGCGCAATAAGTCGCGCGATGGCCCACGCCATGAGGGTGAAACCTGGCAGCGGGGCCAGGCCGTAGATCAATTGCGCGAACGTCCAGCGCACACCCAAGTAGTCTCCGAGGTCGCCGGCCCACACACGCGAAGTGAAGCCCGCGAAGCGATAATCCCCCGAGCTGCGCGCACTATCGATTTCCAGCGCGGCCTCCCGCCCGTAAGCCAGACTGGCGCCGATCCCCTCCCCAAACAATGGATCCACACCGGCCGCATCGCCGACGAGAAGGAGGCGAGGCGCCGAAAGCCTCGCCCAGGGAGAGTACAGGCGCACGGGATGCCCCTGGATAGGTTCAAGACTCCCCACGCCCGTGCGCCCGGCGTACCTTTCGAGCCCGGTCTTGAGATCGGGCTCGCGGCGGGCAGCGTAATGCCTCGTATCGAACAGACCCAGGTTGTGGAGGGGCTGCACCCCGCCCGGCATGGGGAACCGCCACGAATAGCCGTGGCGCCCTTGCGCCAGTGGAGAGAAATCGAACTCGACCGACAGCGAGTGGGAGAATTCATCGAGTGGGCCCTGTGAGGTAAAGGACTCGACAGCCCGCGCAACGCGCCGCGGCCCGATGGCGGGCCCTCCCGCGCCCCACGCCACAAAGTCAAGCCCACGAGAGCCGCACGCCAGAACCACCGCCTTTGGGTGGTATTCGCGGGCAGCGGTGCGCACGGTGACTTCGCTCGACGAGGGTTCCACCACCCGTACCGGCGAAACCTCCTCCACAGTTACTCCGCGGGCTCGCACTTCGTCTACCAGCCAGGCGTCAAGGCTCGATCGGTCGACAACTTCCAGCAGCGGTTGGCCGCGCACGGTGAGCGTGCGGCGCTGCCAACGGAAGAGCGCCTCATTCACTCGGATATACGGCACGTCGAGCGTAAGCCCGAGCCCGCGTAGAACCTGCAATCCGAAAACCGTGAGGCCCCCGCCACACAACTTGGCTCGGGGATGATGCTTAGCCTCCAGCACCAGAATACGATCGCGCCAGGCAGGCCGCTGCGCCACCAGATGCAGGGCTGTCGAACACCCCGCAGGACCAGATCCAACGATGATGATTTCGGGGTCGCTCATGGCGATGCTGGACTCAACAAAGGGCATTACCCAAACGCAGGCAAGGAGGAGATCAGCTGGCGCGTGGCGCCAAGCGCAGGCAGCGCTGCCCGGAAACCCTTGGAGCCAGCTTGCCGACGCACGAGGCGGCCAACCCGCACGTTTGGCAAACCTCGGTTTCTTCGTCCGTTGGGTGGACGCACGCCTCCGGCGAGCCGACCTCTTCGATCCGTCCACCGACGATCAGGACCTGGAGGGCAAGATCCACGAGGGCCGGGCTTGCCTGCAAGCGGTCAGCCAAGGACGACATCGTATGCGAACCCCCGCTGGCGATGACAGCCAGCAGAGCGCGTGCGACCTGGCCCACTTCGCGCGATGGGAACGGTGCGCCGGGGTGCGCCGACAGGTCAGCCATATCCCACCCGGCTCGCGACTTGGAAGACGGCGATGCCCATGCCGATCGAAATCGCGAGTTGCAGCAGCACACTCACCGAGGCCCAGCGCCAGCCGGCCTCCTGACGCAAGGTGCTGAGCGTCGCCGCGCATGGGATGAACAGCAGTTGCACCACAAGGAATGCCAGCCCGGCGGCAGGCGCCAGTTGGGCCGCCACGAGCGCCGGCAAGGGGGTGTGTTGAGCTTGGCCGGCGAAGAGCACGCCCAGCGTGGCGATGGTGTTCTCCTTGGCGACAAAACTCGTCAGAAGCGCCGTCAGCATGCGCCAATCGCCCAGCCCCATGAGCGACCCCAGCGGCTCGAGACCCCGCCCCACCCAGGCCAGGACGCTCGAGGCCGGGTCTCCCGTTGGCAGGTGCGAAAGGGCCCACACGCCTGCCGAGGCCAGCAGGATGATCGAGCCAGCCTTCTCGACGAATGAGCGCGTGTTGTGCCAAACGAAGCGTGCCAGCGTGCGAGCCGTCGGCAGATGGTACAGCGGGAGTTCCATGATGAAGGCGGGCGGTGCCTGGCGCGGCACGACGCGGCCCAGCACGAGGCCCAGCATAGCGATAACAAGGATATTGAGCACGACTGACAGGAACGAGATAAGCGCTGCCCGCGAGCCAAAGAAGGCCGGCGCCAGAAAGGCGATCACGCCCAGGCGGGCCGTGCACGGAACGAGCGGTGTGAGCAACAGGGTCAACACCCGCGAGCGCCGGTCTTCGAGGATGCGCGTGCCGAGCGCCGCCGGCACATTACAGCCGAACCCAAGGAAAAGTGGCAGGAAACTCTTGCCATGCAGGCCGATGGCATGCATGAAGCGGTCCATGATATACGCTGCGCGCGCGAAGTACCCCACATCTTCCAGCACGCCCAGCACTGCGAAGAACAGCACCATCACCGGAAGGAAGGCCAGCACCATTCCCACACCGCTCAGCAGCCCATCGATCGCCAGGCCCGAGAGCCAGGCTGGCCATGCGGCCAGTGCCGTGCGCGCCACAGCGGCAAGCATCTGGGTGCCCCCGGCCAGCAAGTTGACCATTGGAGTCGCCAGGCCATAGATGAGCCAGAAAGTCACCCCCAGAATCGTCATCAGCGCGAGCAGGCCCCACGCGGGGTGCGTGGCCACGCGATCGATGCGGTCGGTAAGGCTGACGACATCCGGTCGCGGCCGCCGGACAACCGCCCGGGTCACTTCACGGATCCAATCGTAGCGCCCCCCGACGATATCCAGGAAGGCATCTTCGTGCGCGTGAAGCAGGCGGTCGAGTTCGGCCAACGCGGCCGGCGCGAGACTCGCACGCGCCATCTGGGTGAGCCGCGGGTCGCCCTCCAAGAGCTTCGTGGCCAGCCACTCGAGCGGGTACGCGGAGGGGATTCTCCCATCCAGAAGCCGCACCAGGTTGCGGATGATCGGGCGATGTTCCGGCCGCGGAGAAGGCCGTGAGATGATGGCCGCGCGCGGCTCTCGGGCAGTGGCGAGCGCGCAGGCCAGCAGCGCCTCGAGCCCCTCGTTGCGGGATGCGGTGAGCGCCGCCACCGGCAGACCGAGGGCAGCCTGCAGCGACTGCAAGTCCAGCTCAACACCTTCGCTTGCCGCCACGTCCATCATGTTGACGGCCACGACGAGCGGCACGTTGAAGGCCAGCAGCTCCGCCACCAGGTACAGGTTGCGTTCGAGCGTGGCCGCCCCGACCACCACGATGACGGCCTCCGGCGGCTCGAAGAGCAAGTAATCGCGAACGATTTCCTCTTCGGCGGAGTGAGCGCTCAAGCTGTACGTTCCGGGCAGGTCCACCAACTCCAGGGTGA
>DATEAT010000128.1:0-2681 GCA_035288225.1 Anaerolineales bacterium | reverse complement strand
GCCCTCGATCGAGGTCGTGGAGGCCGCGGCCACTCCGCTCCAAGGCGGGTTGGAGGTGCGCGTGCGAGCGCGTGTAGCGCCCCAGGCGGCCGGCCCGGCCACTGCCGTGCGGGTGCTGCTGGTGCTATACAATAGCCAGGGCCAGGTCGTCGGCTGGCGCACGCAGGACCTGAGCGGCGAGTGGGCTATCGGCCAGACGCACGACCTGCAGGTGCGCGCTTTCTCGCTGAGCGATCCGGTGGCTCGTTACGAGATCCTGCTCGAGGCGCAGCCGTAGGCAACGCGCACCTCCCTTATTCCTGTTCGGCGGATCAGGCGATGTACAAATTCCTGCGGGCAATCGTCGGTGGGCTGATGCGAGTCTGCACGCGCGTGCAGATCCAGGGGCAGAACCACGTTCCGCCGAGCGGCGCATTCCTCTTGGTCACCAATCACCTCAGCCGCTTCGACCTGCCGCTGATCTTCATCGGCGTTCGGCGCACGATGGTCGTCTTCCTCGCGCGCAAATATCACGAGGTCTGGCTCCTGCGCGTGCTGGCGGAGGCGGCCGGTTGCATCTGGGTCCGCCAGAACGAACCGGATCTGGGAGCCGTCAAACAGGCCCTGGCTCACTTGCGTGGCGGGGGCGCGCTGGGCATTTCGCCGGAGGGCACGCGCAGCCAGTCGACCCACGCACTGATCGAAGCCCGCGACGGGGTGTCGTTCCTCGCCGCGCGCACGGGCGTGCCCATTCTGCCGGTCGCCGTGTGGGGCACCGAAACCATTCCCCAATTGCTGCCGCGCCTGCGGCGCGCGAGGGTGTTCCTGCGCATCGGCAAACCCTTCAGCCTGCCGGTCAGGCCGCACGCACGCGGCGAAGAGCTCGACCGTTACACCGAGGACATCATGTGCTCCATCGCTGCGCTCCTGCCGCATGCCTACCGCGGGGTGTATGCCGATCACCCGCGCCTGGCTGAATGGGAGGCGAGGCTGGCGGCATGAAGATCGTTGCCCTAGCCGCCGATGAGCGCTCCCGCCTGCTGCGGCTGCTCGATGAGCGCGAGGTGGGCGACGCCCTGGCCTGCTACTACGCGGTCCATCATGCCGCCTCGCGCGTCCACCTGAGCGGCGCCCTTTCGCCGGAGGGCGGGCTGATGGGTTTTTTGGCCCGCGCTCAGACAGGGCAGGATCTTTTCCGCCCCCTCGTCACCGGGCGCGCTCCCGATTTCCCCACCCTGGCCGCATTGGTGCAGTTCGCGCTCGCCCCGGGGCAGCCGCTCTACTTCTCACTCCCAATGGTCAACGCCTCCTGGGCCCGGGCACTGGTCGACTGGGCCTCCCAAACTCGCCTGCGGCTGTATGTGCTGCGGCGCGAATCGTTCTCGCCCGTGGTCAACATCCTGGTTTCGCGCAGCACCTCTCCCGACGGTCTGCCGCGCTACGAGATCCGCCAGGGCGAGCACCTGCTGGCCGCGGCCGGCCTCAACTGGCGTTCGCCGGCTTTCGCTGAGGTCTTCGTCCACACCGACCCGGAAGTGCGCGAACGCGGCCACGGCCGCTCGGTTGTGGCCGCCCTGTGCCTGGAACTTCTGGAGGCCGGTTGCACCCCGCTGTATGCCGCCGACGAAGCCAGCCCGGCCTCCCAGCGCCTGGCCGAATCGGTCGGCTTCAGCGACAGCGGGCAACGTGAATTCGTGTGCACCGGCACCCTGCGCCCGTCGGCGGTGGCCACCTCGACCAGCCCGCACGCCGAAGGAGCCGCGGATGGCTGAAGCCGCATTCCACTTTCCGCCGAACTTCCTGTGGGGCACGGCCACCGCCGCCCACCAGGTGGAGGGCAACAATACCGGCAACGACTGGTGGCAGTGGGAACTCGAGCCCGGACGCATCATGCGCGGCGATCGATCCGGGTTGGCGTGCGACTGGTGGGGCGGACGATGGCGCGAGGACTTCGACCGCGCGGCCGAGGCCGGGCAAAACGCGCATCGCCTCTCGGTCGAATGGAGCCGCATCGAGCCCCGACCCGGAATATGGGATGACGCGGCACTTGCGCATTACCGTGAGATGCTGCGCGGCCTGCACCTGCGGGGGCTGCGCCCGATGGTCACCCTGCATCACTTCACTAACCCGCTGTGGCTGGTAGAACAGGGCGGCTGGGAGAGCGAGACTGTCATCGGGCGCTTCGAGCACTTCACCCGCAAGGTAGTCGAGGCGCTGCACGACCAGGTCGACCTGTGGTGCACGATCAACGAACCCAACGTGTACGCGTACGCGGCCTACACCGAAGGCGTCTTCCCCCCGGGGCGGCGCGACATCCGCGCCACATATCGCGTCTTGCATAACATGCTGCTGGCGCACGGGGCCAGCTACCATGCCATACATGATATTCAGCCCGCGGCTCAGGTGGGGATCGCCCAGCACATCCGCGGCACGCAGCCCGATCGCCCCTCGCCGCTGGATGGCGCGGCCGCTCGCTGGCAGTCGCGCATTTTCAACGAATCCTTCGTCCTGCCCCTGCGCGACGGGCGCCTGCGTTTCCCCTTGGGGCATGGGCGCGAGCGGTCCCTGGCAGGAACCCTCGACTTCCTCGGCCTCAACTACTACACGCGCGATCAGGTGCGTTTCGACCTAGGCCTGCCCGGGCAGCTCTTTGGCAGGCGCTTTTTTGCCCCCGGCGCGGAGGTCAGCCCGACCGGCTTCAT
>DATEAT010000127.1:0-2064 GCA_035288225.1 Anaerolineales bacterium | reverse complement strand
TCGTGTTAGTGGTTATAAGCAGCGTGTAGCCGTCGGGCGCAGACTTGGCGACCGATTCGGCGGCGATCACCCCGTTGGCACCCGGCCGATTTTCCACGATGACCTGCTGCTTGAGGGATTCGACCAGGTTCTGGGAAATGATTCTTGCCAGCGTATCGGTGCCGGTGCCGGGGGCGAAGGGCACCACGATCCTGATCAGTTTATGGGGAAAGGGCTGGGAACTTGCTGTGAGCGCAAAACCAAGGCCGATGCAGACTGCGATGATCCGTTTCCATAGTTGAACCATGATGCCTTATATGGACGCCTCCCGGAGTGCAAGTGTTCTGACTTTGGTTTTGGCGGAGCCAGGGTGTTGCGGTCTTATATCCGGCCTACGGTGCAGGGCTTTCGCCTTGCGGCCTTGATGGTTTCCGTAATCGACACCTCATCTCCTTCGCGAGCTCGAAGCTCAAGGCACGATACAGGTTCGAGTCGATTCCGGGGCACCCGGATTGCCATCACTGGAGTCAGATCACCTGCGCAACCTTTCGACGATCCATTCCTCTTTAAGCGAATTAATCGGCTACGCCGCTTGCGCGCCGTAGTGCTCCTGGTACGACCGCCCGTGCGCGGCCAGCGCCCAAGCGGTACGCGCCATCTTGTTCGCCAGCGCCACGACCGCAACATTCAGCGGCCGGCGCTCGAGCAACCCCTTCAGCCACGGCGACAGGCGCTTGGCCCGGCGCTGGTGCGAGATCACGCTGCGCGCGCCATGAATCAGCAGTGTGCGCACATACGGGTCGCCGCGCTTGCTGATCGCCCCGGCGCGCACCTTGCCGCCGGTGCCGCTCAGCCGCGGCGTGATCCCCTTGCAGGCGGCGTATTGCCGTCCGTTCGTATAGCCCGCGGCAGCGCCTTCACCGAGTTCCGCGGCCAGCGCGCTCGCCGTCAGCGTGCCGATCCCCGGCACGGCCAGCAGACCGGTTGCCAGCGCATCGTCGGCGTTATGCCGCTCGATGCGGCGCGTCAACTGCAGCTCCGCGCATTTCAGCTGTGCGATGCGCCCGATCTGCTCGCCCAGGCTCGCCTGCAGCAGCTCGGGCACCCGACCCGCGGCCACCCAGGCCTCGACTTGGGCCACCGTCACCTTGGCCGGCGCCACGATGCCGAATTCGTACAGCAGCGCCTTCACCTGGTTGCCCTGCATGCGCCGCATGTCCTTGAGCTGCGTACGTACCCGGTGCAACGACAGCACCGCCTGGCTCGCTTCGCTCTTGACCGGCACCCACTGGACCTCGGGACGCTGCGCCGCCTCCCAAATCGCGCGTGCGTCCGCCCCGTCGGTCTTGTTGGTGCGCACGAACGGGCGCACGTGCTGCGCCGCGATCAGCCGCACCTCGTGCCCCTGGCGCGCCAGCCAGCGGCCCCAGTAGTGCGCGCCGCCGCCGGCCTCCAGCACCACCCGGCTCGGCTTACCTGTACGCATGAATTCCTCGAACTTCACCCGGGTCATCGTCTTCGCACCAATCTCGCCCGTGAGCGCATCCACCCAGTACACGCTGAAGACCCGCTTTGCGCTATCCACGGCAATTGTCGTAACCTTATCCATGAGAAGCCTCCGTCCTTAAGTGGTTGGTGAGAACTCCACTTTGGCACATCGATGCCGTTGGATCGTGAGGCTTCTCCCTTCCCCTGCGCAACCGCTTGTCTGCGGCCGGTCTTACGCCTTCGGAAAAAGGGAGGCGTCCATGTCCATCTCCTTCGACGCGTCCTGAAGCCGCCATGTCTGCTCTCGGGCCGGTGGCGACGGATAGTCGAGTCAGATGCACAAGATATGCCCGGCGCGAGATTCAGCCGATGAACGGCGCCGAACCGGGTGCACATGGGGCGAATTCGTGAACAACGTCACGTGAGTGACCGCCCAGGGGCCAAGTTCGCCGCGCTTGGGCAGATATCGGCCGACGCCCCTGCCGCCAGGAAACTGAATCAATGTGAATAATTGGACAGGGTTGCTGCAACCGCAGGGTGGGGAGCGCCGGCTTGCCGACCCATGGGCCAATGGCACGGCGAACCGGATAAAGATTC
>DATEAT010000126.1:0-2508 GCA_035288225.1 Anaerolineales bacterium | reverse complement strand
TCGACGTGGTCGGGCGAACGCTGATCATGCCCTTCTTCACGTTGTATGTGACTCAGAAGTTCGAGGTCGGCATGACCCAAGCCGGCATTCTGCTGGCCACATTCTCCGTCTCCGGTTTTGTGGGCAACATGATCGGCGGGGCGCTCACCGACCGCCTCGGGCGTCGGGCGATCATCCTCTTTGGGCTGGTGTTTTCGGCGGTCAGCTCGATCGCCATGGGCTTGGTCGGCGAGCTGCGCGTGTTCTACGTGCTGGCCGTCGTCGTCGGGTTGCTCTCCGATGTGGCCGGCCCGGCGCACGGGGCGATGATTGCAGACATCCTGCCCGAGGAGAAGCGCGCCGAGGGGTTTGGTATGCTGCGCGTGGTGGCCAACATGGCGTGGATCATTGGCCCGACCATCGGCGGCTTGCTGGCCACGCGTTCCTTCCTGCTGTTGTTTGTCCTGGATGCGGTGTGCAGCATCATCACAGCGATCATCGTCTTCCGGTTGATCCCGGAGACTCGCCCGCAGGCCGCTCATCTGGCCAGCCAGGAGTCGATGGCTCAGACTTTCATGGGCTACCGCGTTGCATTGCGCGATGCACCCTATGTGGGATTCCTGCTGGTTGCGATTCTCATGAACCTGGTCTACCTGCAGCTGTACAGCACCTTCTCGGTTTTCCTGCGCGACGTGCACGGCGCCGGGCCGCGGGTCTATGGCATGCTGATGAGCTTGAACGCAACCACGGTCGTCCTGCTGCAATTCTGGATCACGCGCAAGCTGCGGGTCTACCCGCCCATGCTCATCATGGCCCTGGGCACGGCCTTCTACATGATCGGCTTCGGCATGTACGCCTTCATCGCCGCGCTGCCGCTCTTCGCACTCGCCATGCTGCTGATCACCTTTGGCGAGATGATCGTTATGCCGGTCTCGCAGGCCCTGGTGGCGCGCTTCGCGCCCGAAGAGATGCGCGGCCGGTACATGGCCGTCTTCGCCCTGTGCTGGCAGGTCCCCTCGGCGGTGGGCCCGTGGGCAGCCGGCATCATTCTCGACAACTTCGATCCGCGTCTGATCTGGGTCTTGTGCGCTGGCATCTCGGCAATCGCCATCACGGGTTTCCTGCTTCTGCACACGCTCACGCGCACGCGTTTTGCGCAGCGTCCAGTGCCCGCCCCTGCCCCCGCGCCTGCATCCTGAAGCACGGAGCGCGTGCTACCGAAAGGCGGCTCACCAGAAGGGACCCGCTGATGCGGGTCCCTTCTTCTGTTTCCCAGACCATGTCATTGGGTACGGGCACTGTGCGCCCGCTGCTCATGGCTGCGAGGCGAGCGCCTCCGGCGCGATGCGATCCGGCATCGCCATGCGCAGCGTGCGCAGCATAAGCATGTCCGGCCGCAGGCACGCTTCGTAATACCGCTGATTGCGCTCCATCATCGCCTCGCGCAGCCCACGGTCGGTGAAGAGACGCAGCGTTTGTTCAACACACTTCTCGGGTGAGTCGAACTCGAGGTAGTTTTCTCCTGCGGCCAGCTCCCCCGGTACTTCAAAGCGCAGGCGCTCCGCGGCGATGGCTTTCGAAAACGCCACATATTCAGCCAGCTTCCAGCCGATCGACTCGTGCAACCCGGTGGTGGCGATGCCGATCGAATGCTCGCGCAGCAACCGGATGTAGTTCTCCTTGGTCGAGAGGCGGTCGTCCGCGAGCAGCACATCCTTGTGGTGGGTCAGGGCGTAGGGAGTGTGGCGGAAGCCGCCGGTAAAAGCGGGGCCGAATTCTCTCCGCAGCAGGCGCACGCACTCTGCGCGTGCCTCGTTGATCTGCCGTCGCTGCTCGGCCTTCTCCGGCGGGCGCGCGGGGTCGTCGCCGGGGTCCCAGGCGCGCGCCATGAACAGCACGCGCGGCGGCTGGGCCCGGTCGGGCGGCGCACTCATCTGGCCCACCGTTGCGCGGAAGCCGGGCGCCACCGCCGACATCTCGAACCCGCTCAGCGCCAAGCGGGCAAGCGCCTTCATCCGTTTGGCAGCCTCCTTTTCGAAGAAGAGGCGACGGCCCATTTCGAATACGTCACGCCCGTCGGCATACACCGCGTAGTTCAACCCGTACGGATGGACCTTGGCGCGCAGCGCCGGCGGGACCGCCTCTCGTGCGTAGCTGCGTTTGAAATACAGGTCGACCCGCTCGGCGGCGGCCAGGTTGATGTCCTGCGCATCTTGCGTGTCGTAGTACACCCGGGTGCCGCCGTCGAGAAGCACAAGCAGATGCGCCTCATGCGCCTCCGGTCCGTAGGCGGAGGCACGAGCATCGGCTGTGCCGCTTCCCATGAAGACCTGGCGCAGGCGTATAGCGCCGGCGCGGTGGAGCAGCACCAGCCCGGTCAGCGCCTGGGTCAGGTGCGGCGAGAGCGAGCGGCAGAATACTGTGGCGTGGATGGGTTTCATGCGTGCCAACTCGGAAGGGCAACAGCAGGCGAGCTGTTGACTCAGCTACTTCGGCGGGAAGAATATCATCGGAGGCAGCCTACGATCC
>DATEAT010000125.1:0-3933 GCA_035288225.1 Anaerolineales bacterium | reverse complement strand
CAGCACCACGGTGGCCCGCACGAGCTTGGGCAAGAAGTCCTTGCGGTGGGCCTGGGAGCTGGAGCCGTGCGGGGTCCACCAATCACAGGGCAGTTCGCCAATGCCCACCAGCGTCGTGGTCCGGGTCTCAGTGCGCGCCTTCTGGCCGCTGCCCCGGGTAACGGTGTCGTGCCGTTCGCGGTACACGCAGCCCTCCACGGAGCGCCCCTGCGCGGCGGCGGCCGCGGCCCGCCGCGCGATGCTGCGGGCCTCTTGCGTCACCGTCATGTTCGACTTGGCGGGAATATAGATGAGGATGCCGTCGGCCTCGATGGCCGCGAGCAGCTTGCCGTCCAGAAAGCCGCGGTCCAGCGCCACCGAACGGATGGTGGCGTAACCCTCGATGTTCTTGCGGGCTTGCGCGAGCACGGCGTAGGCGTGCTGGTTGTCGGACTCCTGGATGTCGTCGATGGTCATGGCGAGCGGGATCTTGGACTGTGGTTCCCAAACGATCCACAGCTTCCAGCCGTAGACCGTGACCTCCACCTTCTGGGCGTGGCGGTTGGCGCGCACCTCCGGACGCTTCTCGCGCAGCACGCGCGGCACGGGCCGGCCATCGTCGGTCTGGTAGGTCGGCGTGGCCTCGTCATCGGTCGCATCGAGCACGACGTCGAGGTGCTTGGCGAACACGCCTTGGCGCGCCAGACACCGCACCGCGCCGTTGAACAGCTCGACCAAGGCGGCGGGGCTGATCGCCACCAGGTTGTCGGCCACCGTTTCGTACGAGAACGGGCCGCGCACGCCCAGCGGTTGCGTGCGCTGCCCCAGACCGCGGGCGGTGGCGCCATGCTCGACTTGGTAGGCGTTGAAGCCCAACACGCCCATGAGCGCCTCGTCAGTGAGCAACAGATCGTGCGTGGCCAGCAGGCTCTGCACACCGCCCACGCAGCGCATCAGCGTAAACAAGATGAGTTGGACAAACGGGTAGAGCGGCCCCAGCCGCTTGGCCGGGTCGAGGCGCTCGAGCAGCGGCCACACCTCGATGCTCTTGAGGTAGTGGAAGAACTCGTCGAAGAACGCCGCCTCATCGAGCGCGTGCACCCGCTCGATGGCGCGCGTGGCGTGCAACTCCTGGGCGACCTGCCGATCGTCGCGCGTGGCCGTCTGCCAGCCGGCAATCTCGCCCAAGCGGGTGCGCAAGTCGTCGGGCTTCTGTACGCGTCGCCCCACGCCTCACCTGCCCCCACGCAGGCGCTGGCGTGCCTGGCCATCGAGCGGGTAGACATAGAGCGCCTTGGGGGTGGCAGTGTGCAAATAGGTATTGCCCTGCTTGCGGCGCCCGGCCGTCTGCCCCAGGTACCTCCAGTTCGCGGCCCGATAACAGGTGCCCCGAAAACGCGCCGTATCGACGAACGTCTCGGCGAGATAGACCGGGTGGCCGTAGGCGTGCGCCCAGTCGGCGCTCAAGCGGCGTACGGTGAGCGCGAGGACCTTGGAGGCCAGATTTTTGACCCGCACCCACGGCAACACCAGAAACCGAACGTTATTGACCACCAAGTGCAAGCGCTGGCGCTTGGTCGGTTGGTCCCAGCCGATGTAGCGCTCGCGCAACGGCGCGTGCAGCGCCGCGGCCGCCCAGCCCACCAACGCCACCAACTCCTCGTCGAGAAAGGCTGCATACAGCAGGTGTTCGCCGATCGGCGCCCGGTATCCTAGGTAGTGATAGCGCGCCATGAACAGCCGCCACCCCAGCCGCTCTTCGGGTGCGATGGGCCGCACCTCGATCTGATCGAGGTCTGCCTGCGGGTCGCACACCTCCAAACCGATCAGTGGTACCAGATCGACTGGCAGCACCGGGAGTTGGCGCCGGCGTGGCCGTGCCTGGCGCCGCGCGGGGAGCACGATCGCGCCCCGTTCCTCCAAGCGCAGCAACAGATCCCGACACGCGCACTCGCTCCAGGCGCCGTTGGCCTGCCGCCAGTCCCACGCCTGGCACACGATGCGCGGGAACGCCTTGCGGCCGACCTGGCTATGTTGCGCGACCAGCGACCGCAGCGCCTCGAGATCCGCGGCGCGGATGTCGCGATTGCGGTACCGCCACAGGACTGCCGACTCGCTCTGGCGCAGCGACGCGCTTCCCATCGCCCATGGTATGGCACATCTCGCCGCGGTACGCCAGCCCCCTGCTCACATGGCGCGCCCCCACCATCTCCGCCCCCCCCCAATGAAACCCTCACCCGCACCCTCTCCCACGGGTAATGTGGGAGAGGGACCCAGAGGTATGCCCGCCAAACAATCTGCTGCCTACCGCCGAGCAGATTGCTACGCACCGGCGGGCCGCGGTGGAAAACGTACTCCGAATCTCAGCCTTGAATCTACTTGGAATAGAGCAGCCTAGCCATAATGCCAGTGAGTTAAGGACCGTCGCAGGTGACGGGCAGCCTTCGACACGGCCGCCGAGAAGATGCGGCCTCCTTGTATCGTGCAGCCCGGCGTTGCCACAAAGCGGAGCTCAGTGCAGATCACGACGGACGCAGAAGCGGCAGAACGTTCCGGCCCTGATGGCATAGCTGATGCGGTCGAGCCGACGGCCGCACGAGGCGCAGGTTTCAGGCTGGTCTTTGCATAATTTGGCCACACACCTGCGGTGCCCAATCTCGATCCGCACCCGGCCATGGCGTTTCACGCATTGGTCAGCGTATTCGAAAAGCAATTCGCGGTCGTACGGTGTCTTGACCGGCAGGACGACGCCGCCATCCTGGAAAACAAGTCGCGCGATATCCTTCATGTCAGTCCTCCAGAGCACGGCCCAGTTGAGTGAGTCCTTGCTTTTTCGGGCAACGTCAGTGTTAAACTTAGAATCCCCTCGCAATGGTCAGAGAATTAGCGTGGAAACTGATTCTTCGCCGTAAATTGGCCGGTTGTAAATTGCGGACTTGCACGTGCCGAGCGAGGGTTTCCCCTTAGCCTAGGCCAAACCTCGTATCGATGACAGAATCTCCGGCACCCGTTATCTTCAAAACAGCGGCTACTTTGGACAAGAATCAATCGGCCAACTTGCTGACAGGTCTGCGTGTGGCGCT
Organism: Anaerolineales bacterium; assembly: GCA_035288225.1. Lineage (GTDB taxonomy): Bacteria > Chloroflexota > Anaerolineae > Anaerolineales > RBG-16-64-43 > RBG-16-64-43. Next base: position 871 of record DATEAT010000125.1, on the reverse strand, counting down.
GACGCCGGCATTTGTGGTCACGGTGTGGAGTGCCCCTATCCATCACGGTCTGGGGCTGATGGCGGGCAGTCTATTTGTCGTCATCGCTGCCAGCGACGTGTGGGACGGGCGCATGGCGCGTCACTATGGGAGCGAGAGCAGAGCTGGGCGCGCCTTCGACCACGCCGCCGACGTCATCTTCATACTCAGCGCCTTGTGCACCTACGTTGTGGTGGCACGAGTGCCCTGGTGGGTGCCTGCGGCCATTGGCGGGTCGTTTGCCTACTACCTTGCCGACTCCTGGTTACGTAGTCGCGCCGCCGGAGCCCGCTTGATCGGGAGCAAGGTCGGGCACCTGGCCGGCATCTGCAACTACGCTCTCGTTGGCGTCCTCGTCTTCAATGAGACGGCCGGCCTTGAGGTGCTCCCTGCGGTGGTACTGCGGGGGCTGTTCTGGTTGGTGCCGCTCTACTCCGCTGCGGCGGTGATCTCGCGTGTCACGGTAGGCGCGCCTTGGCGGCAATCCGCATCGGGACTGAGTGTGGCCCGGCGGTAGAGCGGAAGCCGGACGTGAAGCCTCAGCGGACAGCGCTGGTCGTGGTGGCGCGCTATCCGGTTGCCGGTGCAGTCAAGACCCGGCTGGCGCGCGTGATGGGTGCGGAAGCTGCCTGCGAGGTATACAGGGCTTTCTTGCGCGACCTCGACAAGCGCTTCGCCGGGGGCCGGCGGGCGTTGGTCTGGGCTTTTCTCCCGCCCACGAGCAACTTCCCCGCGCTGGTGACACCCGGCAGCCGCTGCATGGCTCAGCTGGGAGCTGAGCTGGGTGAGCGCATGCACCACTGCTTCCGTCTGCTCGCGGAGGAAGGTTGGGGCCGGATCCTGATCATCGGGG
>DATEAT010000124.1:0-62987 GCA_035288225.1 Anaerolineales bacterium | reverse complement strand
GACCGCGGAGGCTATCCTGCGCTCCGAGAGGGGGCGCACTTTGCCGCGCCAAAGCGCCTGACCGCCGCGTTGCTCACGGCGATCGAGATAGACTTCCAGCCGGGTGCCGTCTGGGTCGTGGAAGTAGATCGCCCAACTGATTCCGTTGTCGGATGGATATATTTCGATTTCGCCGGCGCGCAGGCGTCGATACACGCGATGGAATTCGCGCAATGACCGCACTTCAAAAGCCAGGTGGTCAACCGTGCCGGCGCCGGGCGTGGTGCGGGTTGAACGCCGCGCACCTGCCTGGAGCGCCACCTGGTGATGCGCCGCGTCGCACGACAAAAAGGCGAACGCCTGACCGACGCGTTCGGTGACTCGCAAACCCAGGAAGTGCGAATAGAAGGCGATCGACCGATCAAGGTCGCGAACGCGCACCCGGGCGTGCGCCAGGCGCACGCCCCGAGGGCGAGCAGCCTGCTCCTGGGCATCCCTTCTGATCTTCTCGTGCGAAACGCGCTTCCGCCGCGATGCAATAGGCATCGGCCCACTCCTGGGCGGCGCCCAACACCAATCGCGCCGCCAATCGCGTTACGCGCGCTGTGCCTCGCGCGATTTGCGTTGCTCGTTGAACACATCCACGACGACCGCCAGGATCAAGATGGCGCCGGTCACGAGGTTCTGCCAGTAGATGTCCACTCCAAGCAGGTTGAGCGAATTGGCCAGCACGCCCATGAACAACGCGCCTAGAAATGCTCCGAAGACCGAGCCCTCGCCGCCGTTGAGGCTGGCGCCTCCGATGATCACCGCGGTAATGACGCGCAGCTCCACGCCCGCCCCGATCGTCACCGAGGCGGACCCGAAGCGCGCGGTGATCATCAGCCCGGCCACGCCCGCCAACAACGCTACCAGGCAGTAGTTGAAGATCTTGACCGCACCCACGTTGATCCCCGAAAGCCGGGCCGCCTTCTCGTTGCCTCCGACATAGTACGACTGGCGGAAGAAGCGCGAATTGCGGACCAGCACTTCGCCGAGCGCTACCAGGGCAAGCATGATGTAGATCGGGTATTGCACTCCGAACAACCGACCCTGACCGATGACGGTGAACGATTCGCTTAAGTTCAGGACGGCGCGCCCGCGCGCCAGAACCAGCAACAACCCGCGCAGGGCCATGGCCATGCCCAGAGTCGTGATGAACGGGTTGATCTTCAGTCGGGCAACGAGCAGCCCGTTGACCAGCCCGACTCCGAGTGAGGCGGACAAGCCGATGGCGATGGCCAGTGCTGCGGGGGCACCCGCGTTGAGCGTGAGCCCTGTCACCACACCGGCAAAGGCCAGAGTCGATCCGACCGAGAGATCCAGCCCGCCCGAAATAAGCAGCAGCGCCATGCCGACGGCAATGGTCGCCTCCATCGAGAGCGCGATCAGGATGGCTTCGATGTTGGCGCGGCTCAGGAAGACCGGCGACACCAGACTCATGATCGAGCCCGCGATGACCAAGACCAGGAAGAGCGCCGCCTCGCGTTGGCCCAGCAGGGCGAGCAATCGGCTGCGCGTGGCGCCGAACTGAGTGCGACGATCTGTCATGAAGACCTTCCAAGACGCATGGCTAGGGTTGAGACGCCGTGCTCGTCTGCAAGCGACATTCTGGCGGGTGCCGCATGTGCACAATCACGAGGGGCCGCCGGCCCGGACGGCGTTGCGGTTCGATGGCTCGCCAGGCGCGAGGCCGTGGATCCCGGCAGCATGCGCCAGGATCTCCGCTTCGTTGAACCGTGCGCGCGGCACTTCCCATGCCACACGCCCGTCGTGAATGACCACGATGCGGTCGCACATGCCGATCAACTCCGGCGTGTCGGAGGAGATGATGATGATACCCGACCCGCGATCGGCGAACTCGCGCAACTTCTTGTAGATATCCGCGCGGGCGCCCACATCCACTCCGCGCGTTGGCTCGTCGAAGATAATGACCTCCGGCCGAATGCCCATCCACATCGCCAGGAGCAGCTTTTGCTGGTTGCCCCCCGAAAGGTTGAGTACCTTTTGCGCGGTGGACGGGGTGGCGATGGCATACTCGTCGACTTGCTGTCTTGCATGGCGCCCCATCCGATCCCAATGAATGAAGCCCGTCCGTCCGGCGAAGCTGCGCAGCGCAGGTGCGACCAGGTTCTCGGCCACGGCCATTGTCAGGAAGAGGCCCAAAGCCTTACGGTCTTCCGTCAGGTAGGCAATCCGCCGGCGAATGGCATCTTGCGGCTGATGGATCACAACCTGCTGTCCGTCGAGAACCAGCGTGCCGGAGTCGGTTGGATCCGCCCCGAAGATAGAACGCGCGATTTCCGTCCGATGGGCGCCGACCAATCCGGCCAAGCCGAGGATCTCACCTCGGCGCAGCTCCAGGTGCACGTCTCGGAATGCGCCCCGGCGCGAGAACCCCTGAACCGTGAAGAGCGGCTCCCCGGTCCGTTTCGGGCCGGCCTCGCCATACATGTTGGTGATCTGGCGGCCAACCATCATGCCCACCAGATCGTTCTCGGTCACCTCGCCGACCATGCGGCTACCGATGAACTTGCCGTCGCGCAGCACGAGCACTCGGCTGGCGATCTTGAAGACCTCGAATAGCTTGTGGGTGATGTAGATGAAAGACATCCCTCGGTCTTGCAGCTTGCGAATGCTCGAGAACAGGCTGGCCGTTTCAGCTTCAGTCAGTGAGGAGGTCGGTTCATCCAGGATGAGGACCTTCGGGCTGGTGGAGATCGCCTTAAGGATCTCCAGCATCTGCTGCTGCCCCATGGGCAGGTGTTTCACCGGAAGGCGCGGATCGATCCGCACATCGAAATCCCTTAGAAAGGTTACGGTCTGCCGATAGAGTTCGCGCCAGCGGATATTGTTGAGCGGCCCGACGGGCTGGCGGTTCGCAAAGATGTTCTCCGCCACCGACAGGCTTCCCACCATCGAGAGCTCCTGAAAGACCATGCTGATGCCGGCACGAATGGCGTCTTCGGGGGAGGCGAACCCGACCGGCTTCCCCTCCAACAAGATGCGACCCGAGTCCGGACGCAGCGCCCCGCCCAGCATCTGCATCAGCGTGCTCTTGCCGGCGCCGTTCTCGCCCACAAGCGCCAGGATCTCGCCGCGTTCCAGGCCGAATGACACCCGATCGACCGCCAGAACGCCAGGGAAGGCCTTGCTTATTTCGTCGGCTCTCAGCACTTCAACCATCTTCGCCTCAAGAGATCAGGGGCGAGCCTGCCCTCGCCCCTGATCGCGACGTGCCTGCGCGGTGCCGCTACTTGGTGTAGAGCGCGTTGGCGTCGAGATAGAACTGCAGGTTCGACTTGTCGATGTAGTTGGCCGACATGTAGACGAACCTCGGCCCGGTCGCGGCGCCCGCCGCGACATTGTCGACCGTCAGGGGCGCCTGGCGGTGGACATAGTTATACAACACCTGCAGCGCCCAGAAGGCCATGGCCGCATCGTCCTGGGCCACGGTGCCGGTGAGCGTGCCCTTCTGGATCGCCTGCAGCACATCCGAGTTGCGATCCATGGCCACGGTCTTGACTTGCCCGGCCTTGTTGGCTTCCGAAACAGCCGTGGCCGCACCGATTCCGGCGGTCGAGTCCGTGCCCACGAACGCCGCCAGATCCGGATTGCGGGTCATGATGTCTTTGGCGACGCTGATGGCGGTTGCCGTGTCGGCCTTGGTGTCGCCCACTTGAACGACCGAGATGCCGGGGAAGGCTTTGAAGGCATCCCGGAAGCCCTGCTCGCGGTCATCGAACATCTGCACGCCGGGCAGGCTCAGGATGGCGACCTTGCCATTGCCACCCAGCGCCTCCGCCAGCTTGGTGCCGCCAACGAATCCCAGATCGTGCTGGCTCGACCCAACGTAGGCGATGCGCTTCGATTCGGGCAGATCGCCCAGGATGGTCACCACGGGGATGCCGGCCTCAGACGCCTTGTTGATCGAAGGGGTGAGGCCCGGATCGACGGCGAAAACGACGATGCCCTTCGGTTTCTGGGCGATGGCCTGGTCGAAGGCCGCCACCATGGCATTGATGTCGCAGTCCGTCGGCCCGACATAAGTCGTCTTGACGCCCAACGCCTCGCCGCCCCACTTCCAGCCGTACTTGTGGGCGTTGAAGAACTCGATATTGCCCCAGCACGACACGTAGAAGTATTCCTCGTTCGCGGTGCTCGGCGCCGAACCACTCGAAGCCCCGCTCGAAGCGGGGGCCGCCGTGCCACATGCCGCAAGGATGAAAGCTCCAAGGATGACCAGGCATGTGAGACGCCTGACAAGAATGCTCTTCATGGGTTCCTCCCGTCCACACTCAGCGAGTCTGCTCATGACGAAGGGTTCCACTCTCGGCAAGTTCCTCTCATCCACTCTCCTTTCCTCTCGACCTTCAGCCGGCGTATCGCGGCGCGTTCCGACTATCCCCTTCACGTGCATGGGTCGCGATCGGCCCGCGAGGCGCCTCGCGCCGATGGTGGGTTGTTCATGCGCGGAAGGCTCCCCGTCCATCGAGGGGCATCCGCCCGACGATGGATGACAGGCAGGCGCTCGATGCCGTACCGCCTACCAACTTTCCAGCTGGGCTGTCATCCCGTTGTCGACCATGATCGACGCGCCGGTGATGTAGGAGGCCTCCTCGCTCGCCAAGAAGGCGGCGGTCTCTCCCACCTCTTCCGGCTCACCCAGCCGTCCAAGCACCTGACGGCGTTCGACGGCCTGCTTGGCTTTGACCGGGTCGGCATCTCCCGCAAAGATGCCCTTGATCAGCGGCGTATCGATCCAGCCCGGGCATATGGCATTGACGCGGATCTTGTCTCGTCCGTGATCAATCGCCATGACCCGGGTCAGCGCCACCACCCCGCCCTTGCTGGCCGCGTAGGGCGCCGTCCCGCCCACGTTTTGATACGAGTGGACTGAGGCCACGTTGACAATCGCGCCTCCGCCCGCCTGCTTGATATGCGGGATGGCGTATTTCGAGCACAGGAAGACGCCGCGCAGGTTGACAGCCAGGCAGCGATCCCATTCCTCAGTGCTGGTCTCCAGCACAGGCTTGTACACGCCGATGCCGGCGTTGTTGACCAGCACGTGCAGGGCCTTGAACTGCGCGAGTGGCTTCTCGATCATTTCGCGAATGGAGCTCTCGCTGCTCACATCGCAATGAATGAAGACGACCTCCCCTGTGCCGGCCGCCAGCTCTGTGGCGGCCTTCTCGCCCTCGGCGCGGTTGACGTCGGCGATCACCACGCGCGCACCTTCGCGGACGAAGACGCGCGCAATCCCCTTGCCGATGCCCATTGCCCCGCCGGTGACGATAGCGACTTTGTTCTTGAGCTTCATCGTCGAGCCTCCTGGTGGATGGTGGTACCTGACGACCCGCACTAGAGCGGTTGGCGGGGCGTCGAGAGAAAGTCCGGGCCGTTGGCACCGACGGCCACGTTGTCTTCGATGCGTATCCCGCCAAAGCCCTCGATGTACACTCCCGGCTCCACGCTGGCGACCATGCCTTGGCGCAACACACCGCTCGCGCCAGGCGCGAAAAACGGGATGAACTCGTGATATCGCAGGCCCACGCCGTGGCCGGTGATGTGGACGAAGTACTGGCCCAGGCCTGCCTTCTTGAGAACCTCCCGCGCGGCCGTGTCCGGATCGCTGAAGGAGGCACCCGGGCGAAGCTCACGCGCAGCCGCTTGCTGCGCGGCCAACACGGCGTTGTAGACCTCGCGCTGGCGCGCCGTAGGCGTGCCCGCAACAGCGCAGTAGGTCAGGTCCGACCAGTATCCGTCCACCTGCGTCGCCAGTTCGACCATGACAATGTCGCCTGCCTCCACTCGGCGCGTTGTGGAGGGGACCAGCAGCGTGCCCTTGGTGCTGCCGACGGGCCCCGTTCCAACCTCCGCCATGGGCCGCACCAGGCGTGCCCCCTTATGGCCGGGGCCCTCCGAACGGATTTTGGCCTCCACCATCGCCCCCACTTGAACTTCGCTCAACCCGGGCTTGAGACGGGCGAGGAATTCGTGCATGCCCATCTCCGCAATCTCGTTGGCCAGACGCAGTTTGCCGAGTTCGTACTCGCTCTTGACCGACCGAACCGTTTGCAGGAAGTCCGTCGCGTCAACGACCTCGCTCCCCGAGAACACCTCGGTCAGCAGCGTGGCCCACGGGAGTGCGGGGACGACCGGTTCAGCAGACCGGTAGGTGGACCCGATCACCTCGAAGCTGCGTTCCACACCGATGCGCGCTCCCCCCAGCCGCAGCTCATCGCGTGCGCGCGAAAGGAGCGCGCGGTAGTTGGCATACAGGTCGCCATCCTTCAGCAGGCCCCAGCCGAAAGGCGTGACGTCACACCACGCATCGTCCGTATACTCCTGCTCCACCTCCGGCACGAAGAGCCGCGCGCGTCCCTCGCGCGGCAACACCACCACGGAGAATCCGTGATGCGGCCAGTAGTCGGAAAGGTAGACCACGTTTTCCGACAGCCGGCAGACCAGGGCATCCAGCTTGGCGGACTTCATCTCCACGCGTAATCGGTCGAGCCGTGCGCTATCTACTGCACTCATGATTCCTCCTGTCACCCATCGCCGGCCCGTGAGCCTAGGGGGCCACGTGCCCCTGGCGATCGATGCGCGAAATGCCCTGCCCTTCGTAGGCCACTGCAACCAGATCAGTCTCGATGACTTCACCCGCGTTCATACTGCGCGCGCTGCCATTCTCGATGGCCTTCTGAATGCCGGCTGGCGGGTAGCTGGTGAACGGCTCAAGCGCGCAGTTGTAGGTCCGTCCGTACCAGGGATAGTCGTTGTGCCCGCCATACACTTGCCACATCCACAAGTACTTGAACAAGGTCGGATCCCAGGCCATGCCGAAGCCTACTTGGCGGCGGGCATTCGTCAGGCCGTACCAGCCTTCGCGCAGGCCCTTGAAGATCAGCACATCGACCGAATGGGTTTCCTTGGGCAGAACTTGGCGGACGTCTTGGAGCGCGCCGCTGCGCCGATTCTTGACCTGGGGGAAGGCGTACCCCCCGCCCGGCTCCCACAGCCCGTTCGGATGGAACGAGAGCACTTCGGCCTCGCCCGCCGGTGCATCCACCCGGCAACTGTCGTCGAGGAACGGTGCGCCGAAGGCCGGGTGATGACCCCACATGATGGAGTACGCTTCGGCGGATTCATTGACCAACCGCTCGTGGATGAACAAGCAGCCTTTCTCACGCTCGAGGGAAAGCACGCGCTCCAAGGTCAGGGGCGAGCGATAGCAGCGCGTCGAAAGACGCAGCGAGACTCGTTCGGGCGTGTCTTCGAGACGATCGGCTTGGAAGGGGAGCAGCGCTACTTCCCCATGCAGCCCCTGGTTGGCACCCAGGTATGGTTCCTTGGCCCAGCCTGCCGAAGGCAACACCTCCTGCCAGCCGCCGAAGTAGTAGTCGTGAAAGGCCCCTTCCGGCAGCGCGCTGGTGGCGACGAAGGGCGCACGCAGCGGAAGCGGGGATTGCCACATGAAATCGATGTCTCGCGGCTTGTAAGTGAACTCGAAGATGTCGGCCCCTTTGTCGAGCAGAAGGCCGACGCGAATCAGCTCGTTCTCGAGGAAGGCGACCCGCATCCCCTTGTAGGTGTAATCCAGCGACAGCCGGCATCCGGTCTTTCGTCCCCAGGTGTACATGGCAAGCCTCTCCTTGTCGATCAGGCTTCGGACAAACGATGCCCCCGCAATCAACCCGAGGGCGGCAGATCACGCCCTGCCCCGCCCGGGCTATGACCTCGCCCTGCAAGTCGACCGAACCAGCGTGCGGCGAGCCGCCCGAAGTCGGAGCGCCACATGTCGAGGAATACGGCCAAGGCAATGATGCCGCCCAAGGTAATGTTTTGCCAGGAGGCGGGCACCGCATTCAGGTTGAGGCCGTTCTGCACCACCACGATGATGGCGGCGCCCACCATGGTGGCCAGGATATGGCCGTAACCGCCAGCCAGGCTCGCGCCGCCGACGACCGCTGCACCAATCGCCTGCAACTCGGTGCCCACGCCGTAATTCGGCGAGCCGGAATTGAGACGCGCCGTCATCAAAATCGAGCCGATGCCCGCCGTGACCCCGGCAATGACGAAGGCCATGAAGCGCGTCTGGTGCACGTTGATGCCCGACAGGCGCGCGGCCGCCTCATTGCCGCCGATGGCATAAATGCGGCGACCGGCGGGTGTGTACTTGAGGAAGCCCCACGCCAACGCGTAGAAGATCAGCACGTAGAAGAACGGCAGGGCGATCCCCAGCATCTTGCCGTAAAACAGGGGCTCGAGGAAGGGTGAGACCGAGAAGATCGGTGAGCCGTTGTTGAACAGGAACGCAATGCCGCGAAAGATGCTCATCGCCGCCAGGGTCACGATGAAGGTCGGGATGCGCCCGTAGGAGGCCAGCAGCCCGTTGAAGGCGCCTAAAAGTGCACTCAACACCAGCACAATCAGTATCGCCACCGGCACGGGCACTCCGTTGATCTTGATCAACTGTGCCATGATCATGGTGAGCAGGGCAATCGCCGAACCGGGGGAGAGGTCGATGCCGCCGGTGAGGATGACCAGAGTCGATCCAATCCCGACGATGGCGACAATGCTCGCCTGTAACGCAACGTTGTTCAGGTTGTCGAGCAACCAGAAGCGGTCCGTCGTCAGGCCCACGGCCACCCCGACCGCGATCAGCGACAGAATCGGGCCGAGGATCGGGACTCGCAGTCGGCTCAGGCTAGCTCGCATGAAAGGCTCCCTGGGGCTGTTGATTCCCGCGCGAAGCGATCTCCAAGAGGCGGAATTCGCTCAGCTCGCGGGAGGGGGAAATCTGAAGAATGCGTTTGTCACGAACAATGGCGATGCGGTCGCTCATGGCCAGGAGCTCGGGGTAGTCAGAACTGATCAGCAAGATGGCGATGCCCATGGCCGTGAGTTCGTTGATGATGCGATACACCTCGATCCGCGCGCCAATATCGACCCCCTGCGTCGGTTCGTCGAGGATCAACAGCCGCGCCTTGGCAAACAACCAGCGTGCGAGGATGATCTTCTGTTGATTCCCTCCCGAGACGAACTGCACGGTGCGGTCCAGCCCCGCCCGGCTGATGTCGAGCTTGATGAAGTAATCTTGGCTGACCTTGGCCTCGCGACCGAGGTTCAGGAAGGGGCCGCTGAGTAACGCCGCTAGGCCCGCGATGGTGATGTTCTGCGGCCCCTGGAAATTGAAAAACAACCCGTCCGCCTTGCGGTTCTCAGGAACCAGCGCCACTCCGGCCTTGATCGCATGGCGCGGCGAGGCAAGATGCAATGACGTGCCATTGAGGCGGATGGTGCCGGCGGTGGGCGCGTCCACGCCGAACAGGGCCCGCGCGATCTCCGTTCGACCCGATCCAACCATCCCGCCCAGCCCGAGCACCTCGCCGGCGTGAATCGAGAAGCTGATGTTCTCAATCCCGCTATCGGTGCTCAGCCCCTCGACCTCGAGCGCCGGCTGGGCGGTCGCGTTGTGCTGCTTCGGATAGTGCTCCTTGAGCTCCGCGCCCAGCATCATGCGCACCACCGAGTCCTCATTCAACTCCGGTGTGAGGCCGCCCCCTGCCAGCCGGCCGTCCTTGAGGACCGAGATGCGGTCGACGACTTGGAACACCTCGTCGATGCGATGAGAAATATATAGAATGGCTTTGCCCTGCTCGGCCAAACGGCGTATTAAGCCCTGCAACCGCCGCGCCTCGCTCAGGCCGAGCGCGGCCGTCGGCTCATCCATCACCAGCAGGGTCGACTCTTCCGAAATGGCCTTGGCTATTTCGATGAGTTGCTGCTCGGCTACCGACAGGCGGCGCACGATCACGTCCGGGTCGATCTCGATCCCCAGTTCGCGCAAGGTGCGTACCGACTCGCGCCGCATCCGTTGCCAGTTCACCACGCTTCCCCGGGCACGAGTGGGCAGGCGACCCAGGAAGATGTTCTCGGCTACCGACAGGGTCGGTACCAGCGAAAACTCCTGGTATATGGTCGCCACGCCCTGGGTGCGGGCAACCGTGGGTGTGGTCATCGCGACCACGACCCCAAGCCGGCGGATGTCGCCCCCATCCGGTTGATGGACTCCGGCCAGACACTTGACCAGAGTCGACTTGCCGCTGCCGTTTTGACCGACGAGCGCGTGGATCTCGCCCGCGTTGAGCGCCAGCGAGACCCGATCCAGGGCCTGCACCCCTGGAAAGGCCTTTGAGATTTCACGCACTTCCCACAATGCAGATGCAGTGCTGGTCATGCAGCGTAGCCTCGAGTTCGAGCCTCTGGTCGCGGGCCGGCATGGCCCGCGACCAGAGCAGGTTGCTGTGCGTGTCCGTTACATGCCCGCTACGGGCAGGCGTACGTCTTCGACGGTTTCGGGAACAGAGTTTCAGGGTGGCACAGGAAGTTGACCGCGTTGGTCGCGTCCACGATCGTCACCGGGGTCTCCACCCACCCGCCCGGATACGTGCCCTTCAAACAGTCGAAGGCCACGCGCATCACCACTTCGCCCATCACGAACGGCGTGGTGTTGACGGTGCCCGTCCAGCGGCCGGCGTAGATTTCTTCCAGCCCGGTCGTGTCGCCGTCATTGCCGAAGTTGGCGACGTCCGCGCGGTTGAGCGATTCAGCCGCCTTGGCGGCCCCGATGGAGATGTAGTCGTTGGCCGTCACGATGACCTGCACCTCGGGGTGGGCCTGCATCAGGTCCATCATCGCCGAGTTGCCGGTTTCAACGTTCCAGGCCGTGGGCAGGCTGGCCACGACTTCCATCTGCGGGAACTGGGAAAGCGCGTCCAGGTACCCGCCGATGCGTTCGGTCGAGTGGTACCCCGGCTGTCCTTCGAGCACACCCACCTGAGCTTTGCCGTGGAACATGCCCGCGACATACATGCCCATCTTGTAGGTGCCGCGGCGCTGGCTGTAGCCGACCACACCGTGCACCGGCGCCGGGAAGTTCGGGATATCGTTGTTGACGATGATCACCACGATGCCTTGGTCCACTGCGCGTTTGACCAGCGGCGCAGCAGCAGCTTCATCATGCGTCGAAAGAATGATCGCATCGACGCCCTTGGTGATCACGTCCTGGATCATGCCCATCTGGCCGGCGATGTCGGCCCCGCTCTGAGGCGCGAGCATGAAGGTCGTGGCGCCCAGATTCGCGGCTTCAGCTTCGACACCCGCGCCGATCGCCATGTAGTAGTTGAACTCGGTCGCCGGGGGCATGTAGGCGATATTGGGCGTGCCGCCCTTGAAGGCGGAGGTAGAGCACAACGCCTGCGAGCCGGCCACCAGCGCCACCGGTTTCATCGCGCCATAGGGCGGCTCGTAGGAGCCCAGGTCGGGCGCAGCGGCCGGGCCCGCTTCCACGGGCGCCGCAGTCGGTGCAACCGGCGCCGCCGTTGGAGTGCCACAGGCGGCCAGGGTCACGATCAGGATCGCAGCGAAACCCAGTCGCCAAAGGCTCAGACTATCGGAAGTGCGCATGCCAGACATCGGATTCCTCCTTAAGAGTTCCGCGTGGGACCACTCGATGAACGCGAGCAAAGTTCGAATACAGCTCTCTCCTTCCTCCTTGGTGCACCTCCTTTCGCCTCCCCCGTTGCGAAGCAGCGTGCACGGCCGGCGGTAAAGTTCATCGGCGTCACAGCCGACCGAACTCCGCCAAGAGTTGTTCGACCGTCTTGCCTTCGCGAATGCGTTGGCGCGTGACTTCCTCCTGTGCCGCCAGAGCTTGCGCCCGGGCCAGCACATCCTGCGCCTGGGACTGCGGAACGACGACGATCCCGATCTCATCCGCCAGAACGATGTCGCCCGGCGAGACGAGCGCGCCGCCGCAGTGAATTGGAACGTTGACTTCGATGGGCTCCATGCGCTTGGAATACGGCGAATGGGTTGAGCGTGGGACGATGGCTCGGCTGAAGATAGGAAAGCCCAACGCCTTGATTTCATCCGTGTCGCGGATGGCCCCATCCACAACGGCTCCGACCACCTTCTTCTGCAGGCAGAGCCCGGCCATCAACCCCCCCCAAATGGATGTCTCTGTCTCGCCCGCGGCATCCACCAGGATGACATCGCCCGCCTGGGCGACGGCCAGCGCGTCCAGGCAATCCACGAGGTCGCCTGGATACAGCCGCACCGTGAGAGCCACCCCGGCGAATCGCGCCTCGTACAGAGGTCGGATATCGCTGCGCAGCACGCCGGATCGCTCCTGGCAATCGGCTATAACGCAGGATGGGCTGAAGATGGAAAGCAGTGAGCGATAGCCTTCGACCACCGCCGCCGGCGGGCGGCTGGAGTTGGCATTCACAATTCGTCGCATGGACAAATCCCTCCCGATTACCTGTTAGGTTGCCGAAGGCCGGGCGCCGATGATGCACCCGCCCTAGGCGCTGCGCGCCAAGGCCACCGCATCCACGAACTGGCGTGCGGTCGCGGTCAATTCGTCGAAGTTCTTGGCGGCGATGGCGCTTTTCTTAACGAGATTCCCGCCCGCCGCGACCGCCGCCGCACCGGCGCGAATGAAGTCGGCGGTCGTCTCCAGCGATACGCCGCCCACCGGGATGAGCTTGACCTGCGGCAAGGGCGCGCGAATGGCCTTCAAGTAGTCGGGTCCCCCGAACTCGGCGGGAAACACCTTGACAAGATCCGCGCCACATTCCCATGCGGTGAGTATTTCTGTCGGCGTGTACGCGCCGGGGATGGCGACCACGCTGTATCGCCGGCAGGTTGCGATCACATCGGGATTCAGCGTGGGCGCGACGATGAACTCCGCGCCGGCGAGAATCGCCGCACGGGCCGTCTCCGAATCGAGCACAGTCCCCGCCCCTAACAGGACCTCGCCGCCCAACTGCTTGGCCGCCTGGGCGATGGTCCCCAGGGCGTCGGGAGTGGTCATGGTGAATTCGATGGCGCGCACCCCGCCCTGCGCCACCGCGCGTGCCACTCGCACCAACTCCTCCGAGCGGTCGAAGCGCACGATGGCCACAACGCCCGTTTCTTCAATGAGGCGGATTCGTTGTTCCCGGTCCATGGTCTCTCCTATCGCGCAATGCGCAAGCTCGTCCCCGATGCACCGCGCATCAGGGTTTCAGTCTCTTCGCGTGTCGCCCAGTTGAAGTCGCTCCACGAGGTCTGCTTGAGCGCCGAGAAGGCATTGCCATAGCGGACGGCCTTCTCTACCCCGCCGCCTAGGAAGCCGTAGATGAACCCCGCCGAGTAGTTGTCGCCCCCGCCCAGGCGATCGACGATCTCCAGGTCGTAAGTCACATCCTCGTAGAATTTTCCTTCCGAGTACGCGAAGGCGCTCCACGTGTTGCGCCAGACCGAGGGCGTCCCGCGCAAGGTGATGGTGACGGCGCGCAGGTGATAGCGTTCGGCCAGCTGCCGCGCCGCTTCCTTGTAGTCTGAGGCTTTGATGCCAAAGACGCGTTCCGTGTCTTCCTCGGTGGTGATAAGCACGTCGATATTGGGCATGAACGGTTCCTGCACCGCCCGCGCCTTCTCCTGCGACCACAACTTGGCCCGGTAGTTGAGGTCGTAACTCACCAGGCAGCCCTTGGCACGCGCCGTCTTCAGCGCTTCACCGGTAACGGCCGCTGCGCTGTCGCTGAGGGCCGGCGTGATGCCGCTGGTGTGGAACCACTTGGCGCCGGCCAGAACCTGCTCCCAGTCGACCTCTCCCGATTGAATGCGGCTGATGGCGGAGTGCGAGCGATCGTAGAGCACCCCGCTGGCGCGCGGCGACGCGCCGTATTCCACAAAATACAGCCCCATGCGGTCGCTCTGGGTCCACACCAGATGGCGCGTGTCGACACCGAACTCGCGGGCTTTGTTCTGCGCCATCCGGCCGAGAGCGTTCTCCGGGACGCGGCTGACCCAACTGGCGCTTAGCCCGAGGCGGGCTACGCCCGCGGCGACGGTCAGTTCCGACCCGCCCACGGTCATCCCCAACTGAGTCGCTTGCTCCAACCGCTGGAAATCGGGAGGGGCAAACCGCACCATCGCTTCTCCGAATGTGACGACCTCGGCCATGCGGCCTCCTGTGCAAAGAACGCGGCGGTCAGCCCGCCTGCGCGCTCCAATCGATGAAGATGTCGAGGAAACGCAAAGCGTGAGGGCCCAGATTGCGCACGCCGTGGACGATGCCCGGTGGGATCGAAACGGCCAAGCCCGGACGAAGAGGATGATCCTTCTCGCCCAGGCGGAGGACACCCTCACCCTCAAGAACGTAATAGAACTGCTCTTCTTTCGGATGGGAATGGGCCGGCAGCGCCTCGTTGGGACGAACGCTAATGAGCCCGATCTTCAGCGAGTCCCGCCGGAGCAGGTGTTTGTTGTCGGAGTGTTCGCGAGCCACGGCCTCGAGTGTGTTGGCGTCGACAATCAGGTCCATGTCCGGTCCTCACTTTGAATGCGCCGACGTCTCTCGCTGTCGTTTCGCCCGGCCTACCTCTGCGCGGAGGGAGGCGGGTTTCTTCGCCTGGGCCCGCGTGGCGCGGGGCCGGTTGGAGCGGACCTGTGGCCGGCGCCGGGTATCCGCTGCAGCCAAAGGTTCCTGCTCGAGCTGCTCAACTCCGCGCCCCCACCCAAGCTGGGCCGAGAGTTGCGCGCCCGCGCGCATCAATGCGTCGGTCAGCGCGCCGTGCGTCATGTGTTGCTCAATGCGTTCGACCGGCCCGGCCAGGCTGACCGCCGCAGCGATCCCCTTGTGGTCGAAGATCGGAACGGCAACGCACATCACATCCGCTTCGTGTTCCTGCTGGTCGATCGCGAATCCTTGCTCGCGCACCCGCGCCAATTCCGCCCGCAGCGTGCTCATGTGGACGATCGTCTCGTCGGTAAATCGCGCCAGTCGCTCGTTCGGGTAGCGGGCGCGCAGTTCCTCATCGCTCAGGTAAGCCAGGAGAACCTTGCCGACACCCGTGCAATGGGCCGGCGAGCGATTACCCACGCGCGAGGACATGATTCCGATGGGGTGCAAACCAGCCAGCTTCTCGAGGTACACCACTTCCGTCCCGTCCAGAACGGTCAAGTGAATGGTCTCGCCAAACTTGTCGCGCAGCCCTTCCATGACTCCCACCGCTTTGTGACGGATATCGTTGTTCAGCAGGAAGCGGCTGCCCAGTTCCAGGCATGTCACCCCGGGCCGGTACTTGCCCGTGAGCGGTTCCTGTTCGACAAACCCCTGCGCTTGAAGTGTGACCAACATGCGGAAGGCGGTGCTCGGGTCGAGCTGGGTGGCCTTGCTTATTTCCATCAGCGAGAGAGGAGGCTCGTTGGAAATGAATGCGCGCATCAGTATCAGCGCGCGGCTGACTGCGCGGATCTCATACCGGGCTCGGGATGGGGGGTGATCGGCCGCGGTCACTTTGGGGTTTTTATCTAATGAAAACGGGTTGCGTGCAATGAAATGATATGCGAGAACCTCCCGGTTGTCAATAGCAGGGCTGCGGCGACGATGCTGGAGGCATCCTTTGACCTCTCGGGCTCGTTGGCCCCAGATTGCGCGCCAACTGCGTGTAGGTATCCCCAGAGCAGTACTCGGCCGGACTTTGCCAGCGAGGCCGCTCTGGGGTTGCCTGCGCCTCTTCCCAGGCAGCGGCGCTCTATCGCTTGCGATGGGGATTGGGAGGATTCAAGGGAACGCGTCGGACGATTCGAGAGAAGAAGACGTGATCGAAGAGAATGGCGAGAGACGAGTGCGTTACGTTGGGCACGAACCCTGAAGTCGAGGCCTTGCCCAGACAACCGAACCGGCCACTTTCGACACGCCTGGGATAGCGATGAATGCAGCGCTTGGGGCCCGAGTTGCCTCGGTCAGCCCTTGACCACGGCAACCGGTCGCAGCCGGGCAACTTTGGAGGCCAAACCCGCTAGATGGATGACATTGACGACTCGGTCGACATCTTTGTAAGCCTGGGGAGCTTCTTCGGCCAGCCCCGGGAGGGAGCCGGCCCGGATCTGGATCCCTTGTTGCTCGAGCTCTCCCCGCAAACGGTCGCCGCGCACCTCGCGCTTGGCCTGGGCGCGGCTCATGACGCGCCCCGCCCCATGACACGCCGATCCAAAGGTAAGCGCCATACTGCCTTCGGTGCCCAAGAGCACCCACGAGGCGGTACCCATCGAACCTGGAACGAGCACCGGCTGCCCCAGCGCACGGTACTCCTCGGGCACTTCGCGCGCGCCCGGGCCAAATGCGCGCGTGGCGCCCTTGCGATGGACGCACACTTGCGCCGGTCGTCCCTCGATTGAGTGCGTCTCAACCTTGGCCATGTTGTGGGCGATGTCGTACACCTGGCGCAAATGGACATTGCGGACGTGGCCGGCCAGCACCCGCTCAAAACTGCCTCGCGCCAAATGGGCTAACACCTGGCGGTTGGCGAAGGCGTAGTTGGCAGCGGCCTTCATCGCCCCCAGATAGGCCTGCCCCTCCCGAGATTCGAACGGAGCGCACACCAACTCGCGATCGGGCAGTTCGATGTGATAACGGCGCACCGCGCTCTGCAAATCCTGGACGAAATCCGTGCACACCTGATGGCCGAAGCCGCGCGAGCCGCAGTGGATTTGCACGGCCAGACAGCCCTCGCGCAGGCCCATCGCATTGGCTGCGGCGCGGTTGAACACCTGCTCGACAAAATCGACCTCAATGAAGTGGTTTCCGGCCCCAAGAGTCCCCAGTTGCGGCCGCCCGCGTTGCGTGGCCCGCTCACTCACAACTTCCGGCTGCGCGCCTTCGAGGCAACCGTCTTCCTCTGTCCGCGCCAGATCTTGCGCTTCAGCCAACCCGTGCGCCAGGGCCCAGCGCGCGCCCTCCCGGCACACGCGCTCGAACTCCGTCGCGCTCAACGGGATGCGCCCTTTGGTGCCCACACCGCTCGGGCAGTCGTTGTAGAGCGCAGCCGCCAGTTCGGGCAGAAGCCCGCGAACCGCCTCAAGTTCGATCGCAGATGACAACAACCGCACGCCGCAATTGATGTCGTAACCGACCGCCCCCGGCGAGATGATCCCATTGGGCAGTGCGCTGGCCATGACGCCCCCGATGGGCATGCCGTAGCCCTGATGAACGTCGGGCATCACGACAACGCGACCCACCACCCCCTGCAGGCTCGCCACATTGAGCGCCTGCTCAATCGACTGGTCTCCCAGCGCGTCATCCAGCAGGGGTTCGTCCGCAAAAAGCCACAGCGGCACCTTCATCGCCGGACGAAAATCGGCGGGGATCTCCCACAAGTACGGTTGGCGCCGGATGAAGGCGCTCTTGGGAACCATCGCAGATTAGCCTTTGCCGCGATTCGCGGCTACACGTCGAAAACGATCGTCGCCTGCCATCCCGCCGCATCCTCTTCGACATGCAGATTGTGGAATGTGACCGCCTTGATATCGCGCGTCCATGCGATCACCCGCCCTCCGCGCAGCTCGGCCTGCAGCACTTCGCGATCGACCGCGACGATTCGGATTTCGTCGTACGCCAAGCTCTCATGTTCTTGGAGGAAGAGAAGTTCGTTCAGCCAAGCCACGAGCAGGCTCTCCCAGTCGACTCCCGTCAACTGCAGTCGGCGTTCATGACGCGGCGTCGTTGTGAGGCGCATGCCGGCCAGATGGTAGAGTCCCAACGCGGCGCGACGAAAAAGCTCAGCGGCGCTGGGTGCCGAGACATGGATCGCCCAGTCGGCGGTGTGTTCGATTTCTTCAACCCCGAACGGCCACGAAGCGCTGGGATCGTCCATGGTTACTCCCATAGCTTGGGGCCCACCCGAGAGTCTGCATGCGTGGACCACACGTCTCGTTGGCAGTATAGCCGATTGGAGCCGCCGCACGCCCTTCGCCCAACTCACGGCGTCCGATTGCGCTACACTGGTGGATGCGAATACAGAAGGCGTGGCGAGCCGGGGCGTGCCGCGAACCGAGGCAGGGCTGGTTCATCGATCGCCGCCGACCCACAGTAGCTAGGAGGCGAAATGCCGGACATCCCTACTCTTGCGGTGATCGGGGGCTCAGGTCTCTATTCCATTGAAGGGCTGAGCGATGTGCGCGAGCACGACCTGACCACGCCCTTCGGCAGGCCGAGCGACCCCATCCTCGTCGGCACGCTCGACGGTCGGCGCATCGCGTTTCTGGCACGCCACGGCCGCGGCCATCGCTTCGCTCCGAGCGAAGTCAACTATCGCGCGAACATCTTCGCCCTCAAGCTGCTCGGCGTACAGCGCATCATCTCGATTTCGGCCTGTGGCTCGCTGCGAGAGGACTACCGCCCGGGCGAGATCGTGGTGCCCGACCAGCTCTTCGACCTGACCCGGGACCGTCCACGGTCCTTCTTCGGCCGCGGGATCGTGGCCCACGTGGGCACAGCCGACCCGTTCTGCGCCGACCTCTCGCTGGCCGTCGCGGATGCCGTGGAGCGCACGGGGGCAACCGTGCATGCCTCCGGCGCGTTGGTCACCATCGAGGGCCCTCGCTTTTCCACCAAGGCTGAATCCAACACTTTCCGCCAGTGGGGGATGGCCATCATCGGCATGACAACCTCTCCCGAAGCATTCCTGGCGCGCGAAGCAGAGATGTGCTACGCGGTGATGGCCCACGTGACCGACTACGACGTATGGCACGTGAGCGAAGCCCCGGTGACCGTAGAGATGGTCGTGCGCATCCTCAATCAGAACACGAGCGTTGCTCAGGCAGCGATTCGACTCATGGCCAAGTCGCTGCCGTCGGAAAGGACCTGCGCCTGTCCGCACGCACTCCGTTCAGCCATCATTACAGCCCGCGAGGCCATCCCCCCCGCTGCGCTGCGGGACCTTGACCCGTTGGTGGGTAAGTACATTTCCTCCCGCGGCTGACCCGACCCGGGCCGCTCAGACCCCCCGCCCTCGAGGTGCGGAATTGCGCAACGGTCTCGTGACATCGTTTGGGACGCCGAGGCTGCGGTGGAGTCCGCATCGGCTGCAACGGACACACCCCGCTTCATCTAGGTCTGGGGGGGCCTGCGCTTCTCGCCCAACAACGCGTGGCTCAACGCTCGCTTGGGGGCGAACAACGGGGGCATCCGTTGGCGCACTTTCGTCTGGCTGCTAGCGAATGCGCGCGCTCGCTTTGTCGACGTACATGGCCTTATCCGCCCGGTCGAGCGCCTGGCGCAGGTCCTGGCCCTCGCCGGCGGTGGATGCGCCGACTGCAACATCCAACGGCGGGCTGCCGCTCGAGAGACCGTGGCGCCGCACGGCGTCTCGCAATCGCTCGATCGCGCGCTGGGCGTTCTCGGCTGAGGCGCCGGGCAAGATGACGGCGAACTCATCTCCGCCCAGCCGGGCGATAACATCCTCCTGGCGGAATGTGGCGCGCAAGACATGGGCCAGCGAGCGCAAGAGCAAGTCTCCCGCCTCGTGACCGCGTTCGTCATTCACTCGCTTGAGCCCGTTCAAATCGAGCATGATCAGGCTGACCGGCCGCACCCGTCCGCGGTCGAAGCGGGCAAGTTCTTCATCAAAGAACAGGCGGTTGTAGGCCTGAGTCAGCGGGTCGTGTATGCTCATCGCGCGCAGCCGCTCTTCCTGCTGGACTCGACCAGAGATGTCGCTGAAAACAGCCAACGTCCCCTGAAACGACCCGTCCGCCGCAATCTGCGGCGATCCGCTCACCTGCACAGGTAGATGCGTACCGTCGGGACGATGCAGAGTCAGATCATAGCGGTCGGCCTCCCCCCGGTGCCGGCGCAAGTCGGCGGCCTCCACGACCTCTTGCTGGTCGCTCGGGATGACGCTTTTCCAGTGCGATCCCACCAGGCTCGCCGCGGGTGCACCGAACATCTCCGCCGCCGCATGGTTCACGTACAGAATCCGTCCGTCGCTGTCGAGCAGGGTAATGCCTTCGGTCACGCTCTGCAGGATGCTTTCCTGAAAGCGGCGCAATTGCTCGAGTTCGTCGCGCGTGCGGTTGCGTTCCGTCACATCGCGGATGATCGCCTGGAAGTAAGCGTGACCTTCGACCTCGACGACGTGCGAGCTTACTTCCACCGGGAACTCAATCCCGTTGCTGCGCACGTGAACCGTCTCGAACAAACGGCCGCCGCTCTCCAGGACCAGGCGCATGTCGTCGCTGACTCGACCGCGCGTGCTCGGCGGACGAAGCTCGCGGACATTCATGGCCAGGAGCGCGTCGTACGAATACCCGTATCCGCTCACGGCGCGTTCGTTCGCCTCTACGACCTGGCCATCCGGAGCCACAAGGAGGATGATGTCGTTGGCGTAGCGGGTCAGTGAGGAGATGTGTTTCTCGATGGCCTTGCGCTCCAGCTCGAGTTCCAGGCCGCGCTGGTAGAAGCGCGCCTCACGCTGGCGCCAGAACCACCCGGCCACTGAGGCCAGCGCCAGGTCAAAGACCAGAACCATCAGGGCGATGCGGATCGCCAGCGTGTTGAGCGGCGCCAGGAACTCATCCCGGTCGACTTTGGCCACGAGGAACCACGGGGATTGACCCACCGGGTGTATCGCGGCGAGCACCGGCTGGCCGCGATAGTCCTTGCCCTCGACCACCCCCTCGACACCCAGCACAGCCATCGCGGCTGGCAAATCCGCCTGCGAGAGAGGAAAGCGCAGGCTGAGCGTCGGGTTGTCGCGGTGGCGCAGTGCGTTCAGGTAGACCCCCTCGTAGCCAACCCTTTCGACGAGCAGTGTTTCGGCAGTTGTGCTTTCGACGGGCCATGACTGAATCAACGGGAAGAGAAAGGCCTCAGGGTCGAACCTCTCCACGACCGCCCCGAGCAGATCGGCCTGCGATTCACTGCCGGACATGATCGGCACGACCAGGTCGATGTAGGTCCTCCCGTCCTTGCTGTCGCGATAGAAATCCGTCAGGGTTGCGGCGTGGGCGGCCAGCGCGCCGTCGAGCAGGTCGACCGCGTATGCCTCGTCTGGAGCGAGGCTGTATGCGGCGCTCAAGACCGCCCGGCCATCTGCGCCGACCAAGATGACGTCGACGCACTTGAGGCCGGACTGGAGGGCCGCCAGCCATTTCAACCCGTCGGTCCGGTCCGCGTGGGTGGCCGTGCCGTGCAGGATGTGGCTCAATTCCGCCAGCCGAAGGCTATCGCCCAAAATCGTGCGGCCGTCGGCCAGTCGTTCCTCGCGCCACAGCTGTATCTGGCCGACCTTGAGCTCCGCGATGGTCTCAAGCTGAGCACCCGCCTGATCCCGGATCCCTCGGCTCTGGGCCCAATAGGTTAGGCCGCCCGCGACGATTGAGAGCACCAGGAGCATGAAGAAGAGCGCCCAATAGAGTGCGGGCCGCATGCCGGGTATTTGCCCTTTGGCCATCGTCTCACCTCAACCGGCAACTCCCGGAGGCGAAGCAAGCGTGAAAACACATGTCCGCACGCGCCGGAGACGTGCGGACAAGAACGATCAAAGCCGAAGTCAATTCGTCATCGGGATGCGGCGCGAGCGCGGTCATTTTCTCATGCGGGTCAATCGCACGAACCGACGTTTGCCCACCTGTAGCACAACCTCGTGAGCGAGTGTGAGAGTCAAATCCATGTCGCTGACGCCGGCCCCGTCCAGCTTCACCCCTCCTTGTTCGATCAACCGGCGAGCTTCGCTGCGGCTGCGAGCCAGGCCGTGCTCCGCCATCCAATCCACCAGGCGGGGTGACCCTTCAACCGCCATCTCAGGCATCGTCTCCGGCAGATCGGATTGCTGGAACACACGCCGAAACGCATCTTGAGCAAGTTCCGCAGACGCCTCTCCATGATAGATGGAGACAATCTCGCGGGCAAGTGACATCTTCACATCCCGCGGGTGAGCCCCACCGCCGGCCAGATCGGCTTCGAGGCGATGGATTTCATCCGGTGACCAGCGGCTCAACAGGCGCATGTACACAGGCATGGCCGCATCGGGCAGGCTCATCACCTTGCCGTACATGTCGTCCGCGCCCGCCAAGAGTGGGATGTGATTGCCGAGACTCTTACTCATGCGCACCACGCCGTCGGTGCCCGGAAGGATGCCCGTCAGGACGCCCACGTTGGGACGCGCGCCCAGGTATTCCATGACCTTGCGCGCCGCAGTGAGAATGTTGAAGAGCTGTTCGCTGCCGCCCACTTGCACGTCGGCCTGCAAGGAGTAAGCGTCGTAGCCCTGCATGACGGCATAGAAGGTCTCATGCAGGTATACCGCGTCGCCCCGCTCCCAGCGCAGGCGGAAGTTGTCGCGCGTGATGAATTGCTGCAGGGTAAAATTCGAGGCCAGGCGGATCATCTCGGCAAAGGTCAATTTCGAGAGCCATTCGGAATTGTGCCGCACTTCAGTCCGCTCGCGGTCAAGGATGCGGTAAGCCTGCTCCGCGTAGGTGCGCCCGTTGGCCTCGATCTGCGCCTCGCTGAGCTGCGGGCGCAGCTTGTCTTTGTCGGATGGATCACCCACGCGTGCGGTGTAGTCGCCGATCAGGAAAACCACCTGGTGCCCCAGATCCTGGAACTGGCGCAGCTTGCGCATGGTCACGGTGTGACCGAGGTGCAGATCGGCGCTGGTCGGGTCGTAGCCGCAGTAGATGCGCAGCGGGCGCCGCTCCCCGGCGGCCGACGCCAAGCGCTCCCGCAATTCCTCCGCCATGGCACGCTGGACCTGCGCGTCCCCGTATTCGGTTCCTTGCATCAGCAGAGCGACCTGCTCATCGATGGACAGGGGCATGACCGATCACCTTGGGAAGATCCGACGTCTCGGACGAGGATTCTGGCGTGATTATAGTGCACTGCGCGCGATACGAGCTGAGACACCTGGCCCCGATGGTATAATCCCGTGTTGCGCGCAATTTCACGCAGCGTATCGAGATCATCGGCAATGCCGGTTGCGCTTGGATGAGCGCCCGGCCGACGTTCTGAACCGAGAGGTACGAGGAGCAGGCGTTGGCTTTCAACCCCCTCAACTGGCTGCTGGGCCTGTTTTCGCTCGACATCAGCATCGACCTGGGCACCGCGAACACACTGGTCAGTGTCCGCGGCAAGGGCATTGTCATCAACGAGCCCTCCTGGGTGGCCGTCGAAAAGAAGTCCCGCCGCCCGCTGGCCATCGGCACCGCCGCCAAGGAGATGGTCGGCCGCACGCCGTCGAACGTGGTCACCCTGCGCCCGCTGCGCGACGGTGTGATTTCCGAATTCGATATCACCCAGGCTATGCTGGAGTACTTCATCGGTAAGGCCCACGAGCAGAGCGTCGTGCCGGTCCCGCGACCGCGGGTCATTGTCGGCGTGCCGTGCGGGGCCACCGATGTGGAGAAGCGCGCCGTATACGATGCGGCAATCTCGGCCGGAGCGCGCGAAGCGTATCTGGTTGAAGAACCGGTCGCGGCGGCCATGGGCGCAGGGCTTCCGGTACGCGACACGCGTGGCACGATGCTCATGGACATCGGCGGGGGCACGACCGAGGTGGCTATCTTCTCCATCGGAACCGTCGTCGCCTCGCATTCCATCCGCATCGGCGGCGATGAGATGGACGAGAACATCGTGCTATATTTGCGCGACAAGTACAACTTGCTGGTCGGAAGCGGCATGGCCGAGCAGGCCAAGATTTCAATCGGCTCGGCCTACGCTCTGCGCGAAGAGAAGGTGACGACCGTGCGCGGGCGCAATCTGATCACCGGTTTGCCCGAGGAGGTCGAGGTCTCGTCGATCGAGATGCGCGAGGCACTGAACCCTTCGCTCAAGGCCGTGTCCGAATCCGTACGCGGCATTCTCGAGAAGGCACCGCCCGAAATCATGGCCGACCTGCTCGACAGCGGCTTGTGCCTGACAGGCGGCGGGGCGCTCTTGCAGGGCTTGCCCGAACGGCTCAGCGACGAGTTTCACATCCGCGTGTGGCGTGCGGACGATCCGCTGACGTGCGTGGTGCGCGGCGCGGCCGCCATCCTCGAGAATCTCGACATCGAACGCCAATTCTTGGCCAGCCTCGAGCGCTCACGTGGCATGTCCTGATCCCAACCCATGCCGACTCTATCCAGTGAGCCTCGCCCGCACCTCCCGACACCCTGAGAATGTCTGAACTTCGAAGCCGGATGCTGCTCGCCTCGGCGCTGGTCCTGATGGCGCTTGGGCTGCTGGTCATTGAACGCGCGGGTTACCTCGACACGCTCAAGAATCTGGCCGGGCGGCCCTTGCTCGGCTTACAACGTTCTTTCTCCACCGCCTACTACAATGTGCGCGATTTCCTAACGGCCCCGCGCAACCTGGCCGAGTTGCGCGGCGAGAACGCGCAGCTGCAAGCGCAGGTGGGTCAACTTGAAGCCGAACTCGTGACCCTGCGCGAGCAGGCCGCCGAGCAGGAAGTGCTGCGCGCGTTGCTCGGCTTTGCCCGCGAGCAGCCAGCCAATCGCTACGTCACGGCGCGCGTCATCGGCCGCGATACAAGCCCCTTCCTGCGTTACCTGCTCCTGGATCAGGGCTCCGACGCAGGCGTGCGGCGCGGCATGCCGGTGGTCAGCGAAAACGGGCTGGTCGGGCGCATTTCGGAAGTCTCCGCCAGCGCCGCGAAAGTGCAGCTGATCATCGATCCCCAATCCGCCATCAACGCGCGGGTGCAAGAGACACGCGCTGAAGGCGTACTCATCGGCCAACCGACGGGCGAGCTCACGCTCACCTACCTGGCGCAAGATGCGGTGGTCAAGGCCGGCGATCTGGTTGTCACCTCCGGTCTGGGAGGCGGCTTTCCAGCCAACATTCTGGCCGGCCGCGTGGTCAGTGTGCGCAAGCGTGATTACGAGCTGTACCAGACGGCCACGGTCTTGCCGCGCGTCGACTTCGGCAGACTCGAAATCGTGCTGATCATCGCCAATTTCGAACCCGTCGATATCGGCCCACTGTCGCCCGGCCAGCCGGCCCCGTGAGGCTGAATGGTCTGGGCGATCGCAATTCCCCTTCTGGCCCTGGTGGCCGTACTCCAATCGGCGGTGCTGCGTCAGATTGAATTCGCGGGCGGCAACCTGGATCTGCTGCTGCTGGTCGTGTTGTGCTGGAGCATGTTGCGCCCAAAGGAAGGATTGGTATGGGCCGCGGTCGGCGGGTTGTTCGCCGACCTGCTCTCGGGCGGGCCGTTCGGAGCCACGGCCATTGTTTACCTCGTGACCTCGCTTGCGGCTGGGCAGATACAAGGACGGCTGTGGGGCCGCCATCCGTTGATCATCATGGGCATGGCACTGCTCGGCACCGGCACCACGCATTTGCTCGGCCTGGCGATTCTCAGCCTCACCGGACGGCCGCTCGACGTGGGTTATACGCTGGCCTACGTAACGTTGCCCACCGCATTCATTAATGTGGCCCTGATGCTGCCCGCATACTCGGCGTTGCGCACATTGGACCGGGCGACCGGGCCGCGCGAGCTGCGCACCGAAGTGGAGGAGTAGATCGTGGCTGGCCAGCCTGGCAGCAATCGGGTTGACCCACGGCGCATCTTGCTGCTGGGCGCGGTTGTGGCACTCATATACGGCGTCTTCAGCGTGCGTCTTTTCGTACTGCAGATCCTGCGCGGCAGCGATTACGTGGCCGCTGCGGATGAGAACCGCATCACGCGTGTCGTCCTGCCCGCCTCGCGCGGCGTGATCTACGACCGCAATGGCGTGCTGCTCGCGCGCAATGTGCCTTCCTTTGAAATCACCATCACCCCGGCCGACCTGCCCGACAGCCCGGCCGAGGTGCAGGCGATCTATTCCCGCCTCTCATCGCTGACAGGCGTACCCCTCGTCGTGCCGGGCTCCAAGCCCTCGGCCGAGTGCGCCGAAGGCCGCGGCATTCAAGATCTCGTTGAGGAATGGACTGGCCTGGCTCCGTATGCGGCGGTGAAGATCAAGTGCAATGCCGACCCGCACATCGCCATGCTGATTCAAGAGCAGTCCTTCACCATGCCGGGGGTTGGAGTCCGGGTCTCGCCTGCGCGCGACTACCCCACGGGGGCGTTGACCGCGCATATCATCGGCTATATGGGTCCCATCCCGGCCGATCAGCGTGAGTTCTACGAGTCGCGCGGGCTGCGCATCGGCCAAGACCGCATCGGCTATGCAGGCATCGAGCGATCGTTGCAGGAAATCCTGGCCGGGGCCTACGGCCAGAAGCTGGTGGAAGAGGACGCGGCCGGCCTTGAACTGCGCCTGGTGGCACCCCCGCAGGAACCCGTCGCCGGAACCAACCTACAGCTGACGATTGACACTCGCTTGCAGGCCGCAGCGCAAGCGGCACTGCAAGGGATGATTGACTCGGTGCGCGCGGTGAAGCTCGAATTCCTGCGCAGCCCCATCGTCAGCGGCGTTGTGATCGCCATGAATCCGCAAACGGGCGAAATCCTGGCCATGGTTTCGTTGCCCACGTACGACAACGAGCAGTTCGCCCGCCTCATCCCCCTCAGCTACTACAACTCGTTGCTCGCAGACCAAAGCAATCCGCTCATCAATCACGCCATCCAGGGAGAATACCCGCCCGGATCGGTGTTCAAGATGGCGACGGCCATCGGCGCGCTCAACGAGCAAGTGATCACCCCTGAGAAGCAGCTCTTCGACCCTGGGGAAATCGTTATTCAGAACCGCTACTTCCCCAACGATCCCGGCCGGGCGCAAACGTTCGTGTGCTATGACCGCAACGGCCACGGCTTGGTCAACTTCCTCAAGGGAGTCGCCGTTTCGTGCGACGTCTACTTCTACAAGCTGGGCGGCGGATACCCGGGCGAGGTGGAAGGCGGCACGCCCGGGCAGTTGGAAGGCGGGGGCCTGGGTATCCTGCGCATCAAGCGTTACGCGCAAGCCATCGGCTACGGCCGCGCCTTGGGAGTCGAGTTGCCCGCCGAAGCCTCCGGTTTGCTGCCGGACCCGGACTGGAAGCGCATCAACCTTGGAGAGAACTGGGCCACCGGCGATACCTACATCGCCACGATCGGCCAGGGCTTCGTCCTCGCCACCCCCCTCCAGGTTCTCGAAAGCATCACCACCCTGGCCAATGGCGGGCGGGTGATGAAGCCGACGGTGCTGAAGCAATTCCTGGATGGCGAAGGCAATGTCGTGCGCGAAATCGAGCCTCAGGTGCTGTGGGATATCACCCAGGATGTGACCAGCGATCCGGATCATCTGAAAGTCGATGAGCAATGGGTGCGCCTGGCGCAGGAGGGCATGCGCGAGGTGGTGGATTACGGCACAGCAGCCAAGTACGCGAAGCTCGACAATGTCGTAACGGGCGGCAAGACCGGCACCGCCGAGTACTGCGACAACATCGCCCAATCGCGCAACTTGTGCCAGCCAGGCGCCTGGCCCACTCACTCGTGGTACGTGGGCTACGGGCCCTTCGACAAGCCGGAGATCGCCGTGATCGCATTCGTGTACGACGGGGGCGAAGGCGCCGTGACCTCGGGGCCGATCGTCAAGCAGGTGCTGCAAGCGTACTTCGAACTCAAAGCGATCGACGCTGCAGCGCAACGTTAGCCCAAACCTGCATGCTATAATTTTGCGATGAGCAGCATGCTCGCAATCAAAGGAATTCGCGAAGGTCTGCTGATCACCCTTGGAGGTAGCGCGTGGGCCGAGGCGCTCGAGGAGATGCTGGCCCACATCGACTCCAAGGGCGATTTTTTCTTGGGAGCCCGCATCGCGGTGCGCCTGGGGGAACATCTGCCGCGCGCGGCCGACCTGGCCGATCTGCGCGGCCGCCTGGCTAAGCGCGGATTGACCTTGTGGGCCGTGCTGACCGATGCACCGGCCGTGGTCGCCGCAGCTCAAAGCCTGGCGCTCGCTACTGCTCTGCCCTCGCCACCAGCAGGTTCGGACGCGCCGTTGGAATCAGCGATGACCGGCACCGCGGCGGTGCTGGTGGAAAGCACGCTGCCTCCGGGGAAACGCATCGAATACGCGGGGCATGTCGTCGTCTTGGGCGATGTGAGTCCCGGGGTCGAAATCGTCGCCGGCGGGCACGTCATCGTGTGGGGCACACTGCGAGGGACGGTGCATGCCGGGGCCCACGGCAACGAGCACGCGATGGTGTGCGCACTCGATCTCTCTCCGATGCAACTGCGCATCGCAGGTCATGCGGCCACCTCGCCGCCGCGGCGCGGCTCGCCACAGCCTGAGATTGTGCGCTTGAGGAATGGAAACCTGGTGGCCGATGTGTGGAAGCCCGGCGGTCGGGAACCCAAGTAGCCCGGCCCTTTCGTCCGGCGGCGACGAGGCCCTCGTGACAGGTCAGGTAGAGACGATTACCTCCAGCACTCGTGGCGTGGGCAGCACCACCGCCACGGTCAAGCCGGGCGTCAACCTGGCCGCACCGGGGACAGACCAGCGCCTGGTCGCCGACATCTCGCTCGGCCCGGCCACCCGGCGCCGCCATCTCAACTGAGGGCGAATGTTCAATCCGCGACGCTGGCGTCATTTCGATTTCTGGCTGTTGGGCGGCGTGGCCGTGCTGGTGGTGTTCGGCATCGCCATGATCCGCTCGGCTATCGCCGGAAACGAGACGCTGGCGGGCCTG
The DNA here is from genome assembly GCA_035288225.1 of Anaerolineales bacterium. Lineage (GTDB taxonomy): Bacteria > Chloroflexota > Anaerolineae > Anaerolineales > RBG-16-64-43 > RBG-16-64-43. The sequence goes on along the minus strand of DATEAT010000124.1, from coordinate 34,507 downwards.
CCTGCGCGCCAGGCACAGAACGCGCTCGTCGGCCTGGGAGTGGTGCTGGTCGCCGCCGTCGTGGACTACCACTTCTGGCGCGCCCTGACGCGCCCGATGTACATCGGGCTGCTGGCCGTGCTGCTCTATCTCGAAATCAGCGGCGCGACCACCTTCGGCGCGGCGCGCTGGCTCGACCTGGGTTTCACCCAGGTGCAGCCCTCCGAACTGGCCAAGGTCCTCCTGATCCTGATCCTGGCCGATGACATTTCGCGCAACGAGGAACGCATCCGCACCTGGGGCGGCGTGCTGCGCAGCCTAGCGCTGGCCGCCGTCCCGGCTTTCGTCATCTTCCGCCAACCCGATTTGAGCACGGCCATCCTCACCATGGTGCTCTGGGCGGCAATCATCTTCGCCGCTGGAATCAAACCGAAACACCTGGCCACCCTCGCCGGCGGCGCACTGCTCGTCCTGATCGTGGCCTTCCCTTTCCTCGAGTTTTATCAGAAGCAGCGCCTGGTGTTGTTCCTTGCTCCGGAGGCCGATCCGGGCGCTCGCTACAACGTGGACCAGGCCTTGATCAGCATCGGTTCGGGCGGGTGGTTTGGCCAGGGCTACGCCCATGGCTCGCAGGTGCAGTTGCGCTTCCTCAAGGTGCGTCACACGGATTTCATCTTCTCCGCCCTGGCGGAGGAATTCGGATGGGTTGGCGCCTTCGCCGTCTTGCTCCTGCTGGCCTTCGTCATTTATCGCTGTCTGCGGGCAGCACGCACGGCACGCGACACGTTCGGCGCGCTCATCGGGTACGGCGTGGCCACGCTGATCTTCTACCAAGCCGCCTTCAACATCGGCATGAACCTCAATCTGCTTCCGGTGGCGGGGCTGCCGCTGCCCTTCATCAGTTACGGCGGCTCCGCATTATGGTCGGCGCTGCTGGGCGTCGGCCTGGTCGAGAGCGTCGTCATTCACCGCCAGGAACTGGAATTCTGAGATGACCCAACCTGCACGCGTCCGCTTCGCCCCCTCGCCGACAGGCTTCCTGCATATCGGCGGCGCTCGCACGGCGCTCTACAACTTCCTGCTCGCACGTCAAACGGGCGGGCAATTCCTTCTGCGCGTCGAAGACACAGACCAAAAGCGGTTGGTGCCCGGCGCGCTGGAGGACCTGCTGGCCAGCCTGCGCTGGCTCGGGCTCCAGTGGGATGAGGGGCCGGAAGTGGACGGCGCCTGCGGCCCCTATCTCCAGTCGCAACGCAAAGAGATCTACCAGGCGCACGCGGACGAACTGATCGCGCGCGGCAGCGCGTACACCTGCTTCTGCACGCCGGCCCGCCTGGCGGAATTGCGCACCCGGCAGCAGCAGCGCAAAGAGCCGCCGCGCTACGATGGGCTTTGCCGCCGGCTGACCCCGGCCGAGGCCGAGGCGCGCGTCCGCGCCGGCGAGCCGCACGTGGTGCGCTTCAAGACGCCGCGCGAGGGCGCCACCACGGCCGTGGATGTCCTGCGCGGCGAAATCACCGTCCACAACAAAGACCTGGATGATTTCATCCTGCTCAAGTCGGATGGCTGGGCGCTGTATCACCTGGCGGCGATGGTGGACGATCACTTGATGAAGATCACCCACGTCATCCGCTCCTCCGAATGGCTGCCCTCCCTGCCGCTGCATGCCATGATCCATCGCGCGTTCGGTTGGGATGAGCCGCAGTGGTGTCATCTCTCGGTGTTCCTCAAACCCTCCGGCAAAGGCAAAATGAGCAAGCGCGAAAGCGCGGAGTTGATGAAGGAGGGCCACTCCGTCTTCGTGCGCGACCTGCGCGAGCTGGGATATACGCCGGAAGGCGTGATCAATTGGATCGCGCTGATGGGCGCGAGCTTCGACGAAAGGCAGGACGTGTTCTCACTGCCGGAGCTCGTCGAACGCTTCAGCCTCCGGCACCTGACCCCGGCTGCGGCTGCGGTCAACTTCACCAAGGCCGACCATTTCAACGGCGTCCACTTGCGGCGCCTGGCGCCCGAGGAACTGGCGAGGCGCATGCGCCCGTTCTTCGAGAAGGCCGGCCTCGCTGCCGACGAGGCCCTGCTGCGGCGAATCGCGCCGCTCATTCAGGAGCGGGTGGTAACGCTGGACGACGGAGTGGAGATGGCAGGCTTCTTCTTCCGCGAGGAAGTGATTCCCGCGGCGAGCGACCTGCTGGGCAAGGGCATGACGCCGCAGGCCTCGACGGAAGCCGTGCACGCGGCGGGCCAAATACTCGCTGATCACGCCGATCTCGCAGACCCTGCGTTGGAAACCAAGTTGCGGGACTTGGCCGAACGCCTCGGGCTCAAACCCGGGCAGCTCTTCGGCATCCTGCGCGCCGCGGTGACTGGACAGACCGTCAGCCCGCCGCTCTTCGGGAGCATGGCGATCATCGGACGCGAAAGGGTTCTGGCGCGGCTGGCCGCGGCCGAGCGCACATTGCGCGCGATGTAAGCGGGCGGTGTCCTGACCCGGAGATGCTCGAGAGCTGTCGTGTGAAACGACAGCTCTCTTCTTGTTGTTTGGAAACGGGGCGACTCTTAAGGGCACGCGGAAGGTTTCGCTGTCCGCGACTTGTGCCGCGACCGGCATGCAATCTCGCATGGCCCGCCCTTCCGAGAGACCCAACATCGGACGCGCCCATGCACAGTTCGCTCGCGACTTTGAGCCCGGGGGAGGGTCGCAGCGTATGCGACCGTGGTAAAATGAAAATGCCTTGGGGGTTCGTCTAGCGGTAGGACAGCGGACTCTGGATCCGTTTGCCGAGGTTCGAATCCTCGACCCCCAGCCAAAGTAAAGCGGCCCGCCCTGCGGGCCGCTTTGCTTTTCGCTAGATGGTGAAACGAGGCATCGCCTCGGCGGCGCGCCGTTGTGCCCCTCTCAACGCCTGGTCTTGGGCTGCCGGTAGTCGAGCATGACCAGCGCTTCGAGGGCGGCCAAGCGGGCATTCTTGTCGGGATCACTGCCTTCGACGGCTTCAAGCGCGACCCGTACACGGGCATCCTTGAACCCGAGTGCCGACAACTCTTCGGCTGCCGTTTGCCGCTGGTAAGGATCGGCGGCCTTGAGCCGATCGAGAAGCTTCTGCACTTTTGGCGTCAACGGCCTCATGCCCGCAGCCGACTCGCCGGTGGCGCTCAGACGCTCCCGGACAACCGTTGCACGCTGCTCCGCCGTCGCCTGCCGATAGTCGAGCATGACCAGCGCCTCGTAGGCCGCATCCCGAACGATCTTCTCCGCGTCATCGCTGGCCGTCTTCTCCAGCGCCAATTGGATGCGTACGTCGCGATGGCCAAGGCTGGCCAATTCCTCCGCAGCCATCTGGCGATGGTAGGCGTCGCCCTCGCCGAGCTGTTCGATCAAACGAGTCGCTCGCACGGGCAACGTCTTCTCTTCGGGGCTCATCACGCTACCTCCGGATGCCCGCGTCCTCTAAGCCCCCTCGACTCACGTGCGGCACCCAATCAAGATCCTGCTTGCCACTGACCCAAGCCAAGCATACAACATCTGGCCGCTTGCATGAAGGGCGATATTGGCGCCCCCGGCTCGGCCATCGGCGATCTGGCCTGCGCGTGCGAGAACATGCACGTCGCTGACCGGGCGCCATCCCCTATCCTTGACATCTCAGGACAGGAGTATTATCATCTACTATATAGGATATAGCACCACCAGCGTTGGGAGAAGGCGGTGGCAACATGCCAGATATTGGGCCTAGCGGGGCTCTGGAACGGCCAAACGGCGCTGTGGTATTCCGTACACCTGAGCCGATCCATCGTGCTCAGGAATGCCCTGTGGCAGCCACGGCGCGCATCCTTGGGGCCCGATGGACGATCCAGATACTCTTTTATCTCGCTCGGCCCATGCGATTCTGCGAGCTGCAGCAAGCTGCGGGCGGCGTTAACCCCCGCACCCTCTCCCAGCGCCTGAAATTCTTGAGGGCGGAAGGCCTTGTCGAACTGCGTTCCACCGGTGGGGCCACCCGCTACACGCTCACCCAGGCAGGATCCGACCTTGTCCCGCTGCTTGACGGCCTGCGCTCCTGGCAGTCGAAGTGGCTCCCAGCCGGCGACATTCACAAGTCACCTGCGGCGAGGGTCCGCCCTGTCGAGAACGAGGTGGCAATTGGATAAGACGCGGATCACCCTGACAGAGACTCATTCCATCGATGAAGCTACTCATCCCGGTCTGGTGACTTTGGGGGTCATGGACCTGCAACGGACAGCGGGGTTCTACAGAAAGGTCATCGGATTAACGGAGCGCTCCGCCGGCACGGATGAGGCAATGCTCGGCCCGCTCCTAGGAGAGGCTCTGGTGCGCCTTGAGGCGGGCGCCCAGCCCCGAGACCCGTTGACGCAGACGACCGGGCTCTATCATATGGCGCTCCTCTACCCTTCACACGCCGCGCTCGGCGCTGCCGTGCTGCGCTTGGCCTCCACCGGGTACCCGATCCAAGGAGCATCCGATCACGGAGTCAGCGAGGCGATCTATCTCGCGGACCCGGAAGGAAACGGCATCGAGCTCTATGCGGACCGGCCAAAGGCTTCCTGGCCGCGCCGGGGTGATACCCTCGCGATGGTCACGGGTGCTTTGGATCTTGAGGCGCTGATGAACGATGCCCGGGCGGCAGGGATGGATGGCCGCGAACCCATGCGCGAACTGCGCATGGGGCACATCCATTTGCACGTCGCACACCTCGAACCGGCGGTCGAGTTCTATCGCGACGGGCTGGGGCTCAACCTTATCCAGCGATACGGTAGCCAGGCGGCTTTCTTGGCGGCCGGCGACTATCACCATCATGTCGGAATCAACACTTGGGCCGGGATTGGCGCACCCCAAGCGCCTGCCACCTCCTCGGGTTTGCGGCACTTCACCCTGGCCTTGCCTTCACGCGAAGCCCTGCTGATAACCCTGGCCCAATTGCGTGCGACCGGAGCTCCGCTCCTTGAGATCGACAGGATGCATCAGACGCACGACCCATCGGGGAATCGCGTTAACCTGGTGGTCCCTCTGCCGACGGACTCCTGACCCGCGCTATGCAATCCCGTGCGTCTGAGGAATGGAGGAGCCATGGACCCTGAACGCAAGAAGCAGGCTTTACGCACGCTGACCTACGGTATGGTCGTCGCGAGCGCCGCCGCGGGGGAGGAACTGGCGGCGGGCGCGGTCAACTGGATCTCGCAAGCCTCGTTCGTTCCGCCTCTGATCATGCTGGCGCTAAGGAGCGACAGCAATCTGCATCGGCTGGCAGAACGATCTCAACGACTGGCCGTGAACGTCCTCACCCGCCAACAGAAGGATATGGCCGCGGCATTCTTTAAGCCTTCGCGTATCGAGGCCGATCGTATCCAGGGCTTCCTATTCCAACGCGGATCGTTCTCGGGCGCGCCCATTCTCGCGGATGCCTGGGCGTGGGTCGAAGCGCGGGTCACGGATACCGTGAAGCGCGGCGACCACACCGTGTTCGTCGCGGAAGTTGTGGAAGCCGATATCCGCGAGGGCGACTTCCATCCGCTCGTGATGTGGGAAACGGGTTGGACGTACGGCGGATGAACTCTTCTGCCTCGCCAAGCCGGGCCCCGACATCTGCTGCCTCCAGTCTCGGGGGGTATACTGCCATGGCCGGTGTTCCGCAAGTGACAACGCGTTGGTGCGCATTGAGTGCGCGCCCCGCCATACTGGCACGCACGCGGAGCGGAGTTTATTGCCCGAATCTTCACCCGGCACGATTGCGCTGTTTGGATCTGGGGAAACGTCGCTGACCGGGGCGCGTGTCTTCGAGGCGCTTGCGCACAGCCTGCCGGCCCCTCTAGATGTCGCCTTCGTCGAAACGCCGGCCGGTTTCGAACTCAACTCGGCCGAAGTTGTCGGTCGCGTCGCCCGATTCGCGCGCTCGCGGCTGCACAACTATCATCCGCTCGTCACGATCGTCGCCGCGCGCCGCAGAGGCACACCCTTCAGTCCGGATGACGAGCAGGTTGCAGCGCCTCTGTTGCACTCGAATTTGATTTTCCTCGGACCGGGCAGCCCCACCTACGCAGTCCGTCAATTACAGGGGAGCCTTACCTGGCACATTATTCTTGCGCGCCACCGTTTGGGGGCGGCGCTCGCCTTGGCCAGTGCAGCCGCTATCGCGGCCGGCGCATTCGCTCTCCCCGTATACGAAATATACAAGGCCGGCGAGGACCCCCACTGGAAGCCTGGGCTGGATCTACTCGCACCGTTCGGCCTGCGCCTGGTCTTCATCCCCCATTGGGATAATGCGGAAGGCGGCCCCGGGCTTGATACGAGCCGCTGCTTCGTTGGCCGGGAGCGATTTCGAGATTTGGCGGCCGAGCTCCCGCGCGATGTCCGAGTTGTCGGCGTGGACGAACACACGGGATTGCTCATCGAGCCGGCTTCTCGGTCGTGCCGCGTCATCGGATGCGGGGGGGTGACGTTGCTGTATGCGGCAGACGAGAGCCGATTCGAGAACGAGTCCTCATTTGAAATCAACAGGCTTGGACCCTTCCGCCTTCCTGAGGCTTCGGAGGGCATCCCGCATGCGGTTTGGACGATGGCCCACGGCCAGGCCGCCGACTCACAATCTGCGGGTACACCGAATGGGCACGTCATGGAGCTCGTGGAGCAACGGCTGAGTGCACGCGCGCGCAAGGACTGGGCCCTGGCCGATCAACTGCGAGCGCAAATTACCTCCCTGGGCTGGCGCGTGGTGGACACGGCCATCGGCACCGAGCTTGAACGAGCGTCCAAGGCATAGGTGAGGTCCGCATCGAGAACGGCGTGCGCTCGACTCGGCCTCTTTGGCTTGCCCGAGTGTACACATCGAGGAGATTTGACTCATGATAGTCGGATATATCGGCCTGGGCTTGATGGGCAAGTCGATCGCGCGCAACATTCTCGCGGCGGGTTTCGAAGTGGTTGTGTACAACCGCAGCCTGGCGCCGGTCGAGGAACTCGCCGCCGCGGGAGCCCGCACGGCGGCCAATCCGGCGGAGGTCGCTCGACAAGTTGACCTCGTGATGACCTGCCTGCCTGATTCGCCCGATGTGGAATCTGTGGCATTGGGCGAGCAGGGGATCGTCGCCGGCGCACATCCCGGGCTGATCTATGTCGACAACTCGACCATCAAACCGTCCACCGCCCGGTTCATCGCCGAGCGCCTCACGCCGCTGGGCGTGAGCTGTTTGGATGCCCCGGTGAGCGGCGGTGATGTCGGCGCGCGCGACGCAACATTGGCGATCATGGTGGGAGGCCCGGCGGCGGCGCTCGAACGCGCGCGACCGGTGCTGCAGTCGATGGGTAAAACGATCACGCATGTCGGCGATTCGGGCGCCGGACAGATTGCCAAAGCCGCCAATCAGATCATGGCCGCCGCGCAAATGGTCGCGATGGCCGAGCTGATCCTTTTCTCTCAAAAAGCGGGAGCCGACCCGCGCAAGGTGGTCGAGGCCATTCGGGGCGGGGCCGCCCAATGCTGGACGCTGGACGTGAAGGCGCCACGGCTGTTTGCCGGAAACCGCCAGCCCGGATTCCGCGGGCGCATGCAGGCCAAGGACCTGGGCATTGTTCTCGACACCGCTCGCCAGTACGGAATGCCGTTGCCGTCGACGTCGGTCAACGCGCAGCTCTTTGGCGCCATGCGCGAGATGGGCTTGGGCGAACTCGACAACTCCGCCGTGATAGCGGTGCTCGAGGCGTTGGCCGGTACCCGCTTTGCCTGAGCCGTGCGCTGCGCGAGTGGCTTTGAGTCGCACCGCTCGAAGGCGATGCGCTGCACAACGACTTGCACAACAGAAGGTCCTGGCCGAACGGCCAGGACCTTCTGTTGCGTGGTGGGCGGCAAGGGACTTGAACCCCCGACCTCTTCAATGTGAGTGAAGCGCTCTAACCGACTGAGCTAGCCGCCCACACCCGCGCATTATACCAGCCGCGGAGACAACAGGACTCCACCCGGTCTTCTCCCAAGACGCGCGCAATTTATCCGTGTGGGGGACGGCCTCGTTTTTTCATTGGACAGTTCTCCCCACCAGCGGCACGTCTCAACCGGCTCAGGCTAGCCAGCGGGCGCAGCGGATTATTGAGCCCGCACCCGACTTGCCCGAGCCGTCTCCTTTCTGCTATTCTTCAGGCAGGGGGACCCCATGACCAACCCGACGCGCGTGGCCTTCCTGGAAGACCATCTTTCGATCATCGACGGTTACGTCTTCCGCCTGCAGCACGACCCGCACATCGAGGTTGTGGCCTCGGCCATGTACGGCCGGGATCTGGAGGAGATGCTGCGGAAGTACGCAGTGGACGTCCTCGTGCTGGATGTCTCAGTCCCCACCTCGGCCGACAACCCCAACCCTTACCCGATCCTGCATGAGGCGCCAGCACTGCTGCAAGAATTCCCGGATACGGCGATCCTTGTCATCTCGATGCATGCCGAGCGCGCTCTGATCCGCGCGCTGGTCGAGGCGGGTGTCAGCGGTTACATTCTCAAGGATGACCACGACGCGATTCACGAGCTGGCGAGCGCGATCAAGACTATCGCTGCGGGCGGAATCTACTTCAGCCATCACGCGCAGCAGGCCTTGAGTGCTCCTGCGGGCTCGAACGGCCCGGCCCTCACCTTTCGCCAACGGGAAGTGCTCTCGTTGTGCGCGGCCTATCCCGATCTAACCACGGCCCAGATCGCGCGCAAATTGGGCGTCGCGAATTCCACCCTGCGTAACCTGCTTTCCGGCGCATACCTGCGGCTCGAGGTTCGCAGCCGTCCGGCTGCGGTCTCCCGTGCGCGCCAGCTCGGGTTGATCGCGCCCGAGAGCCCTCAGCGCGTGGGTTGACCTTGTGACCGCAGTAGACTCCGGCCATCGAGCACGCCTCTTCCGCGCAGCTGCCAATCCGGCTCCCGAATGAAGATTGCCCATCCACGCCTGGTCCTCGCACTCGAGAACGCCCTGCCCGTCCTGGTCATGGCTCTGCTCCTGCTCTACACCTATGCTTTCTTCTTTGTGTTGCCCTACCCTGGCATGTACTGGGAGGTGGGCGGGAAAGTGAGCAGCCTCTATCGGCAGACGAATGCCGACTCACCGTTGCGTCTCGGCGACCGTCTGATTCGAATCGGGGCTGTCTCGATGGCCCAATTCGAAAACGATCTACGCCAGCAGATGCCCCTCGATGTTCCGCCCGGCGATCGCGTGCCGCTGATCGTCGAGCGCCAGGCCGAACAGCTTGCGCTGGAGTGGGTCATGCCTGGTCCAACTTCGGCGGAGGTCCGCACGCGGCTCTTGTACATTTGGTGGCTGCCCTACTTGTTTTGGGCCACCGGTACCTTTGCCTTGCTCGCAGTCCGCCCGCGAGCGGCCCAGCGCACGGCACTGGTGGCCTTCAATTACCTCACTGCGATTTGGATAAGCGCCGGTTCAGGGCTATCGCACTCGCATATCTGGCTGAGCCCGTTTGTCTTCCGCACGGCCGGGTGGCTGTGTGTCCCGGTGTACCTGCAACTCAACTATCTCTTCCCCAAACCTTTGGGCGTTCTCCCTCGCTGGGTCCCACTCTCTCTGTACGCCGCTATCGGCGTGATCATCCTGGCCGAGTGGGCCCAGTGGCTTCCGGTGTACTCGCTGGCTTATGGCTTCCTCATCTCCGCGCTGGGCAGCCTTGCCTTGCTGGCGGCGCACTGGAGGCGTCACCCCGAACAGCGTCGGGATATCGCCTTGGTGCTCATCGGCTTGGCGGTCGGGTTGATGCTGCCTTCCGCCCTGGCGTTGCTGTCCACCCTGACCCCCTCAGTCGACATTGTCAGCGGTATCGCATTGATGGCCTTGCCCGCCATTCCTTTGGGTTACATCTATGCGGCCTCGCGCCAGGCATTGAGCGGCATCGGCACCCGCAACAACCGAGTCCTTGCCTACTACACTTACTTCCTCCTCCTTGGCGTTAGCTCCTCGCTGTTGGGCCTGACGTTAGATAGGCTGCTCGACTTCCCCGGCGAGACCGCATTCATCAGCTTGTCCATCGCGATCTTGGTCGGCGCCGGTACCCTGACATTTTTTGCGCGGTTCCAGCGTTGGTTTGATATGCGGGTGCTCGCGATTCCTCATCCGCCCGCGAATCTCCTGGAGGTGTTCACAGAACGCATCACGACCTCCCTCGACCAGGCGAGCCTGGTGCGCGTTCTTCAAGACGAAGTGCTGCCGACGCTGCTCGTGCGCCAATCGGCCCTGCTGCTCATACGGGAGGGTCAACCGCCTGCCTCTCTGTTCGCCCACGGCGTCACCCCAGATCAATTGCCTGCGGCCGCAGATGTGCTGTCATTGGCCGCCACTCATCCGCAGTTCCGGCCGCAGTCAGAATCAGTGGACCCCGCTGTCGACTGGATTCGCGTGGTGTTCCCACTGCGCCTGGGCAATACCCTGCTCGGATTGTGGTTGTTGGGGCGGCGCGACCCTGATGATTTCTATGCATCCGAAGAGATGCCGGTGCTTTCGGCGCTTGCCAGCCAGCTGGCTGTGGCCCTGCACAACATCCTGCAGGCCGACCGCCTGCGCCAGATGTACCAGGCGCATGTCGACATGCGCGAAACCGAACGCAGCCACCTGGCGCGTGGACTGCACGACGAGGTGCTCAACCAATTGGCCGTACTGTCGATGAACCTCGACGATCGGGAGCCCTCGCCCCGATTTCGAGCGAGCTATGCCGCAATCGTCGGCAACTTGCGCGAGATGATCCACCAGCTTCGACCCGCCATGCTCACCTACGGCCTGCGCGCCGCACTCGCCGAAATGGTCGATGAGGTCACCTCCCGACCGGGCCAGACGCCGGAGGTGGTGCTCGAGATCCCCACCAGCGAGGCACGCTACGGAGAGCAAGTGGAGCGACATGCTTTTCGAATCCTTCAGCAAGCGGTTGAAAACGCACTGCAGCACGCTCACGCGCAACGCATTGTTGTCCGCGGGCGGTTGGAGGATTCATGGCTGGATGTACTGGTTGAGGACGATGGGTTGGGCTTTGGAGGGCAGGACGCGCAGGACCTGAGCACGCTCGTCAGCAACCGTCACTTCGGGCTGGCCGGCATGTACGAGCGGGCGGCGCTCGTCGGCGCCCAAGTGTCCATCCAATCGGACCCAGGCCGCGGAACGCGAGTTCGCCTCACGTGGTCCCCGTCTCGCGCGCAGGCCGCCGGCGAGCCGAGGCCGCCCCTCCCGCCCTCGCCGGGCGGCGAACTAGGCTAGCCGCCGCGTCACAGCCCACCGGCGCTGGGTCCATCGGGCGGACATGCCTTACCGCTTCACTCGTGTTCGCGGCAGCCGGTCGACCACTCGCGGCCGTCTGCGGCGATGAACGCCTCGGCTTGCTCCGGACCCCAGGAGCCGGCTTCATAAGACTCCAACGCGGGCGCGTCCGGCGCGCGCCAGGCCGCCTCGATCGCGTCGACCCAAGCCCAGGCCGCCTCGATCTCATCACTGCGCGTAAAGAGCGAGGCATCTCCGCTCAGCGCGTCGAGCAGCAGCCGCTCGTACGCCTCGGGGATGGCGCTGACCCCGAACGCATCGCGATAATGAAACTCCATGTCCACTGAACTCAACTCGATATGCGAATCCGGCTGCTTGGCCTCGAAGCGCAAGTGAATGCCTTCGTCCGGCTGCAAACACAGGGCCAGGATGTTGGGGGTGATTTCCGCGCCGGCCGGCAAGGGGAACATCAGGTGCGGCGGGCGCTTGAACTGCAACACAACTTCGGTCACCTTGCGCGCCAACCGTTTGCCCGAGCGCAGGTAGAACGGCACGCCATGCCAGCGCCAATTGTCGATGAGCAGACGCACCGCGGCGAAAGTGGGCGTTTGGCTCCCCGTCGCCACCCCGGCCTCCTCGCAATAGCCGGAGTACTGCCCACGGACGGATGACCTCGTCGATTCCCCAGGATGCGGCGGGCGCAAAGCAGTCAGCAGCTTGTGCTTCTCGTCGCGCAATGCGTCGGCATTGAAGGAGGTGGGCGGTTCCATCGCCACCATGGAGAGCACTTGCAGCAAGTGGTTCTGGAACATGTCGCGCACGACGCCCACCCGGTCGTACGATTTGCCGCGGTGCTCCACGCCCAAATCCTCGGCCACCGTGATTTGCACATGGTCGACGTAGTTGCGGTTCCAAATGGGTTCGAACACCGCGTTCGCGAAACGAAAGACGAGCACGTTCTGCACCGTCTCCTTGCCCAGGTAATGGTCGATGCGGTAGATTTGCGGCTCCGCCGCCACCTGGTGCAGCAAGCGGTTGAGTTCGCGAGCGCTCGCCAAGTCGCTCCCGAACGGTTTCTCGATCACCACCCGCCGCCAGCCGGCCGCCGCGCGCATCAGTCCAGCGCTGGCCATGCCTTTGATGATGTCGGCATACATATCGGGCGGCGCGGCAACGTAGTACAGGCGGCCAGAGGGGGCCGGTGAGGCTTCGTCCAACTGGGCGGCAAGTGCGCCAAAATCCCCGGTCGTGGTGAAATTGCCCGAGCGATAACTCAGGCAAGCCGCGAACGACTTCCACTCCTCACTGGTTGCCTCCGGCCGCCCCGCCAGCGCCTGTTCACGCACGTGTTCGCGGAAATCCGCATCACTCAGCGGCCGGGTGGAAAACCCCACGACGCGCAACTGCGACGGCAGGCGCTTCTTGGCGTACAGGCTGAACAGAGCCGGGATGAGTTTGCGCTGGGTGAGATCGCCCGAAGCCCCGAAGATCACAACCGTGACAGGGAGTTCGCCGGCTTCGTGTGCGCTCATGGCGTCTGACCCTCCGCCTTGCGCACGGCATGGCCTCCGAACTGATTGCGCAGTGCGGCCAGCAGCTTGTCGGAGAAGGGTTCGTCCTCCCGCGAGCGGAATCGGCTGGTGAGTGCCATGGAGATGACGGGGATGGAGCAGCCGAGCTCGATCGCCTCCACGACGGTCCAGCGCCCCTCGCCGGAATCTGGGACGTAGGCGGCAATGCCCTCCAGGGTCGGGTTTTCGGCCAAGGCGCGAGCGGTGAGGTCCAACAGCCACGAGCGAATGACGCTGCCATGACGCCACAGTTCGGCGATCTGCGGCAAATCGAGGCCAAACTCGGCTTTGTGATTCATGAGTTCGAAACCTTCGGCGATGGCGCGCATCACACCGTACTCGATTCCGTTGTGAACCATCTTAACGAAGTGCCCCGAACCCACCGGCCCCATCCGCGCCCACCCCCGATCGGGCGCCTCGGCGAGTGTCTCAAGTGCCGGGCGCACCCGATCCACGGCCTGCTCCTCGCCCCCGACCATCAAGCAGTAGCCTTCGGCGAGGCCCCACACGCCGCCCGAGGTGCCACAATCGACGAAGAGCAACCCCGATGCGGCCACGTCTTTTGCCCGCCGCACTGAATCCTTGTAGAACGAGTTGCCCCCATCGACGACCACATCGCCCGCGGACATCAACGCAGCCACGCGATGTAACGTGTTCTCGGTCGGATCCCCGGCCGGGACCATCAGCCACACCACTCGCGGCGGCGCCAACTTCGCCACCAGATCCTCCAGCGAGGCCGCACCGACGGCACCCTCGGCCGCCATAGCCTTCACCACCTCTTGGCGCGGGGCGAAGACCACCACCCGATGCCCGCCCCGCATCAGGCGGCGGGCCATGTTGCCGCCCATCTTGCCTAAGCCAATCATGCCGATTTCCATTTGCCCTCCTCTGCTTTGGCGAAGCAAGGTGTCCGTTTCAGATAGGCCGTGCCTGCGCGGGTCCTCTTGGCATGCCCATTGAGACCGCGCTTGCCAGGACATTATCTCGCAGTCCGATAGCAGGCGCTCGCGCGATACAATCAACCCTGGCCGATACACGCAGTGCGCGGCCACTCCGGAGGAATTCCATGACTTCCCTGGCCGAGTTACGAAAAGAAAAAGACGCCTTCTTTGCCGAGAATCCGCACAGTCCGCTGACCGCCGAGCAGAAGAAGCACTTTCGCGGTTTGAGCTATTTCGAAGAGAACCCGGGCCTGCGATTCGAATTGCCGATCGACCCTATCACCACTGGCGAGACCGTCGAGATGCAGACCTCGACCGGCGACATCCAGGTGTATCAGCGGCTTGGTAAGATCCGCTTCACAGTGGACGGGCACGAGTCTGAATTGACCATCTTCGCGAATGAGCACGGTCCGTTCCTCCCCTTCGTCGATCTTCTCGCGGGGAAGGAGACCTACGCCGCGGGACGCTATCTGGAGCCCGAGCTTCTTGGCGAGGGCGTGGTGCGAGTCGACTTCAACCTGGCGTACAGCCCCTATTGCGCCTATAACGATCGGTGGTCATGCCCGATCACACCGTTGGAGAATCGACTGAAGGCGCCCATACGCGCAGGCGAGAAGACCTTCCTCCCCTAGAAGCGACCGTCGAGCGGTTCGCCAACACGCCCACTCGAATCAACGAGGGCGCGCGAGCGAGACAACCTCTCCGGCACTGTTCCCATTTGCCTCGTTCACGTGGTCGCCTCGCGCACGGGTGCCAGTCCGCGCTGGATTTCTCGTCAATTACGAGGAAATATCTCGCCAACCCCAGTGACTTTCTTCACTCACGCGGCGGTAATCGATAGAATAGCCTTGTAAGGGGCAACGCCGGCAGCATTGCACCTCTTCACGCCTTGCGACAGGCCCGTTTTCGACGGAATCTGGACGCCAGGCGCGCCGGCGAAGCAGTTGCGAGCGAGCATCGCGGGCCGATAGAATGCACGAACTGAGTGTGACCCAGAGTGTCCTAGACATCGCCCTGACCCACGCTGAGCGGGCCGGTGCGAAGCGCGTGTTGGTGATCGACTTGGTGATTGGGGACTTGGCCTCGATCCTGGATGACTCGGTGCAGTTCTATTGGGACATGATCGCCAAGGGCACGCCAGCCGAAGGTGCCGCGCTGCGCTTCACCCGGCTGCCGCTGGAGTTGCGCTGCACCGACTGCGGGTGCATCTTCTCACCGGATGCCGACAGCTTCGGCTGCCCCGCCTGCCAAAGCTCCCGCGTGCGGGTCCATCAGGGCGAGGAGCTGCGTGTCGAAAGCATTGAGGTGGAGTGAAATGCCCGCGCGAATATCGGTCGTCGAGAACATCCTATCGGCTAACGACGAATTAGCCGTGCGCAATCGGGCGGCGTTCGACCGCGCCGGAGTCCTGGCGCTCAACCTGATGGCCTCGCCGGGCGCAGGCAAGACGAGCCTGATCTTGCGCACGCTCGAGGCGTTGCGCGGCCGAGTTCGGCTGGGGGTCATCGAGGGCGACCTGGCCTCTTCCATTGATACGGACCGGGCCAAGGCGGCCGGCATCCCGGCATTTCAAATCAACACCGGCGGGCAATGCCACTTGGATGCTGTGATGATCCAGGCCGCGATGCGCGAACTCCCGCTGGGCTTGCTCGACCTCGTGATCATCGAGAACGTCGGCAACCTTGTGTGCCCGATCGAGTTCCGCATCGGCAGCCATTTGAGCGTCCTGATTGCCTCGATCCCGGAGGGCGACGACAAACCTTACAAGTACCCCTCCGCCTATCGCGGCGTACAAGCATTAGTCGTCAACAAGGTCGATCTCTTGCCCTACGTTCCGTTCCGCATGGACTACTTCCGCGAGGGGGTGGAAGCCCTGAGCCCGGGGCTGGTTACCTTCCCGCTTTCGTGCCGCACCGGGGAAGGGTTGGCTGCCTGGGCGGACTGGCTGGTGGCGCGTGTCACAGAAAATCGCTCGCCGTCTGCGCATTAGCGGCATCGTCCAGGGCGTCGGATTCCGGCCCTTTATCTTTGGGCTGGCCCGTCGCGGCGGCCTGGGCGGCTATGTGCGCAATACATCCGCCGGTGTGGAAGTTGTGCTGGAAGGCGAGGCGGCGGCGGTGGAGGGTTTCCTTAGCCGCTTGAGTACCGACCTGCCACCGCTCGCGCACATCGATGCATTAGCGGTCGAGCCGATGCCCCTAGCCCAACACGCCGCGTTCGTTATCCTTGAGTCCCAGGCCCAGGCGGAGGGCGTTCAGCCCATTCCAGCCGACATCGCCCTGTGCGCCGATTGCGAGCGCGAGCTATTCGACCCGCTGGACCGGCGCTACCTCTATCCCTTCATCAACTGCACCAACTGCGGCCCGCGCTTCACGATCATCCGCGGCTTGCCCTATGATCGGCCGCTCACCAGCATGGCGGAATTCGAGATGTGCCCGGCCTGTGCGGCCGAGTATGCGGACCCAGGCAACCGGCGATTCCACGCGCAGCCGGTGGCGTGCCCACGATGCGGACCGCGCCTTTGGATGGCCGACGCTCGCGGGAACGAGTTGAGCCAGGGACTGGCCGCCGTTCTCGAGGCGCGGCGCAGGCTGCGCGAGGGAGCGATCCTTGCCATCCGCGGCCTGGGTGGGTTCCACCTGGCGTGCGACGCCTCGAATGCGCAAGCGGTGGTGGAGTTGAGGCGCAGAAAGGGCCGCGTTGATAAACCATTTGCCGTGATGGCGGCGTGCGAATCCGCAGCCGAGCGATTGGGCACGATCGACGCGACAAGCCGTGCCTTGCTGACCGGTCACGAGAAACCGATAATCCTGCTGCAGAGGATGGCCGGTGCGCCCGTTTGCGAAGAGGTGGCACCCGGACTTGACCGGCTGGGCGTGATGCTGCCCTACACCCCGATGCATCGGCTGCTGCTCGATACACAAGACCCGCGGCTGGCCGCGGAAGGGGTGCCGGCGGTGCTGGTGATGACGAGCGGCAATTATTCCGAAGAGCCGATTGCGACCTCGAACGCCGAAGCGATGACACGCCTGGCGCCATTGGCCGATGCCTTTCTGCTCCACAATCGGGAGATCGAACAGCGTTGCGACGATTCGGTCGTTCTTCCGGTGCCGGCACTCCCGTTCGAGCATGCTCCAATCCGGTTCTTCTTGCGCCGCGCGCGCGGGGCTGCCCCCTACCCGGTGCGCCTGCCCTTCGAGGCACCACCCACCTTGGCGTTGGGCGGCGAGCTGAAAAACACGTTTTGTCTGGCACGCGAACGGTCGGCCTTCCTCAGCCAGCATATCGGCGATATGGAGAACCTCGAGACGCTCGACTCGTTCGAGCACACGCTCGGGCTGCTGAGAGAGTTGTTCCGCGTGGAGGCCGAGATCGTGGCGCACGACCAGCACCCGGACTATCTCACGACGCGCTGGGCCAACGAACACCGCGCCGGACCGCATCGCACGGTCGCCGTGCAACATCATCACGCGCACATCGCGGCATGTATGGCCGAGAATGGGATCGGGCCGGACGAACGCGTGCTGGGGCTGGCTTTCGACGGCACGGGTTTCGGCAGCGACGGCGCGATCTGGGGTGGCGAGGTGCTGCTCGCGTCGTACGCCGGCTTTGAGCGTGTGGCCCAACTCGAGTATCTCCCGCTCGCCGGCGGCGACGCCGCGATCCGCGAGCCGTGGAAGACGCTGGTCGGGTACGGTCAGGCACTCGAGTTGTTGGATGTACAGGGCGCGCGCGGTCTCGCGAGCGTGGCGCCCTCGGCCGTCGCCACCATTCAGCAGATGACCCGCCGGCGAGTCAACGCGCCGCTCACAAGCAGCCTCGGCCGCTTGTTCGACGCGGTTGCCGTGATTGCGGGCGGGCCGGCCACGGTGAGCTACGAGGCGCAGGCGGCCATCCAGCTGGAGGCCGCAGCCCGCGCCAGCCGCGGTGACGCACGCCGGTATCCCATACGCATCGCGCGCCGCGAGGGCACTCGGCAAATTCTCGTGCGCGACATGCTCGAGGCCATGCTGCGTGATGCGCGCGCAGGCGAAAGCCAGGGCGCGATCGGTTTGCGCTTCCACCAGAGCCTGGCAGAGACGCTCGGCGCGCTGCTCGAGGAGCTGTGCGACGAGACCGGTGTAAGCACTGTGGCCCTTTCGGGCGGCGTATGGCAAAACACGCTATTGCTGGAATTCGCAGTGCGGCAGTTTGTTCAACGCGGGCTTCGCCCGCTGCTCCACTCCAACGTGCCACCCAACGACGGCGGATTGTCGCTGGGTCAGGCGGCTGCGGCGGTTCACGCCGCGGGAGGTTAGCATGTGCCTGGGCATTCCCGGGAAGATCACCGAAGTGTTCGAGTGCGATACGCTGCGCATGGCCAAGGTCGACTACGGCGGTGTGGTCAAGGAAGCCTGCCTCACCTACGAGCCGGAGGCCCAGGTGGGCGAGTACATATTGGTGCACGTCGGCTTCGCCATCAGCCGCATGAGCGAGGCCGAGGCCCAGGAGACTCTGCGCCTCATCGGCGAACTGGCACAATTCGACGACCAGGAGGCGGCCGCCTGAGCGGCGCCGGCGACGAGCGGTGAAGTACATCGACGAGTACCGCGATCGCGAGAACGTGCAGCGCCTGCTGGGGGCGCTGCGGTCGAGCGTTACCCGCCGCTGGACGCTGATGGAAATCTGCGGCGGGCAGACGCACGCCTTTCTGCGCTTCGGGTTGGATGCGCTCTTGCCGCCGGAAATCGAACTGGTCCATGGCCCCGGTTGTCCGGTGTGCGTGACGCCGGTGGAGCAAATCGACCGGGCGGTGGCCATTGCCGGCCGCGAAGAGGTCATCTTCACGTCCTTCGGCGACATGCTGCGGGTCCCGGGCACACGCTCCGACTTGTTCGCGGTGCGTGCCCGCGGCGGCGACGTGCGCGTAGTGTATTCGCCGCTGGACGCGGTCAAGCTGGCACAAGACCATCCGGATCGGCAAGTGGTGTTTTTCGCCATCGGGTTCGAAACCACCGCGCCAGCCAATGCCATGGCGGCGATCGCCGCGCGCGCGCGAGGCGTCGACAACTTCTCGATGCTCGTCTCGCAGGTTTGCGTCCCGCCCGCGATGGAGGCCATCCTGGCCTCACCCCGCAATCGGGTCCAGGCCTTTCTCGCGGCAGGCCACGTGTGCGCCGTGATGGGCTACTGGCAGTATCACCCGATCGCTGCGCGGTTCCATGTGCCGATGGCCGTAACCGGATTTGAACCGGTGGATCTGCTGCGCGGCATGCAGGCCGTGGTCAACCAACTCGAGGCCGGGCAAGCCAAGGTGGAAAACGCATACGGCCGCGTGGTGAGCGAGGCCGGTAACCGCCCCGCGCAGGAAGCGATGGCCAAGGTTTTTGAGCCATGCGACCGCCAGTGGCGAGGGATCGGCATGATCCCGCTCAGCGGGCTGCGCCTTCGGCCGCAGTTCGCCGACCTGGATGCCGAAGCGCGTTTTGATGTCGGCCACGTCGCGGCCAGCGAATCTTCGCTCTGTATCGCGGGCGAAGTGCTGATGGGACACAAGAAGCCGGCCGACTGCCCGGCGTTCGGGCGCGAGTGTACGCCGACCTCGCCGCTGGGCGCCCCGATGGTCTCGGCGGAAGGCACGTGCGCTGCATACTTCCGCTACCAAGCGCCCGCAGGAGCAAGCCATGTCTGAAAGCGCTTCCGATTTCGAAGGCTACGCATGCCCGGTGCCTTTCCCGCCCGGCGACCGCGTCGTGTTGGGGCACGGCTCGGGCGGCCGGCTGAGCCGGGATTTGCTCACGCGCCTGTTCCTTCCCGCGCTGGGCTCGGCCGCACCGCGCCTCCTCGATGATTCCGCGGTGCTGCAGTTCGGCGGCGAGCTACTCGCCTTCACGACCGACTCGCACGTGGTGAGCCCGCTCTTTTTCCCCGGCGGCGACATCGGCCGGCTGGCCGTGTGCGGCACCGTCAACGACCTGGCGATGGTCGGCGCACGCCCGATTGCCCTGACCGCAGGCTTCGTTCTCGAAGAAGGCTTAGAGTTCGGCGAACTGGGGCGCATTCTCGAATCGATGGCGCAGGCCGCGCGCGAGGCCGGAGTCTACATCGCCGCCGGCGATACGAAAGTGGTCCAACGCGGCAGCGCCGACAAGTTGTTCATCAATACATCCGGCGTGGGCTGGGTGGCTCCGGGCCAGGCCGTCTCCGGCGCCGGGGCGAAGCCGGGCGACGTGGTGCTAGTCTCGGGGCCGATCGGAGATCACGGCATGGCGGTCCTTTCCGCACGCGAGGACTTGGGGTTCGAGACGGATCTGGTGAGCGACGTGGCGCCGCTCAACCATCTGGTGCGAGCCATGCGCGAGGCCGGACCGGTGAATGCGCTGCGCGACCCGACTCGCGGCGGGCTGGCCACTGCGCTCAAGGAGATCGCCGGCCAATCGGGCGTATCGATCGAGCTTCACGAAAAGTCCATCCCTGTGCGGCCGGCGGTGCGCGCGGCCTGCGAGCTGATGGGCTTCGACCCACTGCATGTGGCCAACGAGGGCAAGCTGGTGGCTTGCGTGCCGGCAGAGGCATCCGAGCGAGTGCTTGAGGCCATGCGTGCCTCTCGCTACGGCGAAGAGGCATGTCGCATCGGCGAGGTGGGCCGTGGCGCACCCGGCCGAGTGACGCTGCAGACGGCCATCGGCGGGACGCGATTGATCGACATGCTTGCGGGAGAAATGCTTCCACGCATCTGCTAGCCCCACGGCAGGAACGGAAGGGTCCCCCGCACACCCCACCCAGATCGTCGAGGGAACGTGCCGGCCCGCAGCAAGGCCCATCAACAATTGGCGACCCTCATCAATCTGTCACCTGAGGATGGCACTTGGCGGGGACCCGTTGGTCCAAGCAGAACTTGCCCAAGTCGGCCAGCGCACACCCGTGGGGACGGACAATGACGCCGCGGTAATGCGTGCGTGGAATAGACGGCCGACTGTCCAGATTGTGACGAAAATCCCTCAAAAGACCGATGGGTGTAAGCCCGGAGAGGCTCGCGAGCGCGCTAGACTATTTAGAGGCATATTGCGCCGCACTTGCCTCGACACAGCAGAAACGGAGCCTGTCGACCATGAATCCTATGATCATCCCGAAGGCTGCTCTCGACGATTGGGTCAGGCTGCTTCGGTCGAGCTACCGCGTGGTAGCTCCAAAGCCCTTGCACGGCCAGCACGTGTTCGGCGAGGTCGGGTCGGCGAGCGAGTTCGATCTGGGCTACCCGACCAGCGTGTTGCCGCCCAAGAAGTACCTCTTCCCGGCGCGCGAGGACCTGCTGAAGTTCCGTACGGATGCGCAGCAAGTGGAGGCGACGCTCGAAGGACCTCGCACGGTGGTTCTGGGGGTGCATACGTGCGACATGCACGCAATGCAGCTCCTGGATCGCGTTATGGCCACCGGTTACAGCGACCAGCACTACCTGGCACACCGCAACAAGACCACACTGGTGAGTGTGGAGTGCCTCAAGCCATGCACGGCCGGTTCGTTTTGCAAGAGCATGGGCACCCTCTCCACCCCGGAGGCGTTCGACCTTCACCTGACCGACCTGGGTGAGGCGTACGCAGCCGAAGTGGGCAGTGACCGCGGCGCGGCGCTGCTGGTCGGGCTCAAGGCGGCACGCCCCTTCGGCGATAAGGATACGGCGCGCCTCAACCGCGTGATGAGCGACAAGTGGCCGCGCTTCCCGCTGCGGCTGGAGTTCGACGTGACCGAGCTTCCCAGCTTGCTTTCGACATCGTACGACAGCGGGTTATGGAAGGAACTGGGCGAGCGCTGCCTGGCCTGCGCCATGTGCACCAACGTGTGTCCCACGTGCTACTGCTTCAACGTAACGGATGAGGTGGATCTGACGCTCAAGAGCGGGCGGCGCGTACGCGAATGGGATTCGTGCCAGCTCGACAAGTTTGCTACCGTGGCCGGCGGGCACAACTTCCGCACCACCCGAGCGGCGCGGCAGCGGCATCGCTTCTTCCGCAAGGGAAAGTACCAGACCGATGCGTTCGGGTTGCTGGGCTGCGTAGGATGCGGTCGATGCGCGGAGGCCTGCCTGGTGCATATCACGCCCGTCGACACCTTCAACGAACTCTACCGCCGCCAGCACCAGCCGGCGGCCGCCACCCCGCAGGGAGGCTGACCCATGGTCACAGCCCTCAAACAAACCTTGATCGACCCCTCCATCTATCTACCGACCTACGGCGTGGTGCGCAGCGTCCGGCCGATGACGGGGATGGAGAAACTATTCGACATCGCCCTGCCCGAGGGCATGAGCCTGGGGCACAAGCCCGGTCAGTTCGTGGAGGTCTCGCTGTTCGGTGTGGGTGAGGCGCCGATCAGTATTTGCTCTTCACCGAGCCGCAGTAATGGCAGCTTCCAGTTGTGCGTGCGACGGGCGGGAGATCTGACGGGCCTGCTGCACACGCTCACGCCCGGGTCGCCGATCGGGATTCGCGGACCGTTCGGCACCGGCTTCCCGATCGAGCGCTTCCGCGGCAAAGACATGCTCTTCGCGCCGGGCGGCCTGGGTCTGGCGCCGCTGCGCTCGCTGATCAACCAAGTGCTTGACGAGCGCTCGGACTTCGGGCGGGTGATCATCTTGTACGGCGCGCGCAGCCCGGCCGAGCTGCTCTTCACCGACGAACTGGCAGCCTGGAAAGCGCGCGGCGATGTGGAAGTGCACCTGACGGTGGACCGCGGCGACGAGAACTGGAAGGGCAACGTGGGCGTCATCACGACGCTCTTCCCCAAGGTCGAGGTTCATCCGCGCAACACGGTGGCGGTGACGGTGGGGCCGCCGGTGATGTACCGCTTCGTGCTCATGGAACTCCTGGGCAAGGGCCTGCCGGATGGCAACATCTGGCTCTCGCTCGAGCGCCGCATGAAGTGCGGCGTGGGCAAGTGCGGTCACTGCCAGATCAACCACCTCTACGCCTGCCAGTCGGGCCCCTCCTTCTCTTACGCCCAGATCAAACACCTGGGGGAGGCTCTGTGATGAGCGCCAAACCCAAGATCGCGTTCTACGAATTCACCAGCTGCGAAGGCTGCCAACTGACCGTGGTCGACTCGCTGCAACTCTACCCCGAGCTGCTGGAGGCCGTGGATATCGTCCGCTTCCGCGAGGCGATGAGCGAGAAGGGCGACGACTACGCCATCGCCTTCATCGAAGGCTCGTGCTCGCGGCCGAGCGATGAAGCGCCGATCAAGGCCATCCGTGAGAAAGCGGCGCTGGTCGTGGCGCTGGGCGCGTGCGCCCATCTGGGCGGGATCAACACCATCCGCAACCGTCACGATTTGGGCGACGTGCGCCGCTTCGTGTACGGCGACAAAGCCGAGTGGTACGACACCTACCCGGCCCGCCCGATCTCGGCGGTGATCAAAGTGGATGCGGCCATCCCCGGCTGCCCGATCGACCGTCACGAGTTCGTGCGCACGGTGAAGCGCTTGTTGCAGGGGCGCACTCCCGAACTGCCGGACTACCCGCTGTGCGTCGAGTGCAAGCTGAAAGAAAACGTGTGCCTGTACCTGCGCGGCACAACCTGCCTGGGCCCAATCGTGCGCGCGGGGTGCGATGCCATCTGCCCGACCTACGGCGACTCGTGCGAAGGCTGCCGCGGGCTGGTGCCCAACCCGAACATCGAGCATCTCAAAGAAGTGCTCACCGAGCATGGGCTGAGCGTGGAGCAGACGCTGGCCAAGATGACGCAATTCCTGACCTATCAGGTGATGGAAATGGAGGCGGCGGGCCATGGTGACCCCCAACCTGCGCATTGATGTCCACCACGTGACCCGCGTCGAAGGCCACGGCAACATCGTCGTCGACGTGCAGAACGGCCAGCTCAAACAGTGCGACCTGGAGATCGTGGAGACTCCGCGCTTCTTCGAGGCTATGCTGCGCGGCCGGCCATACGGCGAATCGTCGCACATCACTTCGCGCATTTGCGGCATTTGCGCGGTGGGGCATGCCACCGCCTCCTTGCGCGCGACCGAGAACGCGCTGGGCGTCGTGCCGAGCGAGCAGACTGTTCTTTTGCGCAAGCTCAACTTCCACGGGG
Organism: Anaerolineales bacterium; assembly: GCA_035288225.1. GTDB lineage: Bacteria > Chloroflexota > Anaerolineae > Anaerolineales > RBG-16-64-43 > RBG-16-64-43. The sequence continues at coordinate 10,714 of DATEAT010000124.1, read as the reverse complement.
AAATGCTCGACAGCCACATCCTGCACGCCTACATGCTCGTCGCCCCCGACCTCTTGGGCGTGGGCAGCGTGATCCCGCTCGCCAAGAGCGCGCCGGAGGTGGTGTTGCGCGCGCTGCGCATGAAGAAGCTGGCCGGCGACCTGTGCGCCGCCCTGTGCGGGCGGCACACCCACCCCATCGCGATGACGGTGGGCGGCTTCACGCACTTCCCCAGCCGCATGCAACTGGAAGAACTGCGCGAGCGGCTCATCGCCATGCGCCCGGACGTGGAGGCCACGGTCGAACTGTTCACCCAGCTCAAGCTGCCGTCCTTCGAGCGCGACACCGAATATGTGGCGTTGCGCGCCGAGGGCGAGTACTGCTACATCGACGGCGAGATCGCTTCGAGCGACGGCGGCGCCCTGCCGCTCACCGAGTACCGCAAGGTCACGAACGAATACCTGGTGCAGCACTCTTCGGCCAAGCGCGCGCATCACAAGCGCGAGTCGTACATGGTCGGCGCGCTGGCGCGCTTCAACATCAACTTCGACGAGCTGCACCCCAAGGCCAAATCGGCCGCGGCGACGATTGGGCTCAAGCCCAAAGTGACTAACCCGTACCTGAACACGGCCGCCCAAGTGGTTGAGATCGTCCACTGCACCGAAGATGCCATCCGCCTGTGCGATGTGCTGCTCAAGCGCGGCATCACCTGGGAAGAGCCGGCAAAACCCGCGCGCCTGAGCGGCGAAGGTGTGGGCGCATGCGACGTGCCGCGCGGCACGCTGTTCCACAATTACGTCATTGCAGATGGATTGGTGACCGGTGCCAACTGCATCATCCCTACCGGCCAGAACTTGAACAACATCGAAGCCGATATGCGCGCTTTGGTGCCGACGATGCTCGACCGCAAGCCGCCGGAGATCACCTTGGCGCTGGAGATGCTGGTGCGCGCTTACGACCCGTGCATTTCGTGCTCGACGCACATGCTCAATGTCCGCTTTGAGTAGCCTCACCGAAACGCGCGCGCCCGAATTGGGGCGCGAGGCCCGGCCGGCTGCGGCCGGCACGACCCTGGTGCTGGGGCTGGGCAACGAATTGCGCGGCGACGACGGAATCGGGCCGGCCGTGATCCGTGCGCTGGCCGCGCGACACGACCTGCCATGTCACGTGACTGTGCTCGACGGCGGCTTGGCGGGCGTGGAAACGGTACTGCTCCTCAAGGATGTAGCGCGGGCGATCGTTGTGGATGCCGCCGAACAGGGCTTGGCGCCGGGGGAGTGGCGGCGCCTGCCGGTGGCCACTGTGCTCGAGCACGCGGCGCGCGAGGGCGGCGGATCGTGGCATGCCGCCGGCTTGGCGCAGGCCCTGGCCCTGGGTCAGGCACTCGACACATTGCCGCCGCACATCGTTGTGTACGCCGTTCAACCGCTGCGAGCAGACTACTCGCCCGGTTTGAGTGAACCTGTGCAAGCCGCAATCCCGACGCTGTGTGAGCAGATCCTCTCGGACCTACTTACACCCACCGCATGAGGATGATCCGATGGCCAAGATACTGATCATCGACGACGACCCGGATATGGTGCTGGCGACGCGCATGTGCCTGGAAGGCGCGGGGCACAAGGTGATCAGCGCACCCAACGGCGCGGAGGGCTTGAAGCAGGTGAAGGCCGAACACCCGGATCTGATCGTGCTGGACGTGATGATGGATTCGGCGACCGAGGGATTCCAAGTCGCGCTGGCCCTGCGCAAACCGGAACCCGGGTCGGAGTACGAGGGCTTCCGCACGATCCCCATTGTGATGCTGACCGCGATCCACAGCACGACCCCGCTGCGCTTCGGCCCCGAGCAGGATTACCTGCCGGTGGATGCCTTCGTCGACAAACCGATCAAGCCGGACGATTTTGTGGCTAAGGTCAACGGGCTGCTCAAAGGTGCCCGCCCTGCCAAGTAACGAGAGGCACACCGCGCGTTGGATCTGAGCGTGGAGGGGGCCGGCCGACCTCAGACACCCCGCCAGCCTGCCCGGGCTTTAAATCGGCCACATGAACCTCCGCCACAATGCGGGCCGCACTAGGCCAAATTGCCCTCAAGACACGATTCACCCCTCCCCAGCGTTGACACGCTGGGCGGAAACCGTATAATTCGCTTGTTCCGCGCAAGGGAGCCAGCCTCGCTGGCGGCGCTCCGAAGGACTTACTGCAGCCGATGGTGCCCGCTGCCCCCGTAGCTCAAAGGATAGAGCGGCTGACTTCGAATCAGTAGGCTGGGGGTTCGAGTCCCTCCGGGGGCACCTCACCACACCCATTGCATGCACGCCCGATGGCCGCAGGCCGCTACCCCGCGGCCCAGGTAAGAACTCATCCGCACTCGCCGCCGTCCACCCGGACCTGCGGCGCACACCGTCCGGAGTCTGATCCCAACCATGCGTCACTCGCGCCTCTTGCTTTTCGGGCCGGAAACCCGAAAGCTGGAACTGCTCATGACTCCGCTTAACCGGCTCGAGCTATCGCTCGACGAAGGGCCGCTTGGGCGGGCGCTGGCCATCGCCCGCGACGACCTGAAGCGCGTGCGCCTCAAGCACCTGATTCCGAACTTCTATCTCTCCACCGGCTACGGCACGGTCGAGGGCACGACCAATGTCGCCGTGGGTTTCTACGACACGCACTACCTGCTGCGCGAACTGCATCGCGAGTTCCGCCGTTGGTTGTATTCACCGGAAGAGATCGCCTCGACCGTGCGCCACGAGATCGGGCACGCCTTCTGCTACGCTTACAAACTCTACCGCCGCAAGGATTTCCGCGAGACGTTTCACGTGCGCGGAAACTTCTTTCGTTCGTACCCGGCCACCAATCGCTACGTCGAGCGCGCCAACCCGTGGAGCCGCGACTACGTCAACCCCCTCGGCGACCACTATGCGCAAAAGCATCCAGATGACGACTTTGCCGAGACCTTCTCCGTGTGGCTCACTCCGCGCTCGAATTGGCGCCGGTTGTACCGCCGCTTCCCGGGCGCGCTGCTCAAACTGCGATACGTTGATCGTATCGTTCAGGAGCTTCACAATCGCCCGCCTGAGGCAGAGAATGATGCGCTGCTCCTCGACGAACCGCTAGCCGGCGTCTCGGTGGCGCTGGCCGCCTTTCTCAAAGCCTCCCCTACTCGCTACCGGCGCCGGGCCCAGGGCTACGTCGACCCAGACCTGCGGCGCATGTTCACCCGCGCTTCAACACGGACCAGCACGTCGCGAGCCTACCTCACGGCCGCGTCCCTTATCAAGGGAAATCGACCCTACATTTTGAACCGGGTCGCGTCCTGGGCGAATGTGGACTCACAGGTGATCCTTGATTTCATTGAGAAGTGCGGTGAGCGCACGCAAGCCCTCGAATTGCTTGTGCGGCGGGACGACCGCGAAAGTAAACTGGTCGAGGTAGTTGCTTACGTTTCCACTCACTGTGCCTACTACGCCTCGACAGGTCGGTTCTTTCCGGAGTAGCGAAAAGGCGGCTGAAATCCCAACGAACAGCGGCCGAGGATCCTCGGCCGCTTATCATTCGACACCGCGCCTGAGCTAGAGAACGATGTTGGAGGAGGCCGGCTCGGCGCTCGCTCCCGCTAGGACGCTCTCGTACAGGGTCAGCACTTGCTGGGCGATCGACCGCCAATCGTAGGCGCGTGCCAGGCTTGCCCCGCGCCGCCCGAACTCGCGACGGATTTCGTCATTCTCCAGGAGATAGGCCAGATTCTTCGCCAAGATTAGTTCGTCTCCGTCCGGAACGTGGAAACCGGTTCTGCAATCTTGGACGAGATACAAGAGTCCGCCTACGCCCGACGCCACCACGGGTATGCCGCAAGCCATTGCCTCCAACGCCACAAGCCCGAATGACTCATAGTGCGACGGCACAACCACAACGTCGGCGGCCGAATAGTAGTAGGGCAGGCTCTCCTGGCTCTTCTTGCCGACGAAGGTAACAACGTCCGTTACGCCGAGTTCTTCGCGCAGCGCCTGCAAGCGGGCCATCTCGTCGCCGGGGGAGTCCGGGTCGCCGCCGATGACCATGACGCACGCGCGCTCACCGGTGATGCCCCCGCGGCTGCGCAGAAGGGCCCCCGCGCGCAACAGGGTCTCGATTCCCTTCAACCGTTCGATGCGCCCGACGTAGAGCAGCATGCGTGCATCCGGCTCCAGGCCGATCTGCGCCTTGGCCTGCGCTGCCGGCATGGGGTGAAACGTCTCCAGGTCAACTCCCGGAGGGATGACGACAACTCTGCGCAAGTCGGCGTTGTGCAGCCACTGAAGCTGGGCACGCTCGGCCGGTGTGGCGGCCACCACGCGGTCGACCCAGGTCAGCATGTCTGCCTCGGCTTCCACGCGCAGCGGGTCCTCGGGGGCGCCCTCCAGGCGGGCCTTCATGATTCCCAGCGTATGGAACATGTGCACGACCGGCACGCGCCAGGCCGTACGCAGCGGCTTGGCCGCCAGCGCCGAGAGCCAATAGTGGGAGTGGATCAGGTCGTACTGCGTGCCCTCCCGGTCAACGAAGCCCTGTATGCCGGCGGTGAACTCCGGGATGAAGCCGGCCAGGGCAGCCTTGGGTTGCGGCTGTTCGGGGCCGGCCGGCACATGCACCACCCGGTTGCCATAGCCCAGGTCGTGCACAACGTGCGGCACGTGCTCATCTTGCGAGCGCGTGAACACATCTACGCCAATGCCGCGCCGGCCGAGCGCACGCGTGAGTTCGCGCACGTAGACGTTCATCCCGCCCGTGTCTTTGCCGCCCAGCACGGCCAGCGGGCAGGTATGGTAGGAGATCATGGCGATGCGCATGCAGTTCTGCCAGCCTGATCTAGTTGCAGGGCGAGGTGCCCGTTCCCGAGGGATACGTGCCCTCGAGGAACTGGCTCACCAATTCGCGGATGCGCGCTTCGTCGCCGTGCCAGACGAAGGTGCGCACGGGCGGAGTGGCCAATGGAAAGGGTTCAGTCGTGGCGGTCAACAACTCTCGCGGAATCGAGGCACTGAAGATGTTTTTCGTACCGACCGAGGGGGCCACGGCCACCAATCGGCTGATCTGCTCCGGAGTGAGATCGGTCAGCACGTTGCCGAGGAAGCTTTCAATGATGGCCGGGATTTTCGGTAGCACCTCGGCACGGGTGACCTTGGCCCGCAGGGCGCACAATACCTCCGTCTGGCGGTCAATCCGGTCGAGCTCGGTATCGATCTTGCGGATGCGAGAGTAGGCCAGCGCCTGTGCCCCATTGAAGTGATTCCATCCCGCGTTGAAGTAAGGCAGCGGGGTTGGGCTGGTGGTGCCATCGACGTCGCGCGGCAGGTAGATGTCGATGCCTCCGAGGGCATCCACGATGTGGGCAAAGGTCGTCATGTTGACCGCGATGTAGTTGTCGATGCGCATTCCGTAGTTGTCGTTCAGGGTACGCGCGAGGAGCCCCGGGCCGGCCCCACCCGGTTCGTTGTACACATTGCCCCAGTAGTAGGATTGATTGAGCTTGCCGCGGTCTAACCCGTAGTGATCCTCAATGCCCGGAACGCGCACCCAAAGATCCCGCGGGAAGGCGAGCATGGTGACCTTGGCGTTGGTGAGATCGATGCGCACTACGCGTGTGACGTCCGCCAATCCGTTGATGTAACCGCCCGAGTTGTCCGCCCCGACCGCCAAGATGACGAGTGCATCGGCTGCAGGCGGTCCCGAGGTGGCCGTCTCTTCAGCATCTGCGGTGGGCGTGATCTCGCCCAGTGGGCTTTCCGCACTCGGAGTCGTCATCGCCGGGGGGGACAATGTGTCGGTCGGAAGGTCTAAGACCAGGCTCGGTCCAAGCGGAGTCGACCAATGTATCGCAAGCTGGACTCCCAGATAGCCTCCAACTCCCAACACGACGACGAGCGCGACTGCAAGGACTAATTTGGCTGTGGTCCGCATACCTTGAGCATCTGCTCCTTCGAAAGGGGAAAACGCGGGCAGAGTATATCACGCAGCCCGCGCGATTCGCGGGCGCCGGCACTCCGCGAGGACGCGTTTTCGGGCGCCGCGCTTGACCCTGCTCCCGCCGCAGAGTATTATCCGCGCGATGCCCTCGCCATTCGAAGACTCTTTGCGGGGACGCGCCGGCGGACGCTATGTCCGTGCTAGGTCGCGCCCTCCTCGGTTGACCCGATGATCCCAACGGCGGTAAGGCTGCTGATTGCGCTTGTGGGCCCGGCCCTGGTGGCCTACCTCGTTCCGCGCCTCTCCGGCCCCTCGCACGAAGCCGGAGTGAGGGCGCGCTACCGGCTGGCGATCGTTGCGGGCCTCCTCTTCCTCCTCACACTATCTCTGATTCCGACGCTGATCGGCGCGCCTCTAACCGCTTGGCCCGCGGGCACGGTTGCGGCCTCGGCTGTTCTCGGCCTGGCCGGCACATGCATGGGTGCCGCGGCGGCTTGCATCGCAGAATTCGGCTGGGTCGAGAACAACTCGCCGCCTCCGGCCCAGGTGGAACTAGACGTGGTGGAGCGACACGTCGCGAGGTTCGGCCAGCCACCCCCGTTGCGTGCCACAAAGCGCGTATTCGACATCGCCTTGGCGCTGGTGGGGCTGGGCCTCACCGCACCGCTGTGGGTCGCGTTCTGCGCCCTCATTTGGCTGGAGGACCCGGGCCCGGTCGTCTTCGTCAAGAATTCTGTCGGCCGCGGGGGACGCAACTTCGCCCAGCTCAAACTGCGGACGATGGTGCGCAATGCCGAGGATCAAACCGGGCCTATCCCCGCTCGCGAGAAAGATGTTCGCATCTTGCGCAGCGGACGCTTCTTGCGCAAGACCGCGCTCGATGAGCTGCCGCAACTGGTGAACATATTGCGCGGTGACATGAGTTTCGTCGGCCCGCGCCCGCTGCGAACGGTGGTGGTCCACGAGATCTTGCAACGGCTGCCGGAATTCGCCGACCGTCACCAGGTGCAGCCCGGCTTGGCCGGTCTGGCGCAAGTCGTCGGGGACTACTACGTGCCGCTACGCAGCCGCCTGCGTCTCGACCGCCTGTACGCGCAGCATGCAGGGCTGCTGTTCGATCTGCAGCTGCTGGGACTGGCGATGTCAATTGTCTTTTGGTATCGCTGGAAGAAAGGCTGGGGAGGCCGCTTGCCACGCCGCTGGCTGCATCGACCGCTCGCCCCCGCTTCAGGCCGCCCGCGGGCCTCGATCGGACGCACGCCACCACGTAAGCCAGAGAACCGCTCCAATCAATAGACCGTTGAGCGCTTGTCCCCCGATCGCGCCGGCCAGACCGAGGTAGTGTATGGCCAACAACCCGATGCTGAAGATCGAAAGGGTGGCCAGTGCATTGGCCAGGAACACCGGCCGAGTCCAAGGGATGGCTTTGAGGCACGCCTGCAGCGGGGCATAGGCGAACCACAACCCGTACGCCAGGGCAAGCAGCGGCAGCATTCCCGAGTAGCCCGCGTACTTCTCGCCGTACAGGAAGCGCATGAGCGGGGCCGAGAAGAGCGACACGCCGGCCAGAAGCGCAATGGCGGGCAGGACCGATAGCCAATAGACGCGCGAGAGCAGCGCACGCAGCCCACCCCACCCTCCGGACTTGAAACGCCGAGCGGCGCGCGGGGTCAGAAAAGTATCAATGGTGCGCAGCAACACGTGAATTGGGGCGACCAGATTCTGCAGCGCACGGAATGCCCCCGCGGCTGCGAAGCTGATCATGCCCGCGGAGAGGATCGGGTAGATCTCGAGCGCCGCCCAGTTGGCGATGCTGCCGCCCGATACCCATCGTCCGAAGGACCAGTTCGTTCGCAGGGCCCCGCGCACGTCGAGCCCGGCGCGGGTCCACGACTCCCGGATCTGAATCACTCCCAGCAGGCCGGCCGCTAACGAGCCGAAGGCGATCGCATCGAGCCCGGCGCGGGCCGAGAGCCCTCCGCCGTACGCCATGAGCGCCAGCGCCGCCAACCTCACCAGGCTGGCCAACCCCGTGTTCAACGCGGCCGCGCCGATCCGGCCGCGTGCGTATAACCCCCGCCGGAGGAACTCCTGGACCTGCCACGTGCTGCCAACGAATGCCATCGCCGAAACCGTCGGGCCAGCAACGTCGTTGCCGGTTGCAGTCAACACCCAACCCAGGCCGAGCGCCCCAAGCGCAGTGAGCGACGAAAGCATGAGCTGCAACACGGCCGTGCTGCTTGCGTAACGACGATACTCATCCCCCTCCAGCGTCGGACCGATCGCATTGAGAGGTTGAACGGTGAGCCCCTCCTGGGCCGCCCGTATCAGCAGCAGCAGCAAGAACCCTACCCCATACATGCCGAACTCGGTGGCGCTGATCGCCCGCGCCAGGATGATCGAGGCGGCGAAATTCGTCACGCTGATCGTGCCCTGGTCGCAGGCGGCAAGGTATCCCTGAAACGCGGAATCGCTTGAAAGCATCGCGGCCGCCGGACGCAACGATCCGGGCATGGGCGTTCGAGCAACGGCAGCCCGCAGATGGTCGGCCGGGCCCGGGCGTGGAGACTGGGTCATGGCGTGAGTTGCATGCGGAGTTCTTCAATCGATTCGGCGGGCAGCCGACAGGCCATGTCGACGCAAACATACGCCCGCGCCGGCGCCTCAATCTGCACCCGCTCAGAAAGGACGGGCACATGGCTCGGCTCGCCGGGGCGGCCCCAGGCAGCAACGACCTCCGGCCACGAGGTCCGGGCCACTTCCGAGCGCAGCGAGTCCAATACCGGGTCCGCTGCCGTACCGATCAGAGCCACGCTCTTCACTCCACCTAGCCAGTCTTCGCCATCCAGCAGCCATTGCGCGAAGGAGGTTGGGTGCTGAGCGGCCGATGAAAGCATGACGGGCATTGCACGATCAGCCGCGTCGAGCCACCGCGGGGAGCCATCCAGCGCATGCAGCCGGAGCATCACACCGACCGCCAAGGCCGAGGCACTGGGCGTGGGTGCATCATGCAGCGTATGCGGCCGAGCCACGAGCTGCTCATGCCGCTGCCCGGTGTCGAAGAACCCGCCCTCGGGCCGCTGGAAGTCCTTGAGCAGTGCATCGCACAGCGCCACTGCATCCACAAAGTAGCTCTCCTCCCCCGTGGTCTGATAGTGTTCGAGGAAGCCTGCGGCCAGTGCGGCGTAATCCTCGGCGAACCCGTATTCGGCTATCCGGCCGCCGCGCCACACGCGCCGCACCTGCCCATCGTGGAGCAGATGCGCGCGCAAGAACGCAGCGCAGCGGTCCGCCGCAACGGCCAGATCCGCGCGCTCGAGCATGCGCGCGCCCAGGGTGAGCGCAGCCAGCCCCAACCCATTCCATGCGGCCACTACTTTGTCGTCGCGCGCCGGAGCCACGCGGCGGCTGCGCGCAGCGAGCAGCTTCGCATTCAGATCTTGCAGTCGGGTGCTATCGGCCGGCCGCAGCTGCGCCGAAGCCGTGGCTTGTTCGGGCGAATGCGCCCGCCGCAGAATGGATCGGCCGTCGAATGCACCCTGCGCGCTCACTCCGTACGTCTCAGCAGCCCAATCTGCGTCCGCACCAAGCTGATCCTTGAATTCCTCCAACGACCAGACGTAGTAGCGCCCCTCCTCGCCTTGCGAGTCGGCATCCAGCGACGAGGCCAAGCCCCCTTCATCCAGCATGAGTTCGCGCACGACGAAATCGAGCGTTGCCTCGGCTGCGCGACGGAACTCCGAATCGCCCGAGGCCTGCCATCCGCGCAGGTATGCCCGCGCGAGCAGCGCCTGGTCATAGAGCATTTTTTCGAAATGCGGAACATGCCATGACCGGTCGGTGGAGTAGCGGTGGAATCCCCCGCCCACCTGGTCGAAAATCCCGCCGCGCGCCATAGCTCTCAGCGTGCGTTGGGCGAGGTCGAGCGCCAACCCGTCTCCTGTGCGGCGGTGCCGGCGGAGAAGGAACTCAATTGCCAGGGGTTGAGGGAACTTGGGCGCGTCTCCCCATCCTCCCCACTCCATGTCAAAACCGTTGAGAAGGTTTTCGAGCGCGTGCCGCAGAAGGGCCGGGTCGGCCGTCGCGGGAGCGGAGGCGATGCTCCCTTCAAGGGCGATGTCGGCACGCAGCGCTGCAGCATTCTCCATCACCTGTGCTCGCCGCATACGCCAGGCCTGCGCAACTCTCTCAAGCACTTGCCGGAAGGAAGGCAACCCGTGGCGCGGCTCGGGCGGGAAGTAGGTTCCGCCGTAGAACGGGTCACCCGCCGGCGTCAGGAAGACCGAGAGGGGCCAGCCCCCTTGCCCGGTCAGCGACACAACCGCATCCATGTAGATAGAATCCAGATCCGGTCGTTCTTCGCGGTCCACCTTGACCGGCACGAAGAAGCGATTGAGCAGATCGGCTGTGGCCTGGTCTTCGAAGGATTCGTGCGCCATCACGTGACACCAATGACAGGCCGCGTATCCAATCGAAAGGAAGATCGGCCGGTCATCACGCTTCGCCTTGCTCAGCGCGGCCTCGCCCCACGGAAACCACTCCACCGGGTTGTGGGCGTGCTGCAAGAGGTAGGGTGAGGCGCTGTCAATCAGGGCGTTGGGCATCAGTTCACATCACATCAACCGGCGAAGTGTGCCACAAAGGCATCGATTTGACTAGACTTCGGCGGTCGCCCGGTGCGCTGGCGGCATGGCGTATACTCGGCCAATCTTCCAATGAACCGTCGGGGCCATGACCTCTTCCGCAGATAGCATCACCACCCTGCTCTTCGATCTGGATGACACGCTGTACCATCC